>NZ_JAUORR010000015.1:0-107321 GCF_030547945.1 Photobacterium sp. 1_MG-2023 | reverse complement strand
GATAACCGCCTGCGCGAAAGTGGCGGTATTATGATGAATTTAAAATCATTCGTCGTTCCCGCGCAGGCGGGAACCCAATGACGTTAATGCGCCGGAGCCTCGTCTGGGTACTGTGAACAATACTGCCGAATGGCTGAACTTGGCTGTGACTTGATCTGTTCAATGATGTTTTGAACGCGCTTTGAGCCCGGCGCTCGATGGATTCCCGCAAGAGCGGGAACCCAGATCACCAATTGATTAAAATGATAAAACCCACCTCAGGCCAGCCAGAGACGCGCAAGCATCCCCATTGGCGTGGTGATACCACTGGTGATGGATTCAACTTTGCCATCCCGGACGATGAAGATCGTTGGGGTGAAAGCCACACCCCACTGGCGGCCCAGCACATTGTTTGGATCGTTCACATTCGGAAAATCCAGCGCTTTATGATCGAAATATCGCTGCAACTTTTCATCCGGTCCGGATGAGAGCGATATCCCGACCGTCGGATAATACTGGCTCAGCCAGTTGACACTCGGCGTCACAAAACGGCAGACACCACACCAGGTGGCCCAGTAATAGACCAGCACGGGCTGGTCCTGACTCAGCGCAGCCAGATCAACTGGCTGGCCGTGAATATCTGTCGTCTTCAGCGTAAATGGCACATCATCCGGTACAGACTGGCTTCGCCAGAGATCGGCCGCCACGGTCACCGCCGTCAGCAGCACGGAAAAAAACGCAATCTCCCTGAGCCACTTTTTCCAGCCCTTCGCTTTCGATGTCGTTTGCTCAGCCATGTTCCGCCTCTCCTTTGGCCTGCTCAATGGCCTGCATCACTTGTTCACTGGTATAAATCACGGGCAGCGGGATCCCTTCCGGGGCCGCGGGTCCGTACACAATATTAAACGGCACGCCAAATCGTCCATAGGATTGTAAATACGACGTGACCGTATCATTCGGGATGGTCCAGTCGCCACGGATCCGGACCATGCCCGGTTGCTGAAGTGCGTCATAAACAGGTTGCTGCAACAGCACTCTGATTTTGTTCGCTTTACAGGTGATACACCAATCCGCAGTGACATCCACAAACACGGTATTCCCCTGCGCAACGGCCTGATCAATGGTCTGAACCGACAGCGGTTGCCATTCGAGTTCCGGTGGCAATGGTGTGGCCCATCGATCAGCCGTCATACTGCCCATCAGCAGCACGGCTGCCCCGCCCAGCAGGAAAACACTGCTCAGAACTCCGACCGGTTTTCCGCCATAAACGCGCACGCTACGCCAGAGAATCCCGGCAACCGCCACGAGTCCGGTCAGCCACAAGAACCAGATCGGCCAGTGGGGAGACAACAACGTCAGCAGCCAGACTGTGGTCGCCAGCATCATCAGGCCAAACACGACCTTCATTTTCCCCATCCAGGCACCGGGTTTAGGGAACAGGCGCACCAGAGCCGGGAACACCGCAATCACAATCCAAGGCAGTGCCATGCCGAGCCCCAGACCGGTAAAGATCAACGCCAGTTGCAGATAACTGCCCGCCAGCGCAAAAGCTACCGCCGTGCCCAGAAATGGCGCCGAACACGGGGTCGCCAGAAACGTTGCAAACATCCCTTGCGCGAAATGTCCGCTGTAGCCATTTCCGTTCCGGGTGCCCAGCCAGGTGCTGAGTCCAGAGGGTAAACGAATCTCAAACAAGCCCAGCATGTTAGCGCCGAAAATCAAGGTCATGCCCGCCATGAGCGCCAGAAAGCCTGCACTCTGGAACTGGATGCCCCAGCCAATCACCTGGCCGGACAATTTCAGCCCCCCCAGCACCAGCGCAATCAGCCAGAAAGCACTGACAATCCCGCCAGATGATGCCAGAAACTGCCATCGAATCTGACGCTTTTCCTGATGTTCTGCGGTCAGCACAGTTGACAGCTTCATCCCCAGTACCGGTAAAACACAGGGCATGATATTCAGAATCAACCCGCCAACCAGCGCCAGACCAAACATCACCAGCACACTGGTTTGTGTCGCTGATTGAATGCGCCCGGCTTCAACCTGGACCGGGTATTCAGCCAGCATGGCCTGATCTTTCACAGTCAGCCGGACAGACTGCCCACTGAGATTGGGTTCACCAAACCAGCTGGACACACGAAAGACCGCCGTCAGCGTATTCCCGTCGATTTGCATACTGGGTTTGGCGAAGCTGCTGTCTTTCACGGCGTCGGTATCACCATCGATAAAAGCATCCGGCGCTTGCCAGCCTTGCGGGCTGGTCAGCGTCACTTGCAACTGTTGCTGCTGTGCATCCCAGATGGCCCGAACCGATTCAGGCGCGGCAGGCGCCGCCGGGACCAGACTCATCGCCTGTGCATAGCGGCTGACTTCAGGACCGGATGGCTGTAGTTCCGACGGAATAAATGACAGATCAACTGGATAATCGGTGATCACACAAACGGTGGAGCAGGATGACAAACTCAGGTTTGCCAGCAGAATCACTGGTTGCGAAAAGTCTTCGACCGTCAGTGTCATCGGGAAGATCACATCCCCGGCATAACCGATGGTTTCCACACCGAGCACGTCATAACGCTCCGGCGCTGGCCAGTGCCAGGACAGATCGCGCAGGTTGGCAGAATCCTGCCAGTTCATCGTGGGCGCGACACCGCCTTCACCCGGGGATCGCCAGTAGGTTTTCCAGCCCTTGGCTAACCGGACTTCCAGATAACCGGCCACCGTGCCCTGCGACGGGTCAGTCTGGCCCGTCAGCACAAAACGTGTTTCCACGGGGGGATGTTTGGGATCGCTCAACCAGGGCGTACTGACTGGCGCCGCCTGAATGACTGCAGCAAAAAACAGACACAGGCCCATCCACCCGAAGCGGAACAGGCGTGATGTTAAGATAGAGTTACTTCGCATTTTCTTTCCTATATGAATTCACAAGACACATTCTCTGAAGGGTTCAGGAGACGGATCTGTCATTCACGGAAAGTACAAAACTGAAGGTGTAATCGTCGTTTGGGAACCTTCGGCTCCCGAAAAGGCGGCGGAGATATCCGGCTGGCACCAAAGAGTCCGGCAATCAGCAGCAACAGACCCAGCACCGGCAGGAAGAATAAATCCAGCTGTTGCCATTGCATCTGCACTAACTGGCTGGAGAGCTCACATTCAGACGCTGAAGTGGCCTCGGAAGTCTTCGCGTCCTGCTGCACCATCGCCACATGCTGTATTGCAGCCCCCCCATTAGGACACATGGACAGCAGACCGAGATTTTTCGTCAGACACACCAAAATCACCCAAAGCGTCAGCATCAGGGCGTAGCGGGCATTTGTCGGATGTTGCAACAATCTCTGCATGTCAATGGTGAACCGGAAACGATAGCCGTTGGACGCAGACGCGCCGTAAAAGTTTCAAACGGAAGGCAAGATAACACGAACCTGTCGAACCGGATAAGCCTCCGTCTGTTACAAGACGTATCCGTTGCCGCACAGCGGACTACACCGATATCCGCCCCATCCCCGGGTCTTCTTTGGGATTCAGGCCATATTCGTTCTCACCGGGCTGACCGTCCTGTACAAAAAAGATCACCAGCACGATGAAGCCAAGAATCGGCACCAGCACCAGAAGCATCCACCAGCCAGAGCGGCCAATGTCATGCAATCGTCGTGCGCCGACGGCCAGAGAAGGCAGCAACACGGCAAGTGAATAGATGCCACCCAGCATCCCTGTTCCCTCCTCAACACCGGGGGTCTGCAACAGATGATCCACAACCCCCAGCGCCAGCGTAATCACCAGATTGATCAGGAAGAAGTACCAGTATTCCTGTCGTTGTGCGCGTCCTGAAAACACCGCGTACTTTTTCAGCGCATATAAATACCAATTCATGCTCTGCCCCCCAGTACATTTACACTCAATTATAGGAGGCAGATCACAATCAAATCGGTTTTGTCTTTAAAAATAATGAGAAATCGCCTGATAGGCTTGCCGGAGATGCTCGATCAGCATGCGAATTTTTTGTGACGGTTGCCGGGTAAACGGATAGACCGCATAGATCCCTAACCTTTTCCCGACCCGGTTCGGCATCAAATCCACCAGCGTGCCCGCCATCAGATCGTGATACACCAGACAACGCGGCATATAAGCAATGCCATACCCTGCCAGCGTCGCTTTTCGCAACGCGGCGGCATTATCTGTCGTGAAGTTCCCGCTGATTTTCAGGGTATATCCCTGTCCCTGCTCATCCAGAAACTGCCATTCGGCTGCGCCCGTCGACTGATAAGCATACTGCAGACAATTGTGGTGGAGTAGGTCTTCCGGGGACACCGGTTTGCCCTCGCGGCGGCAATACGCCCCGGAGGCACAAACCACCCACTGTGAGTCAATCAGGTGCCGGGCAATCAGGCTGGAATCTTCCAGATACCCGGTGCGGATCACCAGATCATATCCCTCGCCGACCACATCGACAAAACGGTTTTCCATCGACATTTCAATGGTAATTTTCGGATGCTGATGACAAAACCCCGCGACAGCTTCTGCCAGCAGTAATTCGCCGGAAATCGTCGGCACCGACATCTTCACGTGTCCGCTCAGACTTTCGCCAAACCCGCTCACGGCATCCACCGCTTCTGCAGCGGCCTGTTTCACATGCTTTGCCCCCTGATACAGCACTTTACCGGCTTCACTCAGGCGGATGCTGCGCGTGGTCCGAAAAAGAAGCTGTACGCCAAGTTCATCTTCCAGCCGGGCAATATGCTTACTCACTATAGACCCGGTGATCCCCAGATTTTCGGCCGCTTTGCTGAAAGAGCCATCTTCGACCACCTGAACGAACAGGATCAGATCATCTGTTTTTATCATCGAATTCAATCAAATTTGGAAGGAATGAATTTCATTATTTCCATTTATTGCAAGAAAAGAAAGCGATAGGGTTCACAACCGATTCACAAAAGCACCCCAAACATGAAAAGCTGAGATCACAAACAGCCGCTGCAGGTGATCAAACGCTACACTTGAACCATCCTGATGTTTCATGAATAAAAACAAAGCATTTCACTGATTTCAGCCTCCGAGCAAGGGCAACTATGACAGACATTCACCAGCAACTCCTTTCGCGCCTTGAACCTGTTCTGGACGCCACACAAATCATCACCGATGAAGCCAGACGACTCGCCTATGGCACCGATGCCAGTTTCTACCGGATGGTGCCCCAAATCGTACTCCGGTTAGACAATCTGTCTCAGGTTCAGCAGGTTATCGCTCTCTGTGCCGAGCTGCACCTTCCCTACACATATCGCGCAGCGGGCACCAGTTTGTCCGGACAGGCCGTGTCTGATTCTGTGCTCATCACACTGAGCGATCAGTGGCGCGGGCATCACATTGAAGCAAATGGCCTGAAAATCACACTTCAGCCGGGCGTGATTGGTGCCGATGCCAACCGTTACCTGGCCCCGTTCGGGCGTAAAATCGGCCCGGACCCGGCCTCGATCAACACCTGTAAGATCGGCGGTATCGCGGCCAATAATGCCAGCGGCATGTGCTGCGGGACGGCGCAAAACTCGTTTCGGACTGTGAATGGCATGACTCTGCTGCTCACGGACGGGACCGTGCTGGATACCCGGGATGAAGCCAGTACCGCAGCCTTTCGCCAGAGTCATGCGCACCTGCTGGGCGAGATTGAAGCCCTGCGGGACGATATTCAGGCCAATCCGGCACTGAAAGAAAAGATTCAGCATAAATATCGCCTGAAAAACACCACAGGCTATGCCCTCAATGCGCTGACGGATTTTCAGGATCCCATCGACATCATTGAACACCTGATGATTGGCTCTGAAGGCACCTTGGGGTTCATTGCCGATATCACTTACAACACCGTTGAAGAACATCCGCACAAGGCCTCTGCCCTGCTGGTGTTCGGCAGTATTGAAGCAGCCAGCGAAGCCACCGCTGTGCTGGCCAGAACACCTGTTTCTGCCGTGGAAATGATGGATGGCCGGGCCATGCGGTCGGTCGCGGACAAACCCGGCATGCCCGAGTTTATCGCCCGGCTGGATCTGGAAGCGGCGGCCTTGCTGGTGGAAAGCCGTGCAGGTTCTGAAGAAGCGTTGCTCAGTCAATGCGAAACCATCATGCACAGCATGGCCGCATTCACCATTATTGAGTCCGTGCCCTTCACCTCGGAACCCACCACGGTGAACACACTCTGGGCGATCCGGAAAGGCATGTTCCCTGCGGTAGGGGCTGTGCGGGAAACCGGCACCACGGTCATCATTGAAGACGTTGCATTTCCGGTGGCCGATCTCGCCAGAGGCGTCCGGGATTTACAGGCCCTGTTTGAACAGTTTCGCTATGACGAAGCCATCATTTTCGGTCATGCGCTGGAAGGCAACCTGCACTTTGTCTTTACGCAGGGGTTCGATACGCAGACAGAAATTGATCGCTATGGCGCGTTGATGGATGCTGTTGCGGAACTCGTGGCCGTGAAATATCAGGGCTCACTGAAAGCCGAGCACGGGACTGGCCGGAACATGGCCCCGTACGTTGAACTGGAATGGGGAAAAGATGCATATCAGCTGATGCAACGCATCAAGCGTGTGTTCGATCCGCAAGGCCTGCTCAATCCCGGCGTCATTATCAACGACAATCCCAAAGCGCATATCACTCACCTGAAGCCGATGCCCGCTGCAGATCCACGGGTTGATCGCTGTATTGAATGTGGTTTTTGTGAACCGGTCTGTCCGTCCCGGACGTTGTCTCTCTCCCCGCGACAGCGCATTGTGTTGTACCGGGAGCTGCAGCATCGCCGCAGACAAGGCCAAACCGCTGAAGCCAAAGCACTGGAGGAAGTCTTCAATTATCAGGGGATCGACACCTGTGCTGCAACCGGGCTCTGCGCAGAACGTTGCCCGGTTGGCATCAATACCGGGGATTTAATCAAGCAGCTGCGCACCGAAAAATATCAGCGTTTTACACCCATTGCCCGCTGGACGGCCAATCATTTCGCCACCACCACCCGACTGGTGAAAACCGGACTGGGCAGCGCACACTCGGCGCAGTCCCTGCTGGGTGAAGCACGTCTGACCCGGATCAGCGATCGCCTCCATCGTCTGAGCCAGGGCCGGACGCCACAATGGCTGCCCGAGCTGCCCACGATGAACCGGCATCCACTCAGTCAGGCGAGCAGCACTCAGTCGCACGGCGAGCGAAAGATTGTCTACCTGCCGTCCTGCGCCAGCCGGACCATGGGCCAGCAATCTGACAACCCGGACACGCGCTCCCTGACAGAGGTGACACTGTCACTCATTGAGAAGGCCGGCTTTGATGTGATCATCCCGGAAACAGTCAATGATCTCTGCTGCGGGATGCCCTACGACAGCAAAGGGATGCAGGAGCCAGCCCATCAGAAAATCAGTCAGCTCGAGGATTCGCTCTGGGAAGCCAGTCAGCATGGCCGCTACCCGGTGCTGATTGATACCAGCCCCTGTGCCAAGCGCAGTCTGGAACACTTCACCAAACTCATGCACATTGTTGAGCCGGTCGGTCTAGTGCTGCACTATCTGATGCCGCATCTGACGCTGAAACGAAAACAGGAAACCATCATGCTCCATATCACCTGCAGCAGCCGCCGCATGGGGCTGGAACATGAAATGGTAGAGCTGGCCAATGCCTGTGCCAGCCGAGTGGTTGTGCCGGAACATATTCAGTGCTGCGGCTGGGCCGGTGATAAAGGCTTTACAACCCCCGAGCTGAACGCGGCATCCCTGTCGCCCCTGAAAGCGCAAATCCCGGATGAATGCACTCGGGGCTTCAGTAACAGCCGAACCTGTGAAATTGGCTTATCGCACCACAGCGGTATTCCCTACGAGTCGATTCTGTATCTCGTCGACGAAGTGGCACACTGACCCACCGAGGATAGAATGGATGATCATGCACGGGTGAGTAAATATGCTCACCCGGATGCATAATATTTCAATCAACAAGAATAAATGCTCACCTGAAAGTGTTAACCAGCGCTCATTTCTCACCCTTAAGACAGTCATTTTGAGGGGCGAGCACTAATATCAGTAATGCCTTTAGGTCTTACAGGTAAAGAAAAAACCCGCCAATGACACTTCATTTGGCGGGTTTGTTATTTTTGATTTTACAATCATTTAACCTGAAAGAAGCTCACCTGCTGTCTCACGTCCTGGCTGACGCGCTGCATGTCGTCACTGCACTGAACCGTATCGGACGCAATGGCTGAGGTTTTATCCGACAGGGCCTGGACTGTGTGAATATTCTGGCTGATATCCGCAGCCACTGCGCTCTGCTCTTCAGCAGCCGTGGCGATTTGCTGGGTCTGTTCATTCACTTCATGGATCATGTTCATGATGTCGGCCAGCAGCTGATTGGTTTCAGCCATGCGGGATTCTGCCTGATCCGCCTCTGATGTGCTGTCGGCCATCATATCGACAGCACTGCCGCATGCCTGTTGCAGCTGAGTCAGCATCTGCTCGATTTCATTCACCGAAGTTTGAGAGCGTTGTGCCAGGCCGCGAACCTCGTCGGCGACCACAGCAAAACCACGGCCCTGCTCTCCGGCACGCGCGGCTTCAATGGCGGCGTTCAGTGCCAGCAGGTTCGTTTGTTCCGCAATCCCGCGAATCACTTCCAGAATGCTTTCAATTTTTCTGGATTCGCCATGCAGGTCATTCACCACACCGGACGTTTCCTGCAAGGTGGACACCAAGCGCTGCACGACGGACTGGGTATGATTGGAGGACTCAATCCCCCGCTGGGCCAGTCCCATCATTTGATCGGAAGCTCGGGCAGAATCTGAGGTGTTGGAAGCAATGCTCTTACTGGTTGTCGACAACTCTTCAATCGCGGTGACCGCCAGAATGGTATGTTCCGACACTTCCCCGGCAGCAACCTGAATATTGTTGTTGGCTTCCTGAAGGATCCGGCTGTTCTCCGCCACCAGAGTACTGGAGCTGACAATGCCGCCCACGGTGTTTTTCAGGCGCTGGACTGTACTGTCGATGGCACGGCTCAGCACAGACACTTCATCTTTTCCGGGGACATCCGACAAGACATCCAGATGACCGCTTGCCAGCGCTTCCGCAGTTGCTTTCACCCGGTTGATCCCTTTGACCAGTCCACCCGCGATCCATTGGCTCAGCACAAAAGCAATCACCACAGCCAGTAAAATAGAAATATAGAAGACGATATTGGCGTTACTGATGGCCGCTACAGTGTCGGCATTGGCCTGAACGGCCCGGTCATTACTGGCCTGTTCTATCTGGTCAAACTGAAGATTCAGCGCTGCATAACTATCGACAAAGGCTCTGAACACCGGATAAGGGGCCTGATGATTGGGCGAGCTTTCCATGTCGCTGACAAACTGCCAGGTATTGTTCTGGTAGGTCTGGAGTTTGTCTTCAAATGAGTTCAGTAACCGGGGATCGCCACTGTAATTGGCCTTCAGTGCCTTCACCAGCTCAGGAGTTTTGGACGTGTTTTCGTCGATAATTGCACGAAACTCTGGCACCTGTTCCAGCAGACCGAGCAGATACACCACCTGCAACCCTCTGACGTTGCCAATGATGTCTGCCTGCGCCTGACGAATCTGACCGATCAATAACGACACCTGATAATTATGCTGATAGAACTGATTGAAGTTATTGCCAATCCGATCATTGGCCGATTTGATGAAAAGCATGGCAATCACGAACAACAAAGAGACCGCACTGCCGAGCACAAGAATTTTGTTGCGAATCGATAAATGACTTAACTGCATGAAAGTATCCCAACAACCGATTGACTGATAGTAGTGTTCACAAACTATTCACAAATTGAACACTAAAGGCAATAAAATGCTGAAAAAAGAATGCTATAATGCCACTTACGCTCAAATTTTTGCATAAAACTTATCAGGAGGTTTAAGTTTGACTTGAAAATCAACACCCCCTCCACCTCATCAGTGTGTACAATTTCATATAAAATAGAGCACATATCTTCGTGAGTCCTGTGAACATGGGTCTGACACACGCTCTATTTCATGCTTTCTGGCATCAGCACAAGTGTCATTGAAGTGAAATAAATCAGCGGCGATGTAGTTTTGCGGTCCGTGATGGCGAGAGATTCATCCCAAAAATCTTCGCTCTTTTTGGCTTTGATTATCGCCGTGAGGCATAGTTAATTTCATTTTCGAAATCTTAACTCCCGCTATTTCAAGCTTTTACGCTATGTATCAGCCACTTGATCCGACGTTCATAGAGTGTTCAACATTCTGTAACAGACCTGTCATAAAACTCTCCTAACCTGTGCCTCGTTCGTTAAACACATGATTGGCAAACACGCCAAAATCGAAAGGATTAGGAAAATGAAAGCAAAGGTTCTCGGCGCAATCGCAGTAGCAGGCTCAATGATTTTCAACCCGGCCATGGCGGCTGAAACCGTGTCAGTGGTCGGTTCATCTTCTGTAAGCCCACTGATGGAAGTTTTTGGCGAAACTTATGCAAAAACGCATGACGTTGTTGTTGAAGTGCAAGGCCCGGGTTCATCTGCCGGCGTTCGTGCAGCGCACGACGGTTCTGCTGACCTGGGGATGAGCTCACGTGATCTCAAGTCATCTGAAAAAGCAGCTGACATTCAAGAAGTTGTGATTGCACGTGACGGTATCGCCGTTGTGGTTCACAACTCCAACCCAGTCAAAGACCTGACGAAAGAACAAGTTTCTCAAATCTATAAAGGCGAAATCACCAACTGGAAGCAAGTTGGCGGTGAAGACAAGCCAATCGTGGTTGCAACCCGTGATACTGCTTCGGGTACCCGTGGCGCCTTCGAAGACATCATGTCACTGAAGCGTAAAGTGAACGGTAAAAGTGTTTCTGCCATTTCTCAGCGTGCTCAGGTTGCCAGCGGCAATGGTCAGCTGAAAACCATGGTTGCCAGCAACCCATTCTCAATCGGCTATATCTCTCTGGGCTCTGTCGACAACTCTGTGAAGCCACTGTCGATTGAAGGTCATCAGCCATCTGTTGAAGCCATCAAAGCCGGTGACTACTCAGTTCAGCGTCCATTCCTGGTCGTTTATAAAGAAGGCCGCCCTTCGAAAGCAGCGCTGGATTTCCTGAACTGGATCAAAACTGCTGACGCTCAGAAAATTGTTGCTGACAAAGGCTTCATTGCAACGCACTAATTGCCATACCTTTTGTCCGGCCTGACCTTCAGGCCGGATATTTTGATTCCTCAGTACCTGAATGATTTTCTTCAGGATCTGGAGTAAGCATGATGACCATCGCGAACAACCTTGAGAGCGCCAATAAAAAAGCCGCACTGAAAGCCGCGGACAAAATCGACTGGCGTGAACTCTTTTTTAAGTATCTGTTTATGGCGAGTGCCGTTCTGGGCATTCTCTCTCTGATCACGATTGCCTATTTTATTTTCCGTGAAGGCTATGCCGCGTTTGCAGAAGCCGGGGTTGGCGGGATTGTTCTGGGTGATGAGTGGCTACCACCTGCATTGTTCGGTATTTTCCCGATGATCGTCGCTTCTGTTGTCTCGACAGCAGGCGCGGTGATTCTGGGTGTCCCTGTGGGTGTGATGACCGCTATCTTCATTGCTGAAATCGCGCCGAAGCGCGTCGCGGATATCATTCGCCCGATGGTGGAACTGCTGGCTGGCATCCCTTCTGTGGTTTACGGTTTCTTCGGCCTGGTGATTATCGTTCCCCTGATTCAGAACGTCTTTGAAGTTCCGGCCGGGAATACAGTTCTGGCCGGGATTATCGTGCTGGCAGTGATGATCCTGCCCACGGTGATCACGGTTTCAGAAACCTCGATTCGTGCAGTGCCGCGTAGCTATAAAGAAGGCTCGCTGGCACTGGGTGCCTCGCACATTTTCACCATTTTCAAACTGCTGGTGCCAGCAGCACGTTCAGGCATCATGACCGGTGTGATTCTGGGGATTGCCCGGGCGCTGGGTGAAACCATGGCGATCATCATGGTGATGGGGAACTCTCCGGCACTGCCACGCGGTATTCTTGACTCCGCCCGGACCCTGACTGCAAACATTGCGATCGAAATGTCCTACGCCACCGGTATCCATGCCAGCGCACTGTATGCCACAGGCATTGTCCTGCTGGTGTTTATCATGATGCTGAATGCGGCCCTGCTCTACCTGAACCGTGAGCGTGCGAGGTAATCACAATGACTGTTTCAAATTCGAATTTCATTCAGCAGGCCGGTAATCCTGCAAAACAAAACCTGAAAGACAAAATTTATCTGGGCGTGATCTGGACGTGCGCCACCATCACTGTGGGCTTTCTGCTGTGGGTGGTCTGGTACATTCTGAGCAACGGCCTGTCCTATGTAGACTGGACGTTTATCTCCAGCAACTACACCACGCTGGGCGAAGAGTCCGGGATCTGGCCGATGATTGTCTCCACCATTTATATGGTGCTGGCATCGATTCTGGTCGCTGCACCACTCGGCATTATGACGGCCATTTATCTGACCGAATACGCCAAAGTCGGCAGCCGTCTGGTGAAAGTGATCCGCTTCTGTACCGAGTCACTGGCCGGAATTCCGTCCATTATTTACGGTCTGTTCGGGATGACGTTCTTTGTCGTCGTTCTGGGATTCGGTTTCTCGATTCTGTCGGGTGCGCTGACGCTGAGTATCCTGATTCTGCCCGTCATTATCCGTACCACAGAAGAAGCCCTGATGGCTGTGCCGCAAACTTATCGCGAAGGTTCTTACGGTCTGGGTGCTTCTAAAATTTACACCATCTGGCGTTTGATTCTGCCCAGTGCAATGCCAGGTATTGTCACTTCTATCATCCTCAGTGTAGGTCGTGTCATCGGTGAATCAGCGCCGGTCTTCATGACAGCAGGTATGGTGGCGCGTCTTCCGGAAAGTCTGCTGGACTCCGGCCGGACGCTGACCGTTCACCTGTACAAACTGACTCAGGAACTCTACACCATTCATGAATGGCACCAGGCCTACGCAACGGCCACCATTCTGATTGTTGTGGTTCTGGTCATTAACCTGATCACCAAGCTGATTGCACAACGTTTCAACACGGCGACTTACTGATTTCGAGGAAAAACACATGAACAAATTTAGCATTGAAAATCTGGACCTGTTTTACGGCGACAATCAGGCCCTGAAGAAAATTAATCTGCCGATTCCAAACCGTCAGGTCACGGCTCTGATCGGCCCTTCCGGTTGTGGTAAATCCACCCTGCTGCGCTGCCTGAACCGCATGAACGACCTGATTGAAGGCGTGAAAATCAAAGGCAAGCTGACCATGGACGACGAAGACGTGTATGGCAACATCGATGTGTCCAAGCTGCGTATCAAAGTCGGCATGGTGTTCCAGAAACCAAACCCATTCCCGATGAGCATTTACGAGAACGTTGCTTACGGCCTGCGCGCCCAGGGCGTGACTGACAAAAAGCAGTTAGATGAAGTCGTCGAGAAGTCCCTGCGCGGTGCTGCGCTGTGGGATGAAGTGAAGGATCGCCTGAAATCCCACGCCTTTGGTCTGTCAGGTGGCCAGCAACAGCGTTTGTGTATTGCCCGCACCATTGCCATGCAACCGGAAGTGATCCTGATGGATGAACCGACTTCAGCACTGGATCCAATTGCCACCAAGAAGATTGAAGATCTGATGGAGTCACTGAAAAAGGATTTCACCATTGTGATCGTCACGCACTCCATGCAGCAGGCACGCCGGATTTCAGACCGCACCGCCTTCTTCCTGATGGGTGAATTAGTCGAGCATGACGATACACACGCCCTGTTCAACAGCCCGCGCGATGATCGCACCCGTGGCTATGTGAACGGTGACTTCGGCTAATCCAGCCCGTCCGCTTTGTTTTGGGCAGGAAACACCTGCCTTCCTCGAAACGCCAAGATAATAAAAGCGATGGTAAACATTTGCCCCCTGAACCTGGGGGCTTTTTTTTGCATGTTTTTTACCCATCTCTGACATTTGCGATTCAGAGCCGCCATACACTGCAACTAAACACTGAATTAACCAGCCAGGCCGTTGTTCGCAGTCAGGTGTTTAAAATGCAAAAAAGCCAAGTCATTTCACAAGCAAGATCATGGATAGACATGTTATCCGCGCTGGAGAGAAAACCGCGCCTGACAGGCATTATCCAGTCATCCCGTATCGTTTCTCAGCAACTCGCCGCATTTTGCCGGCTCAACCATCTGATGTCGTTTGTTTATTCTCAAAACAGTCACCAGCAGTTGCTGGCGGAAACAATCGCCGTCTCGGCTTGCGACACGCTAATCTGTGACCAGCGACACTACCCGGCGCTCTGGTATATGCTGCATCAGGTGAAACGGCCTATGCTGATCATTCTGAATCAGGAAGAATGGACACCAGACTGGTGCTGGCAGTTTGGTCAACATCAGTTCTTGTGTCAGCAAGATTTACGCTGAAAAATATGACACCCTAGACCCTGATTGTTTCGCGGCACCCCGGTGACCGCGTTTTGTTTTTTTATTCACCCGGAAAAATGTTCAATGATACGTCAGTTTTTACGCCTCCTCATCTGCCTGACCTGGAGTGTCAGCGCGCTGGCTCAAACGGAAAGTCCTCCCAGCAAACTGGATGATCTCGCCCAGCTCAATCAGGAAGTCACCGAACTGTACCAGGCCAGCCAGCAGCGTGCCGGTTCCAGCCGGGATGTGCTGCGAATGCAGGTGCTGAATAAAAACAATGATTTAAGAGAGCTGCTCGGAGAATTGGTGAATACCCCGCCAGAAGGTGCTGAAAACACACTGATTCAGTCTGTCAAACATCAGATCCGCTACACAGCCGCTGCGGACAACTATCTGAATGAAAAAATTAAATCCGACGAACGCGTCATGGATGCAGCCCCTCAGGAAGAGCAACTGCTGAAACAGAAACAACTCAATGAAGAACGCCTGTTGTCTGCGGAAATGCTGGGGGATCAGTGGGAAAACTATCTCTGGCTGGAGCAACTGGGCATTCCGGCTGAAAAAGAGAAAGCAAAACTATCGAAGCGTATTTCAGAACGTCTTGAGTTCGTTTCCGCGTCGCTGGAATACAACAACCAGCAGGAACGAGTGCTGGCGAAACAGCTGAAAGAGGCATCTGAAAGCGAAAAAGCCACCCTGCAGCTGATGCATATTCTGGCACAACGCAAAGTGTCCAGCGACACAGAGCGCCTGAATTATCTGATCACCTTAGGCGATAAGGCACAGATCGATACTTCAGCATATAAAATGCAGCAATTTGAAGTCACCGGCGATCTGACCAATAACATTCTGAACGTTCAGGTGATCTACTCCATTCTTTCCACCTGGACAGAAAAACTCAAAAACTGGCTGATCGACAACACGCCGCAAGTGCTGTTCAAAGTCTTCATTTTTGTGCTGGTGATTCTGATTTTCCGGTTGCTGAAAAATCTGACCCGCCGGGTTGTGAAACGCGCCGTCTCCTCGCCAAATCTGAAAATGTCGCAGTTGATGCAGGACTTCTTTATTTCAATGTCAGGTAAGACTGTCTTTTTCATCGGCCTGCTGATTGCCCTGTCTCAAATCGGACTCAACCTTGCGCCGGTCCTGACCGGTTTCGGGGTCGCGGGTGTGATTATCGGTTTCGCATTGCAGGATACGCTGTCGAACTTCGCCTCAGGCATGATGCTGCTGATTTACCGACCTTTTGATGTCGGTGATTTTGTGGAAGCTGGTGGTGTGTCGGGGAAAGTCAGTCATATGAGTCTGGTGAACACCACCATTCGAACTTTTGACAACCAGATCATTATTGTGCCGAACAGCAAGATCTGGGGCGATACCATCAAGAACGTGACGCATGAACGTGTGCGCCGGGTCGATATGGTCTTCAGCATCGGCTATCACGACAGCATTGAGAAAGCCGAAGCCGTTTTACATGAGATTATCGACCAGCACCCGGCTGTCCTGCGGGCGCCGGAGAAAACCATCAAACTCCATACACTGAATGCCTCATCGGTGGACTTTATCGTCCGCCCTTGGGTGAAAACCGACGACTATTGGGATGTGTACTGGGATGTCACCCGTGAGGTCAAACTCCGTTTCGATCAGGCCGGGCTGACCATTCCTTTCCCACAGCAGGATGTGCATTTACACATGGTCAAATCAGACGATTCGAATCAATAACCAACAGCGCGCAAATCGGTTCTACAATAAAATCAGTTGCGCGCGGAATTTTTTGCCTTCCCGCAAGTCAAAAATTTCTCATCCATCTCAGGGGAAAACCAATGAAGAAACACCTGCTGACAGCCATGGGCACTGCCCTGTTTTTATCTGCCTGCGCCGGGACCGGCGGCAGCACTACCTCGAAGTCATCGGATGATCTGACACAGTATGAATGGGAACTGACGAAAATCGATAATCAGGCGGTGACCATTCCATCCATGGGTGCGGTGCCGACTCTGGGGTTTGAAAACACCACCATGGCGCACGGCCACTCTGGCTGCAACCGCTACTTCGGCAGTGCTGAAGTGAAAGACGGGAAATTCCGGATTGAAAAAATGGGCATGACTATGATGGCCTGCCCGGAAGATGCCATGAAGCTGGAGCGCGTGATGAGTGACACACTGAGCCAATGGAGCAACGCGGAAATCAGCGGCAATACTCTGACGCTGACGACTCAGCAGCACACGCTGACTTTTAAAGCCACCCAGTCCATGTAATCTACCAGATCTGATCCCTCAGTCGAGCACCTTCTCGACTGAGGTTTCCCGTTTGATCACCCGCACACTCAATTTCTGATTTCCTTCTTGCTGGGCTGCCTGAAGCTGCGATTCGGCAAGATGAAACACGCTTTCCGCCGTCAACCCTTCCAGATCAAACACCGTCAGCGCTCCGATTGAAATCGTGAGATACGGAGACGGATGCGTCGTCTGGTCTGCCAAATTCAAGCGTTCCGCCGCCGTGCGTAATTGCCTTGCCACCACTTCGCCATTATTCGTGTTGGGTAAAATCGCCACAAAACGATCATCATCCAGGCGGGCCAGCACATCCGCCGGACGCTTCAGCGTTCTGCTCAGTTCTGTCGCCAGCCGGCGCACACTCTCTTCAAACTGCTCAGGCGACAACTGATTTGCGAACAGCGCAACATCATCAATCTGAATCACCAGCAGCGCCATCGGTGATAAATCCCGCCGGGCAATTCGTACCGTGATATCCAGGCTTTCTTCAAACGCACGCTGGTTAGCGATACCGGTCAGCGGATCTTTCAGGCTGAGTCGTTCCAGCTTTTCATTCACGGCCCGTAGCTTGTCATGTTGCGCCGTCAGTTGCTCATACGTCTGCTGATCCCGTTTGAACACAAAGAAAAGGACGGTGGCAGCCAGGATGAACAACACATTCACCCCACCGAATATCCACCAGGGCAGTAATGAAGCATGTGCCTGAATATACTCAAGCCGGGGCACGGCTTCGATCACCCAGCGTCGTCCGCCCTTGGTCAGTACCTGATGAACGTATCGATAGCGAGTGTCATAGGTTTCTGAGATCTGATCAGATGCGAGATCTTTCTGGACGTAACGAAAACGCGTTTGCTGACTGGCCAGCCCTTTTTCAGCTTCCGGAACCAAGCTGAAAACGACCCGGTTCCCCGCCGGGGCCAGCGTATCAATCAGTGTAAAAGAAAAAGGCTGGGCAACCTGATTGCCCGCAGAAGACAGGAAAATATGTGCCGGACTGAACACGCCCCCGACAAAACCAATCAGGCTTTCCTGACGTTCAACCGAGGACATCGGTTCCGGAAATTCATACACAGGCAAGAGGCTGAGAATCCCCTGCGATTCCCCCTGATGACGCAATTGCAAAGGCACCGTTAACTGAAGGCGGCCGCTGTCCCGCGCCCTTTGAACGGCTTCAAAGCGAAATGCATGCGCACCCAGATCGTATCCGATCACAGCTTCATTGCCGGCCATCGGTGCGACATACAGTGCCGGGTAGTACACACTTCGCTCTCCCGCAGCGACACGCTCGCCAGAAGCGACCTGCTCCGTCACAACGTATCCCGGCAGCCATCTTGCCGCCTGAGCTTCATGGGCTTCACGCTGTTCCTGCGGCACCTCCGGAATCCATTCCAGCGCGGTAATCGCCGGGTAACGGCGAAGGATTTTGCCGGTCAGAGTCTCAAATCCTTCTGCATCGGGAATGCCCTGCGTATCCAGCGTTAACTGCAATGAATAGAGCGCTTCAAAATGCGCGTTCATGGCCTGAATAAACGCATGACCCGTTTCCGTCACATCCGACTGAAATTGTCGTTGGATCCGGTTGGTTTCAAGGTGACTAAAGAAAAACCACAGGGCAACCGACAGCAGCAGTCCTGCTGCCAGCAATGACCCCATCACAGTCAAACGTTGCTGCTTCATTGATTTCCCTTGCGATGTTGAAGTTTCACCTGTGTCATCCTAGTTGTATGTGACCGACTGAATATTTGCCAATTTATCAGTAATTATTCTCAATATGCGGCTGTAATTCAGCCCGAATGTAATTATTTATAGACGTCTAGATGTTTACACTGCTTTGAATTCCCAGTACTCTGACGGACAAAGCATTTCAGGGATGAGAACACATGATAGAAATTAAACACCTTCGCACGTTAGCCGTGCTGAGAGATACCGGCTCCCTGACCGCAACAGCGAATACCTTGTGCCTGACACAGTCTGCGCTTTCACATCAGATCAAAGATCTGGAGCAGCGGATTGGTGCGCCCTTATTTCTGCGCAAGACCCGGCCGGTAAGATTCACAGCGGAAGGCGATATTCTGCTGAAACTGGCCGATGACCTGATGCCCCGCATCGTCCGCGCTGAACACGAACTGGCGAATCTGAAGGAAGACGCAAAAGGCCGGCTTCATATGGCCATCGAGTGCCATTCCTGTTTCCAGTGGCTGATGCCGGCATTGAAGGAATATCAGATCCACTGGCCTGCGGTCAGTCTGGATTTTTCGTCCGGATTCAGTTTCGAACCCATTCCGGCGCTGGCAGCCGGTGAGCTGGATTTGGTGATCACTTCAGATATCAATCCACGCGCCGAAGTGCATTATGAGCCTCTGTTTGATTTTGAGATGCGTTTGGTGGTGTCGCCTCAGTCTCCGCTGGCAGAGCTGGGCACCATTAAACCGACCGATCTTGCCAGCCAGACCATGCTGACTTATCCGGTGCATAAAAGCCGCCTGGATGTCGTGAAGCATTTTCTGCAACCCGCCGGCATTGAGCCACGGGTGTGGAAACAGGCCGACAATACATTGATGCTGGTGCAGATGGTTTCGGCAGGGTTAGGTGTTGCCGCACTGCCGAATTGGGCCATTCATGATTTTGCCCGGCAGGGATTGATTGTGAGTAAACCGCTCGGAAAAGGGCTCTGGCGCAGACTCTATGCCGCGATTCGGGCATCAGAGCGCGACAGGCATTATCTTCAGGCTTTTTTTGCCACGGCCCGGCAGCAATGCCAGACCCATCTGGAGGGCATCAAAGCCGCCTGAAACAACAAGGGCGCTGTATTCGCGCCCTGGGTTGAATCTAATCCGCTACTTGAACTGATTTGACAGGGGATCGTACCGAAATCCCAAAGCTGCCATTTTGTCCCGCAGCGCTTGCTGATCAACGTCATAACGACTGGCAAGTTCTTCAATCGTGTCACACTCTAAGCGCAGCTTTTCATTCACGATACCCAGGACAATATTGCCATCCATACTGAGCAGGTTGCTGATTTCCACATGCCCTCCTCCGGCTAAAATGCCGTCTGCATATCCACCCGCCAGACAAAACTGACTTCCCGTAATCAAAGCATGGCGCTGCATTCAGAGCCAGTCGTACAGGTAAAGCCTAGCCTCGCTTTTCATCATGCTTTTAGCATAGACACTTCGCTCAGAGCCTGCATGCGGAATATAACCCCTTAGATAAACGACAGTTGTAATCCAACTGAGCCGGACAGCAGCAGCGCAGCACAGAGCAATTGCCAGAAGTTGACGGTTTTGCTCAGCAAAATATGACCGCCCCATACCACCTGGGCAGCAATCAGAAGCATCAAAGCTGCACAAATTGCCAGCATGTCCGCTTCTACAACGGATACGGGCAGACCATAAAGCACCCAAAGCAGCAACAAGACACTCAGCATGGCACTCAGTAATCCAACCGCAGGTAACACACGGTGGAACGCTTGCAGCCGGGTTCTGGCTTGGGTCAGCAGCACATGCGCCAGCAACGAACCCAGTAAGGCAATGGCGACAAAACTCATTCCGGCAACGGGTAATGTGCGTTCAGAGGCCATCATCAGCCAGCACACACCCGCCAGAACTGATGCTGTATACAGTGCCCATAAGGGGCCGGCATCCCGGGTTTTTCCTGTTTTCACCTGAAACGCAAACCAGGCTAAAGCCAGCAGGGGGAGCACCGCAACAGGCGAAACGATGGTAACCAGTAACCACCCCACCAGTAGAATCGGAAAAGTTTTGTGCACACGCCCGCGCTGACCGGGACAGATTTCCCCTTGGGTCAGAACCAGTGTCAAAATCAGTTGTGCTCCCAATAAAGCAGGGATCAAGAACGTACTATAAGCAATCGTCATAAATATCATGAATACAAAAGGCTGATAAAAAACCGCGGCATTATATCAGACATTCACAGAGAAACCCTGCGCCGGAGAGCATCGCTGAAGGGACTTGTTTTGTATTCCATTGCAGAATTCAGTCAGATAAACGCCCGCCATCAGTCATTTTTCCGTACAATTTTTCGAACGACTCACACCGTTTCACACGCCGTATATGAACCAAGATCACGGTTTTAGGCGCAGTCATGTAGAATAATTGTCCAATTATAATAATGACGGACGATGACCGTCTGTTTTCTTCAACAGATGTCGGCTGAGCTGGAAGCAAAGATGATATCGACTTTTAACCGTTTTCACAGACAACTGTGCCAGTCTCTCAAACTCTATGTCCCTGATTTATGGAGCGCGAAAGCACACAGTCAAAGTTTTCAGAATACTCGCAGCGGATACCTGCGCAGCCGGATTTCTCTGCTGTGTATCGTCTGGGCCGTGCTGATCATTGCATGGATCCCTTTTGATTTCTTCTATCTGGACGATAACGAAGAAATACGGATCGCCATTGCCCGGCTCATTCTGGCAACTTTTCTGATTCTGATTGCGCGCTTCAATGAATCGCACACCACACTGCGGCAATCCCAGTGGTGCCTGGTACTTCTGGTTACCGGGCTGAACCTGTTCTATAGCTATTGTATTTGGGTGCTCGGCTTTCCGAAGGTGTATAGCGGTTTTGAGTATGGCTATACACTCCTCCCGATCCTGCATGTTGCGATTCTGACGATTCTGCCGATCACTCTGAAAGAAAGTCTGTGTTTGCTGGCTCTGACAGCAGTGACAGAAATCATTGTGGATGCTCAGGCAGGCACCCTGCACACACCGGAAACGCTGGCCAACTACTGGCTTCAGAATGTACTGGCGATCATGGTGATCTGGTCACAATTATCCAAACTCTACATGCTGATGCGCCTTTACCGGCAAGCCACACTGGATCCGCTCACAGGCATCTACAACCGACGGATGCTGATGCAGCAAGCGCAAAAAGCGCTGGATGTCTGTCAGGCAAAACGCCAGCCATTCTCACTGCTGTTGTTCGATATTGATCGCTTTAAACGTATCAATGACTCCTGGGGACATGGCATTGGGGATAAGGTGCTCAGAGGATTTGCGGACCATTTGCAACAGTCCTCCCGGAAAACCGACTTGTTTGGCCGCTACGGCGGTGAGGAATTTATTCTGTGCCTGCCCTACTGTGATACGTTTTCCGCACAGAAAATCGCAGACCGGATGCTGCAAGAGATCCGTGATTTAGCAATATCAACGGATATCGAAGATACACAAATTGCCATTACGGCATGTATCGGCATTGCGACCTTTACCCCGGGTGACAGCCTGATGGCCATGATTGATCGGGCTGACCGCGCTTTATACGAGTGTAAAGATGCCGGACGTGACTGTTTCCGTTTTCATCCGCATGGCTATCGTCCATCCGAGCGGGATCGGCGTAAGTCACATAAAGCACGCACTAAAAGTGCACCGCGGATTGTTGTGGTGGAATAGAGCGCCTAAAATGATGAATCTGGCTGGGCCATAGCTCCCAGCCAGATTGATTAGACATGACGACGACAACCCTTTCAAAACCAAAGAAAACACACAACTGATCTCAGGAGGAGCATGCAATTTCCCCGAGTATGCTGTCTTGCTTCACTGATTCTTTTTGAGTGCGACAGGGACTGTTCATTCACCAGTGATCGAGTGATCCCTCGAACAATCACCATTTCAAACGGAAGATATCAAAATGGTTTTCCTGCAAGAATGATGCTTTCAGCATTCTTGGTGAAAGATCATGCTTTCAACATCTCAAACATGAATCATGAGAAGCGCATTCAGCAAAAGCGCTCGGATTTCTGATCAGAACAATGATGTGACAAGACTTCGTCTGACATGTTGAACATGGATACATCTCTATTTGGTGTAGCACGTACTTACTCCCGAATACAACGCCGCCATAAATCCCATTCATCGACCCCTGCACCATGAAGGGTATCTGATTTCAGGTTCATGAATAGCAGGCAATTCACCATGTCGTTATCACATGGATTAAGGTGACTTCTCACCGCCCTATCGGGCGATATGACCTGACGGCTCACCTCACTTGCTGTCTGATAACCCAAATGTCTTAAATAGGTGATCACAGCGGTTTTCCCGGCACCGGGTCCACCCGTGAAAACAATGCGATGATTCACAAAAAACCTCTTCTATTACAGCGAACATTAATTCTGTATATGCCAACGACGGTGGCAGTCATCTGACTCTCTCACCTGCCATACCATGACCTGTTTTTGTACGTGTTTGAAATTGTCCTTGGGGTCTATGCTATATTCACAACCCCATGACATTCACCAACACGTACATGACTATCGTTAAAGCAACAGAATAAAAAGTCGTCAATAGCCCATCCCGAACTAACTCTTGATGAACTTCAGTTATCGTCTTGACTGGATACTCTCTCTCATAAGTTAACCGCTCTCCATAAGACCATGTCATCCGGATATATCGATATACGACATAACCGAGAAGAATAAATCCGAATAAAGAAATTACCCCTGATCCAAAAGCAGGCCATATCATAAAAGATCCTATGCCACCTATATAGTAGATAAGTTGAAGCTTATAAGATTCAGTTTTCTGTGCCCACTTTAAAAGACGTTCTTCTTTTGAACTGTTCACCTGTCGTCTTGTATATAAAAGTCGAAAACGAGCATTTGAACTTAAATGAGCATAATCAGAAGGCTTTCGATAGCCATTTGTTTCTTTTCTTTTTATTCTATTTCTCTTGCCTTTCAAAATGAACATCCAAATAAAACAACAGATACTTTTAAAACGAACATAAAAGCAGAAACAATCATTCCGACAATATAATTGTTACATTTGGGAAGATTGCTATTCGATTAAATACTACAGTTTCAATACTTTGTTATGTTTGTTCAAAATTTGCAGAATCACACCAATAGACCGAATAGCTTTCATCAACCCAGCATTCAATTCTGATCGTGCCAAACTCCTGGCCTGTATTCAGCACTTCGGAAATCACGATCAGCTCAGCCATCAGCATATCACTCACCGAGTCGGCAAGTGCTTCATAGCCATGAAGTGTCAAATGCTGACTTTCAGTTTGTAGATTCACCTGGAGCATCCCTTGGTCTTCAATACGCGTCACATTCAGCCTGGTAATAAACTCAGGCCTCGCGCACTCAAACAGCTTTGTATCATCCACGATTTCCCCTTCCCGCCATTTCATTCGTATCTAATCACCCTGCTTGCCAAAGGTGACGAACCTGCTTGAATGGCTTATCACACAGAAATTGACTGCATTCCAAACGCGTGGGCTTCACCACCGACCCTGACTTTGATCACGGTCTGATCGTCCGACTCAACAGTCGCTGTAATTCTGGAAACACAGTTCATTGCCCGCCCTTGTTCGAAAATGAAATCATTCGAATGCTCACCATGACAGTGCTTGGTTAAATAACATGCCAGTGCGCCACTGGCACTGCCCGTGGCTGACTCTTCCGGAATGCCAAACAAAGGTGCAAAATTTCGGCAACTGGCCGTCAAGCCACTGTCTTTCTCACACAATTCGAAAGCATGAAGACTCACAAGATCATGCGCTTTACAGAAGTCAGATAATAACGTTTCATTCACTTGGATTTTGTCCAGATACCCATGTGGTACAGGAACAATCAGATCAGGTAAGCCGGTTGAAATCAC
Source organism: Photobacterium sp. 1_MG-2023 (assembly GCF_030547945.1). Lineage (NCBI taxonomy): Bacteria > Pseudomonadati > Pseudomonadota > Gammaproteobacteria > Vibrionales > Vibrionaceae > Photobacterium > Photobacterium sp. 1_MG-2023. The sequence goes on along the minus strand of NZ_JAUORR010000015.1, from coordinate 83,022 downwards.
TTCGTGCGGTAACTGTGTCGATTCAAGAACCGTTTTATCAATGCCAATGAGCGCCGATATCGTCTCAGGATTAAATTCACCCAGGTATTCAGGTGACGCCTGCGCCATCACGATATGCCCCAGAGGCTCAATTGTGACGTGAAGCAAGCCGGCTTTCGTCCGTTGAATATATTGCCCTTCGGTTACGAATCCTTTGTGGTACAGTGCTGAAAAAGCAGCTAAGGTTGCGTGGCCACAAAAATCCACTTCACCCGTCACCGTAAAAAAGGATAACGCAAAGTCGGCTTCATTATCCTGAGACACAAAGGCTGTTTCAGAATAACCAACCGCTTGTGCAATGATTAATTTTTCCTGGCGAGTTAAGTCATCAGCGTGCAACACCACACCTGCAGGATTGCCTCCGGTTCCATTTACGGTAAAGGAATTCACCAGATACGCTTCAACGTTTTTCAATGTAACTTTCTCCATGGAGCAATAGGATTGCAATCAGCCAGGCATTGCCCGCGCTTCTGCTGCAAACTGAAATATAAAGTACGCTTCTTGAACGATTTATTCGCCGACCATCTTACACAGCATGTGTGATTGTGCCTTAAACCCCAGCTTCTCATAAAAATGTTGGGCTGGCTGGTTAAAAGCCATCACCTCAAGCCTGATTTGCGCCGCGCCCTGGCTTTTAGCCCATTGGTTACAGGCCTGCATCAGTTCAGTACCAACGCCGGCAGTCCGGCAGTTTTCATCAACAACGATCGTCCCAACACGGCAGATCGGACAGCGGACAAGAAATGGAATCGCCTCATTCTTCGTGATGCATGCCGTGAGAAAACCGACAACACGATTCTCAGTTTCTGCAACCAAGAATAACCTCGACGGATCATTCAGAGCGTGCTTTAAAAATTCCTTATCCGCATCAGAAGGCTTGGTAAATGCTTCAGGTGCATTCTCAAAATGAAGCATGCCTATTTGCTCATTCAAGGCCAGTAATGCGGCTAAATCCGTTGTTTTGGCTTTTCTGATATTCATCATTTCCTTCGACACTGATGCTTCCTCATCACACAACAACAAATGATTTCTTACAATATCTCATTCACCGTAATCTTTATCATTCCTTGAATCGATCAACTGAACTCTAAAACCTTCAGATAAATTATATTGTTGAACAACCGACAAAACAGATTCTGTTTTCACGATAGAAGATACCATGAGGAAAAGCTGATCATAAATACGATGTAACATCTCATAACATGTGTCATCAGGAAGGCCTTCGTGATAAGGTGCTAAATCAAAACTTAATGTGCTTAATATTTCTTCAAGCTTTTCACTGGGTGAAACATCCACATTATATAAATAGAATTTCCAATCTGTCGTATAGTAATCACTATCTTTCTTCACCTTCTCTTCCCAGGCGTCTTCTCCTGTAACTAAGAAGTTAATGATTAACTCACATGCATGATCAGGGTTAAATTCAAAATCGATTACCTGAATTTCATAGTCAGCGAAAAAATCGCGTTGACTATCAAGATAACTTGTCAGTTCGTTTATTAATAACGGTTGATATTTATCAATCACATTGGTTTTAAACTTTTCAATATCAATCATACTTCTATCTTTTGTTAGAACACAGACATGAAAACCGTATCGTGCAAAGCATTGTTAAATGTAACCTAGTTATTTGACGCCAGCGAGAGTTCCATTTCGACCAAACGGTTAACTTCTGATCGCGTCGTGAAACCTTTAGATTCATATAACTTAATGGCTGGATTTTCACGAAACACACGCAGCACAAGTCGCTGACTTTTCCGCTTGAGTGCATGGTGCCGAACGATGTCAAGGCATTGAGTGCCAATCCCTTTTCCCTGAACGTCTGACACAAGCTGTAAATCTCTTAAATAGGTCGTATGCTCACTGTAACTCAAACGAACAACACCAACACGGATCTGACCGTTATAAACCTCGTAATTGTCGAACTCATCCCAAGAGCATAAAAACTGATGCCGCTCCCAGACGATACCACGCGTTTGATAGTAACCAGCCATATTCGTTTTGGTGAGATGTTCTGCAAAGGATGGATCTGTCCCTCTCACGAACGTTACTTTCATACTTGTTCTCTTGTGTTATGTTTTTCTGTCTTTGCGAAGCGACCTGAAAATGAAATAATGGCTATTGAAACACAATCCCCAGCCCTCAATTCATCCACTATATAGAAACCATCGCCAAATTCAGGCAGGATACATGCCCTATTCATGCTCACCCAAGCTCAAAGAAGGAATAACCAAACAGCCAGAGTATTTGAAATCCATAACTGAATCGTTGGTAAATACCCGGTACAGTTTTGGCCTTAAAAGCAATCGCCAAACGATACGAAAAAAACAAGCACCCGACAATACACACCAATGAAAACAGTCTGATAAAAAGAGGATAAGCCGCTGAAAAAACGATGATAGAAGGCGCAATGATAAGTGACAATAACATGACCATGCCCGACCAAGCATGAATGTGACCACTCATTGATGGCTTGGACGTATAGGGATCTGCATCCATTGGAAAAAATCCGCAAATCCAAGTCGACAATCCATGAACGATGACCATCGCTCCAACGAAAAATGTTGGCAAATACGTTACGTCAGTCGTGGTAATGAAATAGCCATATAAGATAAACAGCACACCTAAAGGGTAATTATTGATCAGGGGTGATAATTTCTGAGTCGGGCTTCCGAATGCGCCAAGCTCACTGCAGAACTGTCTTGAATGACTGTAATTCGGATAGAATAAAGAAGCGACGAAGATCCCCATAATTATCCAGACTGAGGCAACAATTCCAGTATATTGAATCCAACTTTCCATATTCACCTCCAAATAATGAACATCACCGATGATTTATTTTAGCTGGGTATACAACAAAAAAAACGCTGTTGAAACCAGCAGGAAACCCATCACCCAATTAAATACCTTTAGCCTGAGATCACTATTTAAAACAATTGTAGACTTTGCCCCCATAAACGACCACAGAGCCAATGAAATATAACAAACAATAAAATAAATCAGTGAGAAAATGAAAAACCGTGTATCACCTTCAGGTGATGAAAAAATCGATACACCAGCAACACATGCAAGCCATGCTTTGGGATTTAACCATTGCAGGAGAAAACCTTGCAGAAAGGTGGGCCGACTCTGTTTTTCTATCTTCACCTCGGGCTTGGCGGTTGCGATCAAATACCCCATATAAATAATCAATGCCGAACCGGCGACAGACAGGTATTTTAGAAAGTATGGGTACAGTTCGATGACTTCATAAAAGCCAAGACCGATGAACACCAGGAGCAATGTAAATCCTATTGTTGCTCCGGAAACAAAATAGAATGTCTTCCTGATCCCATAATTGGCTCCAGAAGATAGAATCACAAAATTGACTGGACCAGGCGAAATAGACATTGCCAGCGAAAATGAAACCATTGCTAAAATCAGAGACATTAATTTTCCTTCCTATGGAGAATTTTCAAATATCATCACATTTAGATCTGGGCGATTCATACCACTGCATCGCGATCACGAAACTCAGTCCGTGCAGATCATACCTGATGTTGCGAATCACTGTGAAAGACTTAATCAGGTCTCTTCATGGCACACCATTTCGATATTGTGTCCGTCCGGCCCAATCACAAACGCCGCATAATAGGTTCCGCTATAGTTCGGACGCAAACCTGGTGCACCATTATCTTGGGCTCCGAATTCAAGTGCGGCACGATGAAAGCGATCAACCTGCTCTCTATTTTCAGCAACAAATGCCAGATGCAGATGAGACGGGGTTTCTATCTGTTGAAGCCGGATACACAATAACGTTTTACCATCTGAGCTCAGTTCTATACCGAGTTCTCCTTCAGAGACAATCTCTATGCCAATCGGCTCTAACACTCTGAGAAAGAACGATTTACTTTGTTCATAATCACTCGCTCCGAATACGACGTGGTCAAACATATATGCTCCTTGCGTTCAGTCGATTCATTAAGGGCTAACAACCCAAACAAAAGTCACCAAGCATTGCGAATCCTTCAGTTAGGCGCGTAGCCGCAGTGGGTAAGGCGGTTTTCGCATACCTTGGATTTTCACGCACAACGACTATCTATAGCACTGATAAAATGCGAATTCCCTTGTGTGTTCTTAGGATTTCTTTACGAAAAAAAACACAATTTCAGGTGGCCATAGCCAATCATCCGTTGCACGATAGCCACGTAACTAAGGTCCTGCATCATCAGCTCTGAGATAAAACCCTGTTGGATGGATTTCATCTGAACAAACTGGGATTGAAGCCACAGTTAAAATCGTTCCCTTGACCTGGGTTCGATACGTCAATCTCAGGTATGCGGCCAGCTCAAATGCACAAGGCGCTAACCCTTGATGTTTGGCTGCTTTCAATATATCGGCAAACAAAGTGCCTTCGGTAAAACCTAATTCATGAACGCTCACCCCCATGAGCTCTACCGTTTGCCGTTCAGTTGAAACTTCAAAGGCTTGAGACATGAACAGCATTGCGGCGTAAGCATTGAGATTGACTTTATACTCCGAAAGCGCAAGCAGTAACTGCGCTTTACTGTGAGTCCCCGTCTCTACTTTCCATGTTTTGCCTTCCATCAAACTGATTCCCTGATACAGATACCTAAGCTAAACTTTCGAGTCTCCAAAAATACATCGATTTTTCCTCAGATTTAGAGATGTGTTTCAGCGAAACACTCTGTCAGTGCTATTGATTTTCAGCGATTCGCCATAACACACCACTGGGATCAGTCAGGCAAAATTCAAGCATTCCCCACGGTTGTTCAACGAGATCGGTCACTTGAACATCATACGTTTCAGAAACATTCAGCTTCACTAAGTGTTCGTGCCAACTTTTCGCATCCTCAACCAAAAGATGCATCATATAATTTTTGCAATGTTCTGGTTCATAAAAATCTTGAAGTAAAAATGCGCAAACGCCTGATTTAAAATAAGCAACACCGTCAAACTCAGATGCCATTTCAAAACCTATCTGCTGATAAAATCGCTTCGAGCATTCAAAGTCCTTCGCAGGGACAAAAGATTTTATTTCAACTGTATTTAAATTATCCATTTCTTTCCCTCTGCTCGACTGTTTTTAGACGCATTTCAATCTGTTTACAATACACGCGCAAGCCAAACCTGTGAATTTTTTCGTACGAAACCAAGGCAAATGAACAGCGCCATATCAACGCAATTTTCTAGCCTTTCACTCGCTTGGTCATCAAAACATCAATGATGGTTGTTTCTTCGAACACCTCGGATATAAAACCATCAGAGAACTTAAAACCATGTTTCGAATAGAATTGAATGGCTGATTCATTATTATCGAGTACATAAAGGTGAATGTTTGTCATTCCCAGAGCTTGAGCATCTATTTCCAGGTAATTTAGAAACCTGCTGCCCAACCTTTTCCCATAAACGGTCGGACAAAGATACAGCTTACGCAGCTCTATTGTTCCAACCTGCTCAGGAAGGACACTGTAAGACATAAAACCCACAACCTTACCACCAGACTCAGCAACAACGACTGTCTCGGCATTCGAACGGATTATTTTCCGCCATTCTTCCACACGATCAGGCAGTGTATAGCTTTCAATATACCTTTCAGGCATTAATCCATCGAATGCCGCTTTCCATGATCGAACATGGATATCTGCGATTGCGTGAACATCTGCTTGTGCTGCGTTTCTTAAATGAATTTCCACGGTATCTTCCTTGAATGATGACTCTCATATCATTAGTGAATGGGGTTCAAATCGTATTGAGCCGGATCGTTTTCCATTCTCTCCATGGCCTGTTTTTCTTGCTGTTCAATAAACTGAAAAATACTTGCTTCATCAACAAATGCATTAGGCGAACTGGCCTTCGTATTTCTATCCCGATTCGCAAACAAATGATTTTTATGTGGATGGTTCGATAAGTTCACCGTGACTGTTGGACTTTCAGTCACCAGTTTCTTGATTCGAGCCATACTCGCCAAAAACATCTTGGCGAGTTGTGGCTGCTCGAAATTCACACCATGCCCACCCACGACAAAAGCCCGAAATGACTGGCCATTCTCTTTCACCATGAAGTCGATGGAAAGATCGCCCTCGGTATGCCCTGGTGTAATATAGAATTTGAACTCGATATCACCCACCACAATATGGGAGCTGTCCTTGGCAAAGGATTGAACATCAGGCGGCAAGAATTGACTGTTGCCTCTACTTTTATTCGCTTGCTCTATGGCCAATTCAAGCCCTTTTTCAGTCAGAATCACTTCGGAACCATACATTGATTGAAGATACTCTGCGCCCCCGACGTGGTCTGAATGCCCATGAGTGACGAGGATATGGCTCACTGGCTCCTGCTCTAATCCCAGCTTTTTTAAGTTCGCCGGTATCCACTTGCTATACGGAAAATCAAGGGTATCTATCAGGACAAGCCCAGATGAAGTTTGAACAACATATGACGAAACCCACTGGTCACCAACGTAGTACAAGTTATCAAACATTTTAAAAGGCTCAACATAGCCATTTTTGCCCGTCATTTCTGGCGCTTCCATTGCCGCCAAAGCTTTTATTGAGATCAAGAAAAGCACAACAACGATCAGTCGATTCATCTAACTTCCTTTTTACTTACACCGCATCCGATGTGCACCATGACCACCAAACTGAGACCAGTTCCCGTAACACGACACCCAACGTTGCACTGAAAATTCCAAGCGTCGGGAATCACGCTTCAATACCTCTTCTCAATGTTGTTCCAGCTCAGCCCGGAGACTAGCTATCGTATGCTGGCTGAAGACTTTAATACCCGCTTGCTCGAATAATGCGGCGGTTACACCTGAACCATCGATTTGAGTGCCATTAAATGTCCCGTCATAGATTTTAGAACTGCCACAGGAAGGACTGCGCTCTGCGAGGATGGCATACTTTATGCCTTGTTGCATACACAGCTCGAATGCGTTTTGTGCTCCAGTAACAAATTGCGCCGTCACATCAATGCCATCATTGCCGACAACACTTGCAGACCCCTGGAGGACATCGATACCTTTACCTGCGATGATTTCAGCAGGCGCTCTGGGCACAGGCAAACCTGATGAGAGCTCAGGGCAGAAAGCAACCAATTCAACATTTGATTGCAGCCAGTTGAAATCATGGGCTGGTACTGAAAGACAACTCGCATTGTATCGGACCTTATTTCCGACCAAACACGAACTGATGAAAACCTTTTCCAAAATGCGTTCCTTTGAATGAGAGCACAAATTAATCACACGCTCAGCCATGGCACATCTGAACCATTTTAATTTTCTTGGAGCAGAAACATTTATTTCCAGTTATGCCAGTTTAAAACCGACCTTTTCATAGGTTGTATTCGCTGAACTATTCTTGGTATATACATCAAGATAAAAGTCAAACATACCTCTGCTTTTACCCGAAGCCATTCACGACCGATGCGCTTATAATGAATCCCTTGGCTCCGATGACCTGGAGATACATACATGAATTCAAGATAGAAGTGCTGTGTTTTCTTCAACGATGGCTTCGAGTCGCTGACTTGCGCATACCCAGCACCAATAACCTCGTGTTCTATTTCAGCAACCAAAAGATGCAAGTCAGGACATGAAATCAGCCTTTCTAGATCGTATTCGTTCGCAGAGTTACCTTGCAATAAAGAATTATAAAACGGAGTGAAATCCTAAATTTGGTTCGGAAACAGTCGCCCCCTATTCAGCATCAATGTCCGATGTCATGCTTGTTGAAGAAATAATCTCAGTGATAACTTCAGTTTTTACAGAGTTTGCAATAAAGCACTGCTCATGTGATTGATGATGCATTTTTTCAAGTTGCTCTAGGGATGGTTGTTTCTCGCCTGAGAATTTCACTTCCGGACGCAAAATCACTTTCGTCATTGCTATTTTCCCATTGCTGTCTTTCTCCATCAAACCAACAGCATTGTCTGTATATTGATCAATGATGAATTTTTTCTTTGCAGCAATAGCCAGAAAAAACAGCATGTGACAGCTTGATAAAGACGCGACAAATGCTTCTTCTGGGTCAACATTGGCTTCAACGGAATATGGTAAAGGCACCACGTGAGGAGACGAAGACGCTGGAACCGTCACGCCTCCATCAAACATCCATTCATGACCTCGACTGTACTGATTATCTGTATACTGCTCATCACTTCCGCGGGTCCACACAACTTTTGCATAATACTTTGACATGATTTTCCCTTTTCAAAATTTTGCCTTCAAATCGAGTAAAAACGATAATGCGACGAAACATGCTTCCTTGATGACCAAGCATAGAAAATCGGCCTGAGACACTTAGTTATTTGGTTTCACCCCGGAGACCAATTAAGTTTCCAAATGGATCTTCCAGTTGGCACATGGAGAGCCCATTTTCTATTTGCATTGGACCCCGATAAAGATGCGCACCCAGTGATTCGAAGCGCGCTAAAGTCGTTGATAGATCGTCAACAGACCAATAAATGACAGTCCCATGTTTACCCGAACCCACTTTTTCGTCTGCCTGAACGAGCTCTATGGAAAATCCATTGAGGTCAAGTACGGTAAAATCGAAATCCTGATGATAGATTGGCACTGCTTCAGGGAAAGCTTTCTGATACCACTCAAGCCCTTTAGCCACATCGGAAACATGAACAAGAACAGCGGACGGGACCATACGTATCTCCAGCCAAATAACGCAAGTGCAACGTTGGATGGTAAATCGTGACTTTACAAGTTACTTTTGCTCAATAAAACGACTCAAGCCAGTACAGGAATTACGCCGGCTTTAACGCTCTGAAATACTACACCGATTCTTAGTCCGGCCAGCATCCATCACTTTGGGGTGATCAATCCGATTGATACGCCGTTTCAGGCACGCTACCGCCCCTGACAACCAAGTCACGACTGATGCGATAATAAAATTGTCAGATATGATAAGGAGTTAACAGAGGGCTTTCACGAACTGATGCGTTTGACGTTGCATATCTGTGGAGAACCGCAAAGTTGTCTTGTTCACCCCGGAGAAAAAAGGCAATTGCGTCACTGCGCTATCCGGCAGCCGGATAGCGCATCATGAATCAACCACTTGAAGAAGAACTTGACGCTGCAGAGACAGATGTTTCTGATATCGTGCTCAAGCTCCCCAGTTTCCAGCACAGGGCGTAGAGCACCAGATAAAGCACACTCCCCCCAGCAAGCACGCCGTACCAGCCCCAGTGTTGCCAGCAGGTGATCAGATAAAATCCACCGAAACTGCCTCCCACATAATAGTGAACCAGATACAGCGCTGTGGCTGTTGCTTTGGCACTTTTCGCTTTCTGGCTGACCCAGGCATAAGCCAGTGAGTGCGTGAAAAAAGCACCAGAGCTGATCAGTAACAGGCCGCTCAGCATGGCAGAAACAGAATCAATCGCGGCGACCCACATCCCCAGCACGCTGATTGTGGTCCCCAGCACCATCCCATTCAGCGGCTTAAAGCGCAGGCTCCAGCTTCCGCTCAGCTTTGCGGTCAGTGTCCCGCTGAGATAGCACAGAAAGATCATCGACGCCCAGCTGACCGGCAAGTGGTAAGGCGGTGCAACCAAGCGAAAACCCATCACGGTATAAAGGTTCACAAAAAGCGCAAAGTTGATCCCGCCGATCAACATGGGCACCCAGAGCACGGGTTGCTTCAGGTGACGAATCACATGCTTGGTGTGATGTCGTAACTGGCCGCGCTGGGGGGTAAAATGCTGCTGTGCGGGTAGTAATCGAGCCACCAGCACCGCACCCACCAGACTGATCACCGCCATGCCCGCAACTGCACCCTGCCAGCCCCAGGCTTCCGAAGCAAAGCCACCGAACAAGCGACCGGCAATACCGCCCAGAGAGTTCGCGCTGATATAACCACCCACGGCTAACGACAACGCCTTCGGAGAAAACTCCTCGGCCATATAGGCCACGGCAACTGCCGCAAACCCGGCCAGCGACGCGCCCATCAGGGCTCTGGCCAGACTTAGCATCAGCAAGCTTTCTGCAAATAACATCAGCCCGCCCACGACAGGCAGCAAAAACAGGCTCAGCAGCATGACTTTGCGGCGGCCAATCATTTCTGAACTCACCGCCCAGGGCACCAGCGTAATCGCCAGCGCCAGGGTTCCCGCCGCCAGCAGCCAGTTCACTCGGGTCGCACTGGCTGAGAAAGCCTCAGTCATCACCGGCAGCATCGGCTGGAACAAATATAAGTTACAAAACACCAGAAATGAGCCAAGAGCCAGCGCAAAACTTGCGCGGCGATAAGCAGCGCTATGGGTTTCTATCATGAAATGAGCCTCAGACGGCAAACTGATGTGAAAACGTTAGCAATTTCTATCTGATAGTGAAAATATATTAAACATATCGAACTAATAAAAAATATTTATAGACATGGATATCCGTCAACTCACCTACTTCATCGCGATTGCCGAGTGCGGCAGTTTTACCCGCGCGGCTGAGAAACTGCACATCGCGCAACCTGCGCTGAGCATTGCCATGAAGAAGCTGGAGCAACAGCTGGACATGCCCCTGTTCGATCGCAGCGATCGCCATATCGCCCTTACTCATGAAGGTGAGGTGTTGATTCAGCATGCCAGGCTTATTTTGCAGCAGGTTGAGGATGCCCGGATTGCGATGAATGAACTCAAGGGACTGCAGAAAGGTGAAGTTCGTCTGGGCGTACCCAGCATGCTGGGGTCTTACTACTTTCCGGATATCCTGATGGGATTTAAATCCCGCTACCCCAAGCTGAAACTCACCCTGGTGGAAGCCGGGACGCAATCGATTCGCTCCATGTTACTGAATGGCGAATTGGATCTGGGGGTGATCCGCAGTGCCGATCTGCCCGACAGTCTTGAAGCTGAGCCTTTACTTACCTCGGAGATGGTTGCAGTTGTCAGTCCGAATCACGAATTCAGTCAGTATGAATCCGTCACCTTCGAGCAGTTTTTCAGTCAGGAACTGGTGATGTTCAAACAAGGCTATTTTCACCGGGACTACATCGACAATGTCTGCCAGAAGCACCACCTCAAACCAGAGATAGCTTTCGAAACTAACCTGTTACCCATGATCCTCAGCATCATCCGACAGGAGTTTGCGATTTCAGCCCTGCTGGAAATGGTCACCCGCCATGAACCCGGACTGGTTGCCGTGCCGTTCAGTACGCCCGTCCATTTAAACCTGGCCATTGCCTGGCGCAAGAACGGATATCTGTCACTGGCAGACCGAGCTTTTATGGAGTTCATCAAAGAACATCAGCGGCACCGGAAGGAAGCGGTTTCCCGCGGAGTGCATGCCGAATCATAATGAGAATTTTGCAAATAGCATTGTGATGTAAATCACATGAAAATTTCTGATTGATGATATTTGTGTGTCATTTTCTTTTACAATGGAAAGCGACCTGGGAGCCTGATCGCAGCGGAATGTCAAAACCCGTACCGGATTTCTGTTTACCTGATCCCTTTGCGATCGACAGAACTTCGATCAGAGTCACATGACCATATTAATTTCATGGTCTTTCCGGGCCCGTCAACCGTATCACTGACTAGCATGGATGATTCACGAATGTTTGAAAAAATCGTTGCCGCACCTGCCGACCCGATTCTGGGTCTGACTGAAGAATTCAAAAACGACGCCCGCGCTGAAAAAATCAACCTGGGCGTGGGTATCTACAAAGACGAATCCGGCAATACACCGGTTCTGGCGACAGTGAAAAAAGCTGAAGCTATCCTGCTGGAAAAAGAAACCACCAAATCTTACCTGAGCATTCCGGGCACCGCAGAATATGGTCTGGCCGTACAGGAACTGCTGTTTGGTAAAGATGCAGCCATCATTACCGAAAAACGCGCTCTGACAGCACAGGCACCTGGCGGTACAGGCGCACTGCGTGTTGCGGCAGAGTTCATCAAACGCCAGCTGGGTGATGTCACCGTTTGGATCAGCAACCCAACCTGGGCGAACCATTTTGGTGTCTTCGGTGCTGCAAGCCTGAATACCGAGCAATACGCTTACTACAACGCAGAAACCAAAGGCATGGATTTTGATGCAATGCTGAGCTCGCTGAGCAATGCCAAAGCCGGTGATGTGGTTTTGCTGCACGGATGCTGCCATAACCCAACCGGTATCGACCCGGATCTGGCGCAATGGGAAACACTGGCGAAATTCTGTGCCGAGAAAAACCTGCTGCCGATGTTCGATTTCGCGTATCAGGGCTTTGCCAAAGGCGTTGAAGAAGATGCTGCCGGTCTGCGCATTTTCGCAGAGCACAATACCGAGCTGCTGATTGCCAGCTCCTTCTCGAAAAACTTCGGCCTGTACAATGAGCGAGTTGGTGCCTTCACGCTGGTTGCTAAATCTGCAGACGTTGCCAGCACCGCGTTCAGCCAGGTGAAAAGCATTGCACGTGTGATTTACTCTAACCCGCCAGCACACGGTGCCGCTGTGGTGACTGAGATTCTGAATGATGCAGCGCTGCGTGCTGAATGGGAACAGGAAGTCGCAGACATGCGTGACCGAATTCAGGAAATGCGGACCCTGTTTGTTCAGACGCTGAAAGATTTAGGTGTGGATGCTGATTTCAGCTTCATTGAACGCCAGAACGGCATGTTCTCTTTCTCGGGTCTGAACAAAGATCAGGTGGCGCGTCTGAAAGAAGAATTCGCGATTTACATCGTGGGTTCCGGCCGCATCAGTGTGGCAGGCATGACCAAAGACAACATGATGCCGCTGTGCAAAGGCATTGCAGCCGTCATCTAAATCGGGCAGCCATGTCAGAAAACACATCAGGGGCGCTTATCGGCGCCCCTGCTTTTGGATGGTATTCGATTCGCCTGGGTAGCCCTCAGCCGGATTTGTCTAAAGGCAGCACATTACAGAACAATTCACGCTCGTACTGATGCTCGAGCTGTTCGCGCCAGGAACGCTTGGAGATATGAACCAGATAAAAGTTTTCCCGCGACGTGTCCGTCACAAAAGCCATGCCGTACTGCATCAGCTCATAATGAATATCGTGAACAAATCCCAGAGAAAAACTCTGACGGCCGGTCAGTTGATTAATGTCTTCCCGTGTTAAACACACACCCTGTTCATCTTCAGCAAAACGGTTTCTTAACCATTCGGAAAACTCTCGAGCACTGATCATCGTCATATTACCTCGTTTACGCGTGCCTACATCCGTGAATCATCCGATCCTTTCATTAGGTATAGCAGAACCAGATTATTTCGTCAGAATAAAACGAAATTACACAATAAAATCAGCCATACAGCCGTGTTATCGTCGGAAAACAAGAAAAGAAACCTGAAGGGAAAAGTGTTGTAAATCAGAGGGGGAAGGTTTACCCGCTCCTGAATTGTCTCAGGAACGGGACAGGACAATTATAGCGCTTTATATACGACTTTATTGCCAGCCAGCTGAATTCGCTCTACCAGGCTTTCTTCAACTAACTTTTTCAGTGCGCCAGTTGCCCAGGAGGCAGCTTTGCTGTCTTCCTGACCGGCTTCGAGACCGATGCTCTTCGGGTTAATCCCCTCAGCATTCTTTGCAACGATATCCAACACCTGCTGCTGCTTTGGTGTCAGAGAAACTGAGGTCGCGACCGGGGCCGCTGGTGCCGTTTGCTTCTCTTCAACCTGAGGCTTTGCCACAGCCGCTTTGGCTGGTGCTGCCTTCTTCACCGCTGCTTTGGTGACAGGTTTTTGAGCAACTGTGGTGGCTGCTTGAATGCGTTTTTGCAGTTTAAGCTGTACTTTACGTTTGTGAGAGATTCTCATTAACTTCCTACTCCGTTGTACTACTTTCAGTCGCCAGTTTGAATGTCCAGCGGGAAAAAAGTAGCGCGTGTTATACCAAGGATGTCAAAGAAATGCCAGCAAACGGCCATTTTAAGCACCATAAAAGCCAGATTAAGGGGATTTTAAGCGACAAGATCTCATTTTAATCTTTTTTCTGATCATGCCATGTATGGCATAAAAAACCCTTTTCATGCACACTAACTTCCTTGCACACAAGCATTTACTGTCAATGAATTGACCCATCCTGTGCCCAAATGCAGCGCTGCGGGACTCACTGAAAATTTGCCATACTCAAATCACAAGGGTTGCAGAACTATCCCCTTCGGAGTTTCTTTGAATACTGTGTATATTACCCCTCGTCATCCCAAGCCCGGTGCTTATCTCATCTGGCTCAGTCTGCTTGCTATTCTGGGTCTGGGGATCACTGTTTTCATTTTTCCCGACATCAATGGCGTGGCCGTCGCCGTTCTGCTATTTGCCCTGCTCTGTCTGCTGCTGATTGGCGTCCAGCTCAATCGTCAGCAGCCAGTGGGCTTTACCCTCACATTCATGCACATTCAGTACCACAGCCCGCAGGGCGGCTGGATGACCAAATGGCAGAATATCGCCGACATTGACCGTGCCACGATCAGCCGTGAAGGCTGGTACAAACCCCTGCCCTGGGTGGGTGTACGGTTAAAACAGTACGATGAGTTTCTGGACACGATCTGCCCCCGCATCGCCAGCCAGATCCTGATGGAGCAACGCGGGCTTCTCATCATGGCGTATAAGCGTGCAGAATCCCCGCCTCATGATATTGAAGACATGCTCTTTGACGACAAACACTACGTGAGCGGAAGCGGTAAGATCAGTAAGGGACTGATCGCGATGCTGGCCAACCGGATGCGGTATAACCGGGAACTGACCGGGTTCGATTTCTTTATTTCGGAAGATTTACTCGACCGGCCAGCCGATGATTTTATCGGGCTGGCCCGCCGTTTTCTGGCGCAATCCAGATAGATGATTTAGCCTGCATCCTGAGATAACTCAGGCATCAATACAGAGGCATCTGATCGGCAACGTGGGGATTTGAAGCACGTTCTTCACCAAAGGTCGACATTGGGCCATGACCGGGAATAAACCGGGTGTTATTCCCCAGCGGCCAGAGTTTCTCTTTGATGGATGCAACGAGTGTGCGGTGATCCCCGCGCGGAAAATCTGTCCGGCCAATACTGCCGTTGAACAGCACATCTCCCACAATGGCAAGCTGTGCAGCTTTGCTGTGCAGAATGACGTGTCCCGGTGTGTGACCCGGCGTATGGTAGATATCCAGCGTCTGTTCACCAAAGGTGATCGTGTCCCCCTCTTCCAGCCAGCGGTCCGGCTGAAATTCTGGCACAGGCGGGAAACCGAACATCTGACACTGCTGCAGTAAAGCATCAATCCAGAAGCCATCTTCTTTGTGAGGCCCCCACACAGGCACATTCAACTGCTGTGATAATGGCTTTGTCCCGCCCACGTGATCCAAATGACCATGGGTCAGGACCAGCCTGACAATCTGAATGCCCAGCGATTCGGCTTTGGCTGTAATCCGTTCGATATCTCCCCCCGGATCGACAACAATGCCTTCCATGGTTTCATCGCACCACAGAATTGAGCAATTTTGCTGGAAAGGCGTGACCGGCACGATTTCAAACTGCAGACTCATAAACTTGTCCTAACTGTTCCAAAACCGGGCCAGCATATCACATTCATTCACATGCCCGTAGTGAGCATGTGAATGAAGGATCTTTACCAGCGGCGTACCGGTCCGGTATCAAGATGAACGAAGCCACTGTTTGGGTAATAACCAACACCGCCAAGTTTCAGTTCCAGCGCAGCATTGCGCACGCGGGATAAAGAAACCCCTTCCAGATTGAAGTCGATGGCCTGTCCGGTCATATGGAAACTTTTCTTCGCAACCCCTTTGGTGGAGCCACGCAGCATCTGGTTGGTTTTTGGGGAACGGTAGCCCGAAATAATGCGGACCTGCCCCTGGTGACCTAATGCTTCCTGAATCTGGGAGATGCCGTCAAACAGACGACGATCCATGGGTGCAACTTCATTCTGACGATAATCGCGGCAAATGTGGTTCAACCGTTTCAGTTCGCGATCAAGGTAGATCTTTCCATCGAAATAGCGCGTTTCCAGCTCTTCTTTCGTATGAATGTTACAAAGGTACAACTCTCGGGGACTTTTTGCCCGGTATGGGCTCGCCACTGCCATTTGGGGCAGCATCATAGCGCCTAAAGTCAGTCCGCTCGCAATCAGAAACTGACGACGCTTATTATCTACTTCTGACATCCTGAAAAAACTCAACTGGAAAACACAAAAACACAGGCGCGCAAGCCCGTAAACGAATGCAAGATAGCGATGTGTTTTCTTTGAGTCAACGCACAGATGTCAAAAAACAGACATCAGAAAGACGTCATTTTGACTAGTTATTGACGTATAAGGAATTTAGTTTTTGTAAACCGATGCAAATTTTTCTGAGTCTGGTGAATTTTTGTCCTGCGCATCGTACTGATACACATCCGGCCGGAAATTCACTAACCCTTGCTCATCCACCCAGGCCGTCTGATAGATCAAAAAAACCTCAATCCGGGTTTTCACCCCCACAGTCCGGGTTGATGTTCTGCCTGCCAGTTCCTCAAACCTTGCTTCAGAGACACCGGCATAAGTCAGTAAGACTTTCGCCAGCTCATCGGCACCCTGTACACGGATACACCCCGAACTGAAAGCTCTGAAGTCTTTATTGAACAGGCTTTTTGACGGCGTATCGTGCAGATAAATAGCCTGATTATTGGGAATGTTGAACTTAAAGCGTCCCAGTGCGTTATGTGCACCAGGCTTCTGGCGTAATCGGTATGGGAAGTTTTTCGCAGACACATAACGCCAGTCGATACTATTGATTGGAATCTTCTCATTACTGTTCCAGCCCCGCAGCACATCATAATGATGTCGGTAGAGATAACCCCGGTCATAACGGACTTTTGGCAGGATATCTTTTCTCATGATCGAGTTGGGCACATTCCAGTACGGATTAAATACCACGGCTGAAATGCGGGAGGTCATCACTGGCGTTGGACGCTTGGGCTGTCCGACGATCACCCGGGCATCAAACACGCGCTGGTTATCCAGCCAGAGTTTGAGCGCAAAACCGGGAATATTCACAATGAGTCTGGATGGATGGTCTGACACCCACAGTCGGCTGCGTTGCGCATTCAGCGCCAGCAAGCGGATCCGCTGCTGTGGCGTGACCGCCAGCCAGCCCCGGGTCTGCGGGCCAATCGCGCCGTCCACTTTCAGGCCATGGCGCTGCTGAAAATGTTTAACGGCTGTAACAAAGTCGACGTTGTAATGCTGCTTTCCAGACGCTCTGAGCTGAGCAGCTTCGCCGGGTGACAGATCTCCCAGACGTTCAAGCATGGTAATCAGGGCATCCGGATTGCTCAGCCAGGCCCCGAGCCGGATGATCCCCGCCTGACTGAATACCGGCCAGGGTTTCTGTGCAATCTTTTCCATCCGATCAATGGCTTGCAATAATTGCGGATACTGACGGCCAGCAGGTTTCAGGGACGCAACGAAAGTGTTCAGCTGATCACGTTCCAGTGCCGCCATCAGGGTGTCGATGGTTACATCTGCTGGGGCCGGAATCCGGGCGGGCACTTCCTGTCCAAACAGCCACTGGGAGCCGTCATCCAGTACATGCTCGATAAAACTCAGGTAAGCGAGGAGCGTGTCTGTCGCCAGCAGATCATACTGACGCCAGTCCCGGCTCTGTTTCAGATGCTTGAGCTGCTTTAACCGGGCTTCAAAATCCGGGCTGACTTCCGCCAGTGTAAGTACCCAGAGTTGCTGTTCTAAATCAGAGACAGTGAAGCTGTCTTGCCACAAGGGCACATAACCAACGCCGTGATAGAGTCTTGCCAGCTGTTCCCGGTAGCGTAATCCGGGAATCTGTCCGGAAACCTCATCAATCCACGCCAGAGATTTTTCGCGAATCAGAGCCAGTTCAGCCGCTCTTTCCTCCGCCTGAATCTCCTCCGGGGTCATCGCCGGGGGAGGCGGCGCTGGTTCTGCGGCAGGCATGGCATGTGTTGCATCCTGCGCTGGTGCTGCGACGGGCGCAGACTGGATACGGGCGTAATCCCCTTGATTTTCCCCTGAATCATCATAAAAACCAGCCTGTGACTGAAGCGGGAGTATAACGCTGCCCACCAACAGAAGAAGCCCGATACAACCTAGCCCCGACATGTGTGCTCTCCGGTTCTGACACTGTGATTATGGCAAAGCAGCGACAGATCCGCCTGAATACAAGCGGCCTGCCCCGACTTTCTGTTCATCTTCCATAAAAGTAGTGTTTAGAAACGAATCGCGGCTGTTTCAAAGTTTCAACTCAGAAGCAGATTCCAGTGGTTATCCCACATCACCGCAGATTGGGCGATATGTCCGGCATCGGCAGGCGTGCGGGTCAGAATCTTCCCGGCCCCGGAGCCCACCAACCATTGCCCCTGACTGACAGCCACACCGGAGGCATCCGTTAAAGGCCGCAAATCAACCAGTTCGCCGCTGGCTTCATGCCAGATCCCGTAACAGTTGCCTCTGGGGGAGGTGGCCAGCAGAAATCCGTCGAGACTGGCAATACTGGCGATATAATGATTGAAGTGCATCCAGTCTTCCGTTTCACCCAGTAAAGGCCGCAATGCACCGCCTCGCTGATGTAAGTGCACCAGTGGCGCAGCCTGATCCGGTAACCCGCGGTACTGCTGACCGCAGGCAATTTCACCGGTATCGGTCACGGCCAGGTGACGGATACTTAAACGTTTATCGGTCAGCACGGCCTGCTCCAGCACGGTCCCCGTCCGGATATTGAGATACACCAGTGCAGGTTGCATCGTCTCCAGATTCAGCGCTTCCCGGCCCCGTGTATGCACGCCGCCGACGCCAATCGCCAGTGTGTGTTCATCGGCCAGCACCACTTCATGCGGCCCGATGCCAAAGTGAGTGTACTCGGCAACTTTCTGTAAATCAGCCGTCGTGTCATACACACCGATCACGCCCTGACTGGTGGCGCTGACGCCTTCAGTCGTGAACAGATAACGCCCGTCGGCAGAAAAGGTGCCATGCCCGTAATAATGCCGCCCGTCATCAGCCTTCCTTAAAGGCAGGGCTTCCCCGGTATCCGGACGAAATGCCTGCATATAACTGCCCGGCCGTCTGGCGAACGCCACTGCGAGCCCGCCCCCCGGCTGAATCGCAACACCATGCCCACGCTCTGGCAATGCGATCTGATGAATCGGCTGACCAAGCTGATCCGCGACAACCACGGCGAACTGACCCGCAGGTGTGCGGCTACAGCCAATAATCCGATCCCCATTCGCCGCTGTTTTGCCCGATCCGGCACCGGCAGACACGCAGGCCGACAACAACCCGGTGGCCGGCAGAAAAATAGCGGCGCCCAGTGCTTTTTTCAGCAGGGCCCGCCGTGTTAAATCAGTCACCATCTGTTGCATTAAACCCGACGACAATTCCTAAAGCTGGCGACACTTCATCATGAAGTGCGTAACGAATGTACTCAAGCCCGTTATTCAGGCTGATGAGAGAGCGATAACCGTCCCGCGTTTTCAGCAATGCGCCCAGCCCCGCTCCCTGCGGCCAGTCTGTCAGCAAGCTGCGGAACTGTCCGGCCAGACGGTCCGCCAGCGCGGTTTCGCCCCGTGCACGCAAGAGTGCATCTAAACCCTGACCATCAGCCAGATACAGCGCCTGCATGGCCAAGACGTTGGCTTTTAAATTGGCCAACGACGTCTGAGAACGCCAGGATTCCGCCTGATAAGGCCGTGGTTGTCCCGGTTTCCCCATCGGCAGCGAGAGCTTCTTCATCGCAAAATCCAGCTGATTGGTCAGCGCACCCACATACTCGCCCAGCGCCATCTGCGGTGTCATGGCCTGCCATGGATTTTGCTGCCAGACCTGCTGCAGTGAATCACCGCTCTGATGCAGACGCTGACCAATCGCGACCGCCAGCGCACATCCGTGAACGTCCTGCAGACGTTCCGGATGGTCATAAAGCAGCCATTCCATGGCACCGACACCCTGAACCGCGACACTTTGCTCGCTCAGTGCCTTTGCCGTCCAGGTTGTATCCTGCGCCAGTAACTGTGCCATTTTCCGGCCCGTAATATCTTTTTTATCCGGCCAGAACTGAATCTGCCAGGACAACGCCAGGGCTGCTTCACTGCCTTTTTCTCGGCCCTGGAAAGTCATCCAGTGCTGCATGAGTTGCTGCCAGGCGTTCCGGCTGTTGGTCAGTGCCTGAGCTGAGGGCGTCTGACAATAGTTTTCGACAGCGGACGCCAGTTGTTCAGCCGAAGTCAGCAATTGTGCTGCGGCCTGCTGGTGCTGCTGATGAATGGCGGCCGAGGTTGCAGCTTCATCGTCCTGACACCCTGTCAGCGACAGAATCGAGAACAGGCTCATGGCCACAAATGTTCTTTTCATGGGGTTTCCTTACAGTGAATTCAGGAATGCCATCAGCGCTTCCCGATCCGTTTTGTTCAGTTGTAATACCCGATCCCGGCTCGACTGCGCTTCCCCGCCATGCCACAACACGGCTTCCATCATATTTCGTGCGCGGCCATCATGCAGATAATAGGTATGTCCGTTGACCTCTTCGGTGTAACCAATGCCCCACAATGGCGCAGTCCGCCACTCGCGGCCATTGGCCAGAAATTCATCCCGGTGGTCCGCCAGTCCTTCGCCCATATCATGCAGCAGCAAATCGGTGTACGGATGAATGATTTGTTCCGACAGCGCCGGTAAAGCATCCACTTTGGCCGTTTTCAGATTGCTCTGATGGCAGGTGCCGCAACCGATGTCTGCGAAAAGTTGCTCACCACGCAGGGCTTTTGGATCGTCCAGCTGACGTCGCATCGGCACCCCGAGGTGGCGCGAGTAAAACTCGACAAAATTCATGATTTTATCGCTGACTTCAGGTGCCCCTCCGTTGGGCAGGGTCTGACAAATCGTCTGACCGCTGGTGCAGTTTTCGACCGGAAACAGCGTGGAGGTCAGGCCGACATCTCCATTGAATGCCGCAGCATTTTGCTGTTTCAGCGTCGGCTGTCCGGCTTTCCAGCCAAAGCGGCCAGCGACGGTTGCTTTTTTCTCAACATCCCAGACGCGGTTTATTTTGCCGGAAATCCCCTGCCCTTCATCCGCCTGCGCTTTCGCCAGCGCTTCCAGCATTTGCTCCGGGATTTGCTCCAGCAAGCCTAAACCGATCATCGGTGGTGCGATGCGGGCAGACATCATCACGTCTGGATGCAGATCACCGTAATTCAGGTCGGTCAGGGTCAGAATTGGCTTGCGCAAAGACACTACTTCGCCATCGGCAAAGGTCACAGGAATTTCGGTGTAATCGACCCGCACCTGACCTTCCGGCTTGGCATCCGGCAGTGCGAAATCCTGCAACTGTCCGCCATACATCGGATCTGGAATAACACCGTCGGTGATCAGGGCTTTTTTCTGGGCATCGGTCAGTGCCGGTATACTCAGGCGCACCAGCATCGACACGACATTGGTATCCCCGTCTTCCGGCGGATGGCCGCGACCATCTTTGATATGGCAGTTCTGGCAACCGTTGGTATTGAACAGAGGGCCCAGGCCATCGCGGGCATCCGTCGTGGCCGGCGCCTGAACCCAGGGGTTGCGGAAGAAACTGTTCCCGACACTGAAATCCAGACGGTTCACCAGGGGCAGATTGGCAGTTGGCAGCGAAAAGGCGTTGGCTCCTGTTTTACTCACACTGGTGTCGCCCCCGGATTTCACCTGAACCAGCCGGGTAGCGGCTTCCTGCGAAACATCTTGCTGAGCAGAAACCGGAAAAATAAAAGAAAACGGTAGAGAAAAAACAGCCATCCGGGCTGCAATCGACATCAACTTCATAATCAAAAACTCACATTGCGTTGAATTCAGACTCAGCGACCCATCAACATCTTGACGACAAAAGGGCTCTCGTGAGCCCTTGTTTCGTTATTATTTTTTGACGCCAATACAGATTAAAACTGATGATCGGCCGTGTCCGGATTCAGGTTGGTTACACCAATGATCCCTGCGGCGCGCTCAATCTCCGCGGTTTGTTTCACCAGCCCTATAATTGCATCGTTCACCAGTTTGTGACCGGCTTTGTTGCTGGCTGCAATCAGCTGATCAAAATGCTGATTGTTCTTCTCAGCCGATTCGACCAGGGTATAGACCTGCGCACGAGCCTGATCGAACTCAGCCTGAATTTCTTTGGCTGCGTTCGCATCTTTTTCTGCAACCAGATCATGCAGACTCGGACCCTTCAGCATGCTACCGTCTGCACGCTTGTAGCTGCCCGTGTAGACGTTGTAGATTCCTTGCTCGTTGTAATAATGCGAGTTGTGAGTGTTATCCGAGAAACAATCGTGCTCGTCTTCGGTAGAGTTGGCTTCCAGCGCGACTTTCATCCGCTCACCCGCCAGTTCCCCCAGAGAAAGTGACCCCATGCCAAACAACATCTTACGCAGGCCGTTGTCCGGTGAGTCTGCCAGCAGCTCCGCACGGTAGTTATCTTTCTCGGTCGCCGACCATTGTTTGGTCATCCAGTCTAAATCGGTCAACAACAAATCCGATGCCGCTTTCAGGTAAGCACGGCGGCGATCACAGTTGCCATGGGTACAGCCTTCGCCAGATACAAAATCTGTATAAGCACGCTCACCGGCACCCGCGTCTGTCCCATGCAGATCCTGTCCCCACAGCAAGAACTCAATCGCGTGATAACCCGTTGCAACATTCGCTTCAGAACCACCAATTTCATTCAGATTGGCCAGCAACTCAGGCGTGATTTCCGTGGCGTTGATGGTCACATTAGCCACCTGAATCTTTGGATTCGCGATGATATTCGCGGTCGCGCCTTCATTGCCCAGCTCGTGGTGATAGCCTTTCGCGACATAATCGATCAGCCCTTCATCCAGCGGCCAGGCGTTCAGCTGGCCTTCCCAGTCATCCACAATGGCATTGCCGAAACGGAAAACTTCAGATTGCTGATAAGGGATTCGCGCCAGTTTCCAGGCAGCTTTCGCTTCCGCCAGCGTCTTCTCAGAAGGGGTCGCAATCAGAGCATCAATGGCTTGATCAAGGTGTTGTGCCGTTGTGTGGGCATCGTGATAAACGTGAAAAGCCAGATCGGCATAGTGATTCACAACAGCTTGTTTGGTCGTCGCAGCCTGCGCGCTGCCAGCCACCATCACTGATGCGGCGAGAAATGAAAGGGTAAACGTCTTATTCATGTAACTTTCGTCCGTGGTCAGGTGAGTAACAATAAGGTTAAAATTGATAATCATTATTATTCACGCAAAAAACAATAACAAGTAACAGACAGACACAATTTGAAAGATATCGCGTAAAATACATACAAACAGAAAAATGCGACACGAAAGACACCCATCTGACGCTGTGCTTTATGAAATGATGCTTTATTCACCTGACCGCATTGTGAGTCTTCCCAGCGCCGAGTAACAGATGGGTCTCAAAAACCAGACAAAGCCGAGAATCTCTGGCCAGAACCACTATATTCGTCAGGAAAGCTTGAAAATCGAGCAAATCATGGTTTTCATTGTGTTTTTTGATAGAAGGCTGAACAATTCACATGCTAGAATTTCGCTTTCGCGAAGGGGACCTGCCTGCACCCCAATCATTCACGCAGCTGTTTACCCTAAAATAAGAAATAATTCATGAATTAGCCGTGACAAGCATTTATCTGGCCAGCCGGATAATGCATGCGGCTGATCAGGTGGGAGAGCAACATGGACAAACATGAAGAAGTCCTTATCGCCCTGCGACAGATCATTCGAGCAATCGACCTGCATTCAAGGCAACTGAACAAATCGACCGGTTTGACCGGGCCACAACTTGTCTTAATGAAAGCGATTCGCGATTCTGGTGAAGTCACCATTCGCCAGCTGTCGAAAAATACCAATATGAGTCAGGCGACGGCGACAACGATCCTGGATCGATTAGAAAAACGCGGGCTGGTGGTTCGCGAGCGAAGCACACTGGATAAACGAAAAGTCCATGCGCATCTGACCGATGAAGGCAAAGTTTATCTCGACAAAGCTCCCCTGCCTTTGCAGGAAAGTTTTGTCTCCCGGTTCCAGAAACTGGATGAGTGGGAACAGTCGCTGCTGCTGTCTTCGGTACAGCGCATTTCTACCATGATGAATGCAGAGCATCTGGATGTCGCGCCGATGCTGGAAGTGGGCAGTATTACGCAAGCACATCCGGACGATAACACCGGCACGCATTGACGCATCCTTGATTCCAGCTTGATTCACCGCCGGTGTTTCCTCCGGCGGTCTGATCCCTCCCCCAATTTGTGATTCATTTCACCCCGGGCTCATTTCTCACCCCACCAACACTCTGATAGTATCCATGCCATCTTTTCAACGATTGGAAGTGAGCATCGCATGCTGCTTGAGGGAGTCGAAACCTTACTGGTCCTCGCCAAAGAAGGCACGATGAGCCGGGCCGGGAGTCGTCTGTATATCAGTCAGAGTGCCGTTAGCAAGCGCATTGCACGGCTGGAGCAGCGTTTAGGAAAGAAGCTGGTGGTGCCGGATGGCCGGAATATCAAACTCACACCCGACGCCCTGGCATTGGTGGCACAGGTTGGTCCCGGATTTCATGAGCTGAAAGGTCAGATTTTTGAACAGCAAGCCATTCAGGATCAAACACCCATTACACTCGCTTGCTCTGAAACACTGGTTGCAGGCTATCTGGCCCCGCTGATGGGCCGTTATCTGCAGCAGGATCCCCATCTGGTGATCAACACGCATCATACCCCCGTGATTATTGAACGGGTGCAGGCCGGTGATGCCACGCTGGGCTTTTGTGCCGGTCACTTGCCCCCGCAACACGGCTTGCAGGTTGTCCATTTAATGAATGAGCCCTTCACCGTGGTCTTCAGTCACCCCTTATCTGGCCCACCCGAGGTGCTACTGACCAATGATCTCAGCAATCCGGCCAATGCCTATCAGGCAGGACTCCTGCAACAGACCGGGATTCGCCCGCTGATGGAAATGGACTCTTATACTGCTGCCGCGCAACTGGCTCTGGCAGGTGCCGCACCCGCACTGGTGCCTTTGTCTGTGGTCAAAACACTGGCAATCGATGATTCACACTGCCAGTATTTTGCCTTTCTGGACGGGTTTAACCGCCCGATTTATCTTTGCTATCGACAGCACAGCTATCGTTCCGATCGTGTCCGGCGACTTATTGAAACCATTGCGGATTTTGTTCCCAAAGCAGCTTCAATGCCATCAGCATAGACATCACCACCACCATGGGCCGGATCAGTTTCCGGCCTTTGCTGACCACCACTTTCGCGCCCATTCTCGCACCAATAAAACCACCGACTGCCATCACCAGTCCCACTTCCCAAACCGGTAAACCCGCCAGAATGAAAAACAATAGCGCCGCAATATTTGAGGTAAAATTCAGGACTTTGGTCCGGGCGGTGGCTTCAACGATCCCCAGTCCCGCTAGCGTTACAAAACAGATCGTGAACAGCGAGCCCGTCCCCGGTCCGAAAAACCCATCATAAAAGCCAATCCCGATCCCGACGCTGAAGGCAAATGCTCCCTCTGAAATTCTGGCTTTGCCGCCATGAATACTCGCCTGAGGCGCCAAAAGGAAATAAAGCGAGATCGCAATCAGCAAGATAGGAATCAGACTCGTCAGGATACTGGCATCAATCCGTTGGACCATTTCAGCCCCAAAGGCAGATCCGGCAAAAGTAAAAACGATGGCCAGTGCCATCTGTCTGAGATTGACCATGCCATTGCGAACAAAATAATAAGTCGCAGAAAAGCTGCCAAAGGAGCTTTGCAGTTTATTGGTGGCCAGTGCCTGTGTCGGCGGAATGCCCGCCGCAAGCAGCGCCGGGACCGTCAGGAGTCCACCGCCTCCTGCAATAGCATCAATGAAAGCCGCCAGCCCGGCGACGAAAAATAATAACGCGAGAATTTCAACAGATATATCCATACATCATTCCACAAAACCACACCAAACATCCCCAAAAGTCATACTGAGCAGGGGCTTACGGACAGAGAAGTTATCATCCTTGCTTAGCAGGCAATAGCGAAAGAGAAGATATCAATTCATTCCGTTTTGGAATCATTGAGTGACGCGCCAATGACTCAGGCGCAGGCTGTGTCAGCACTATAATTGAGGAGGAGGTATCGCTTATGTGGCTTGTTTATCCAAACACAGTGGAGGGGGTGACGCCGAGATTAGAATCCTTGCAAACCTGGGTGGATGCAGCGCTTCAGGCGCTGGAAGACTTTTTCAAATCACCGCAGGACAACGTCGCCGAGTGAGTTGCAGGTTTGCGTACGAATCCGCATGAAAACAAGGGAGCGACGGCTCCCTCGTCGTTTTCCAGATTAAGATTGGCGGACTTTCACCCGTCTGTTTCTGTGCAGTGTGCCTGCCAGGCCCAGTAACCCGATCCCAAGCAGTGCCACACTCGCGGGCTCAGGCATATCCTGTGGCGGCTGATTCAAGGTGAGATCACCCAGCGCCCACTCTTCGTAACCCGAGTCAAACTCATCGAAGCTTGAGTACAGCACGAAGTAAATCTGATCATTCGGGATACTTGAGAAATAATCCTCATTGATAAAAAAGGCTAAGTCCGTCGAACCACTGCCCGGGCCATTGTTATTCTTACTTGCATCCAGCCGAATTGAATTATCCTGAAACGCCCCATTGTCATCCCAGTCCAGACTCCAGAGTAACGTCTGATCCTGCAGATTGTTGATATCATCCACATTCTGCATCGGTGTACTGGTGGCGAACAGCATCAGGTTCGTCAGGACAATCTCAGTATCCTGCCCGGTTTCGTTCACATCCAGAATAAACGAGTAAAAGCCATTGTTTAACTGAAGTTCAGACAACAGCACATCCCGTGTAAAATTTCCTGACGGTAGTTGATCCATCATGTACGGATCCGTTGTACTGGTATTAAAGCCTTCCTGAATACCATTCCCATCGCCATTCGCATTGGCGCCGTTCCCGCCTTCAAATATTCTCAGAAAAGAACCCAGATTGCCGGAGCCTGCGCCATTTTGCTGATACACAGTGACATAACTGTCACCCTGATTTCCCATATTTAACAAGGCTTGATCTGTCCCTGATACCGCCAGATTGATCTCAGTTGCATTCGCTGAGACGACGAAACAACACGATACTGCCAGTGCTAGTTTACTCAACAATTTCATGCCTTGATCCTCTGTTACAACTGTTAGGCGATGAATAAGTTGCAAGAATTAGTCCAAAAGTTAACCACTTCAAATCACAACAAAAGTTTTAAGCCTTTTGGGTGAGGTGTAAAAAATACTGACACTAACTTTCGGGTGAAGGGTTCCGGATCATCTCCGCCGCCAGGCCGAGCTGAACCATGACATAGCGTTTGAAGACTTCATCGTAAGGTTGCGCATCAAGCGCTTTTTGCATGCAATACAGCCAGGCATTTTTCTCTGCAGTTGTCAGCCGGAGACGTTTGCGGTTAGCCGACAGATAACGCCGACCATTCGATTTGGTATACAACGGTGTTTCTCCTGACATCCATGCCTTGAGAAAAGCCTGTAAGGACTGGTGGAATTCTGCCAGATCGTCAGGATACTTTTGTCGCAGCACAGCCACTTCTGGCAGTGTGTCCAGACAATGACAGAACGCATCGGCCAACTGGCAGATCCCTGCCTGCCCTCCAGCAGCATTCAGCCGATTCTGGCCTTTTGAATAGTCTTTGATGTCCAGACTGACAATGTCAGAAATATCACGCTCGGGAGGTATCACAGTCACGCTTTCCAGAACTCGGTGCTTCACCTAAGTATCGGCAAAATATCGGGGCGCGTGCTGAATTTATGTATTTGAAATGGGACAAAAGAAAGCCTTCGCAATCTGCGAAGGCTGTAAGTTGCATAACAGGAGAAGAAAGTCTGCCTTTCGGCACAGTTATGCGACAATCGATTACAGTGAAGCGCTGTAAATTGTCTGATTCTGCTGATAAAGTCTCAGGCGTTCTGTAAACTTGGCAATCCGATGAGATTCCGCGCTCTGTTCTAATTTCTCTAACGCAATTTCCTGAGCACGAACCGCCTGCGGGAACTGGCCACATGCGGCATAGGCAGCAGCAAGGTTGTCGTAGTCTCCGGCGTCTGCCTGTGCTTTATGAATGACTTCCTTGGCCAGCTTCAATGCCAGATAACCGTCACGCTCCTGATCGTTCTCACAAGTTGCATACAACCAGACTAGATTACGCTTTGAATTGAGGGAACCGCCGTTCGATGCCTGTGTAAACCAGTGAATCGCTTTCCCGCAGTTCACCTTGCCATTGGCACCGGATGCGTAATAGACACCCAGTTCTTCCATGGCCGGTAAGTCGCCTGCTTTGGCCGCTTTGGTATACCAATGCACAGCCAGTTCGTTATTCTGTGGCAGCAACTGACCGTTTTTAAAGAGATCACCAATCATAGTTTTCACTTCTGGCATATCAACGGATGCTTTTTCCAGCCAGTACAAACCTTTCATTGGATCGGCTGCAATTCCGCGATTGCCTTCCAGATAAGCGCGGCCCAAAAAGAGCTGCATATTTTTATCGCCTTCTTCGGCCTCAAGTTCTACATATTTCAACGTTGACTTCAGATGATTGGTTGGTTTAGTTGTCACCGAAGCTTGGACCGGCTGAAGGCTCACCCCCACCAGGGCAATACCAAATAGTGTGCCGAATGCAATCTGTTTCAAATTGATGAGTCCGTTCAATGCAGGTGCAAGCAGTTTGCCACTAGATGTCATAGTTGTTTCTCTTTGTTCCTTTACACGCAATGGAAAAGAACTTTAAACAAGGGCAGGTCAAAAAACAACCAGTCAAATCTGGACAACAGTGACTGTATAAAGTGACTTTTTTTTCAAAGCGTACAAAAATCAGCGAGTTGAAAGATAACGGATACGATTATTTTTAGGCAAAAATGAGATATAGATCTTGTGTTAAATTAAGATCAATTACAATTTCAGCACATTATTCTGCGTCTTAAGGAAGTATTCAGTTTGGTGGGCACTGTGCCTGAACCGGCAAAGAAAAACCGGTTGGTGCGAAGCCAACCGGTTGTATGTGGCGTATCAGATAAGGCTTACTGCTTATTCATACCCCAGATCGTAGCTGCCATCGGCGTTATCTGTGACTTCCACATCGTAACTGCCATACCCGGAGAACTCAGGAATTGCATCATCGACGTCACACATGATTTCGAAGTCATAATAACCTTTCGGTACACTGGGCATGCCATAAGAGTAAGATCCGTCTCCGTCATCATTGGCCGTTGTGATGTAGTCCGGATCATCGCCTGATGTCGGGCCGTCACCCAGAGACTTGAACAGATAAATCAGTTTCATGGCATCTTCAACACAGGCCGATTCCAGTACATCGCCCACGATATCAACTGCATCTACATGATTGACCAGCCACATACCTTTTCCGGTCAGGCCATAAGCACCACTGTCTTGCATTTCCAGAGCACTGTATGGGTCGATCATCATGGAATAAGCTTGCGGATAGCCTGCTTTATCTTTCAGATTAAAGCCAGCGAATTCCAGCTTACCGCCCAGGTCAATGGCTTTATAGTCACCATCATATTCCTGCACATAGGAATACGGGCTGCCAGTACTGATATCAACATCACCATCGAAGTCGATGTCATAACCGCCATAAGTGCCCTGATCATTGATATTCAGCGTAACGCTCACATAATCGTCAACAGGTAATCCCACACCTTTGAGCAAGTAAGCCAGATCATCACTCATATTCAGCAGGTCAACCAACACCATACCGTCCGGTAATGCATCTTTAATGATTTCAGATGGTGGCACACAGTCAGGATCAGACTTCAATGCTTCTTCAATCACTTCATTGGTGTATTCAATCACATTGCCCGCGCTGCCCTTCAGTTCCAGACCGGTAATCGCCAGACACACTTTGCGTGGACCGTCATAGCCGTCGCCTGGATCTCCTGGGTCGCCCGGATCACCCGGATCGGTTCCAGGGTTCTCTGGCACCACAATGGTGACAGGAACTTCCTGCTGACCATCTGAGTCCAATGGTGTATTGGCAGCATTATCTGCACTGTCTGAATCACTACAGCCCGCCACTGCCATCATGGCGAGCATTAATAGAATTATACTTTTCATGTCATCACCCCTACGACAATACTTATTTGTTCGTTATTCATTCAAATCCGGCCGCCACGCCTTGGTTTCAGTCATTGAGTGGTTAGTCAGATGGCCGACTCCAACACTAAAATTCTAGGCACTCTGCCGAGTCAGAAAGCGCAATCGTGTGTGACACTAACGAATGAGAAAGAGGTCTTACGAACAAGACAAATCTGACAGGGCTATCTGCCGTGAAGCAAAAAAGTAAGACAAAATTCGCAGATTGATGCATCAAAAAAACCAGCCGAAGCTGGTTTTTTCAAATCATATCCAATGAGAGGGTTCAGGCAGGGTTGATTGCGGCATCCTGAGCATCGGTATCCAGAGTATCACCCAGTACCAGTTGCTCAGACCCCGAATTCGGTAATGATTTCGGCTCCTGACCGAAACCACGCAGACCGACCACATGCACATGCTCGCGATCTTTAAAGATCTTCCGCACCAGTTTATAGGTCGTCCCTCGCTCCGGACTGATGTTCTCTGGCGCAGCAATCAGCAACTGCATATCCAGACGTTCACACAGCTCAAAGAGCGTCGCAATCGACTTGGCATCCAGGCGCGCGGCCTCATCCAGGAACAACAGACGGCACGGAATAATATCTTTTCCACGCAGGCGTCGGGCTTCTTCTTCCCAGCTCTGCACCACCATCAGCAAAATTGCCTGACCGGTACCAATCGCCTCACCCGTCGACAGTGCGCCGGATTCAGCCTGCAGCCAGCCATCCGTCCCGCGGTTGACTTCAATGCTCAGCTCAAGGTAATTCCGGTAATCCAGCAATTCCTCGCCCAATGTTTGCGGCGAACGCTGGCCCAGCTCAATATGCGGGTTCAGGCGCTGGAACAACTTGGCAATCGCTTCTGAGAACGTCAGGCGATTGTTGCCAAACAGATCCTGATGCTGATCCTGCTGTTCAGACAGACCGTTGAGCAATGCTTCATGCGTTTCACGCACGTTCACATTCAGGCGCACGCCTCTGACCTGACCAAAGCCGATATTCTGCAGCCCCTGGTTCAGCATCTTGATTCGATTCTGCTCACGCATAATCGTTTTACGGATGATGTTCGCCACACTGTCGGAACTGATCGCCAGACGTTTTTCACGAGCCGTCAGTTCTTCGGTCAGGCGCGCCAGCTCCACTTCCATTTCTTCAATGGCTTCCACCGGATCATCGGTGCGGATAATATCGTGACGGATCCGCTCACGCAGGTGCTGATACACGGCAATATAGAAGAGCACTTTCCGTTCCGGACGGGAAACATCTTCCGACTGACGCAGCGCATCTCGCAAGGTCTCGTTATCCGATACCGCCAGACGCAGGGCACCCAAGGCTTTATCCGACAGGGAACGAAGCTCATCGGCACTCATATAGGCCATTTCACGACGGTGCAGTCGACGCTCAACATCACTTTCACGCGCCAGGCGCAAGACCGCACACCAGCCCGCCTTGGTATTGACCACCAGGGTGCGCAGCTCTTTGTAATCCTTCTCGACTTTACGCAGACGCTTCACCAGATTGCGCATTTCCATGTCAATCGAGGTGGTCGATTTTTCCAGTTCGCTGCGACGATTGCGAGAGCTATGCAAACGTTCATGCAGCTCGTCTCGGCGTAAACGGGCTCGTTCTTCTGCTTCCGCATCGGCACGAACCCCAAGTTCCTGCAGTTCGCGCTCAAATTCCTGAACCGTTTCCAGTTTGGCCTGATGCGAACTTTTCAGAGATGCCAGTAACTGGTTGTACTGATTATTCTGAGTTTGTGACTGCTTGAGATTTTCACGCTGTCGGGTCCGTTCACGCTCTGCTGCTTCCAGCTTGGTTTTGAGTTGCTCGTTCAGTTCTG
This sequence comes from Photobacterium sp. 1_MG-2023, assembly GCF_030547945.1. Lineage (NCBI taxonomy): Bacteria > Pseudomonadati > Pseudomonadota > Gammaproteobacteria > Vibrionales > Vibrionaceae > Photobacterium > Photobacterium sp. 1_MG-2023. Next base: position 51,047 of record NZ_JAUORR010000015.1, on the reverse strand, counting down.
AACTCTTACTGAGCAGTTCAACTGCATCGGCATAACCAAAGTGGTGACGACGTTCAACCAGATCAGACAACGCAAAGATTTGCGTTTTCAGCGTTTGCAGGGCTTCATCCGCAGCCTGATAATCCGCCTGCATCGCATCGAAGCGCTCCGGGTCTGTATCCAGCGCCGACACCAGCCCTTCCAGCTCATCCAGTGCTTTACCGAAACGATCCAGGTACTGACGTGCGTCATCAATCTGATTCAGTTGCTGCTCAACTTCTTCCAGACGGGCGGCCAGTGTTTCATCTTCCAGCATGCTGACCACAGGTTGCAGCTTAGACAACAGCGACAAACCTTCACGGGCAGCCGTCAGTTGGCTGCGCTGCTGTTGCTCCGTCGCTTCTGTATCATTCAGCTGACGCTGAATCTGACTGCGTTTTTCACGGGCGATACGAATGGCTTCTTCCGGATCCGCTTCAAAAGCAACAGCCAGATGACTTGCCACAAAGGCATTAAAACTTTGATACAGACGTTGGAGCTTCTGCGCATCAAACGACGCTTTGGCATGATCTTCAACAATCTGATCCCGAGATTCACGCAGAATCTCCAGACGCTGTTCACGGGCAGCACGGCCAAACAGCGGGACTTTCGGGAAACGTGAATAGCGCAGTTGCTGTTCGTTTAACTGAACACAAACCGCCCCTTCCAGTTCATCCACGACAAAGCTGCTGTCATCAAAAGAATCGGCATCACCCTCAATGATGTACAGGTCATCCGGGCAATCATCCAGCATCGGCAGTTTTTCACGGATAGCCTGCAGATCCTGCACCACAATGGCATGACGGGCCGGACCATACATGGCACTGAAATACGGAGCATCATCAATCGTGATGTCGTCATAGATTTCAGACAGTAAGGTGCCACCCAGCACTTCTGCGATGACGCGCAGACGTGAGTCATCACTTCCGCCCGGTAACGCCAGACGCTCGATTTCCTGCGCCACGTCCTGCTTGCGAATCGCCAGTTTGTCACGGGTGTGAATCGCTTCACGCTCCGCTTCCAGCGTTTGATGCATGGCCGTCATGACAGCCTGACTGTCATACAAATCCTGATCGGACTGAGCCGCCAGTTTTTCCAGTGCATCACTGGCCGCAATCCAGGCCGGTGCTTTGGCTTCCAGGGTCGTAATGTCCTGCGACAGTTGCTGCTCCTGACGACGCAGCTCACCCCGTTGGTCGACCAGTTCAGACTGGTTCAGTTCCAGACTGTCGAGCGTGGCTTCGTGACGTGCCTGCTCTTCTGCCAGTGCCAGTTCGCTGTCGACAGTCACTGCAAATTTTTTGGCATAAGTATCGGCCAGTTCCTGCGCCTGACGCTGGTGACGCATGCTGCGTTCCAGATCGCGATACTGAGCACTGAGCTGTTCGCTGCGCTGAGCAATCATGCGCATTTCACGGCCGGTAGCCAGCAGTTCACGTGCTTTCTCACCCGCCACGGCACGGTCGACCGCACCGGCAATGGTGATCACCAGTTGCAAACCTTTCTCAAACTGCTGCGCTGCGGCTGCAGACATATCCAGCTTATGCTTCAGGGCCAGCAAAGCCGTGGTTTGCGTGTCCTGCTGTTGTTTCAGTTCCGACAAACGCTCCGGCGCATTGTCTTTGTCCAGCGTGTCATCGCCAGTGATCGCGCACGCTTTTTCCAGCGCCTGAACCGCCTGCTGATATTGCAGTGCCCGGGTTTGCTGGGAGTCCAGTGCCTGCTGGTAATCCGCCAGTTGTGATTTCAGGCTGTCGACTTCTTCTTCACTCAGCATGGCCTGTTCTTCAACCATGGCGAGCTGTTCCGCCGCTTCCTCGACAATCATCACCTGCTCTTCCAGGCGTTCTGTCAATTCCAGCAGGTCATCGCGGTAACGCTCGATTTTCTCCTGCTGACGCACAGCCGTCTGAACCAGTTGCAGATGATCAGATGCCGCCTGATGATCTTGCTCCAGTGCACTTTCGTTTTCTTTCAGCTCGTCGAGTTCCATCGACAGATTGCTGTATACCTGCTGTTGATCCAGCAGGGTCTGGCGCGAACCCAGCAATTCATTGCGGAGCGTCAGTGTCTGTTCCAGCTTGGCACGGCGCTCGTTGGCGTGGCGCATATAGTCCGCGGCAACATAATGGGTCGCTTCCGTGATCAGATGTTTGAAGAGATCACGGTCATTTTGTGTCACTTTAATCGCTTCCAGCGTCATGCGGTTTTCACGCAGCGCTGCTTCCATATCCTGGAACGCTTTTTTAACCCCGGAGTTATGCGGCAGCAGGTAATCCCGCAACGATCGGGTGATCGCACTGGAAATCCCGCCGTATAACGAGGCTTCAATCAGACGGTAGAACTTAGAACGATCGGTGCTGTTGCGCAGTTTCTTCGGCAGCACACCAAACTCGAACATCTGTGTGTGGTAATCGGTCACCGAGTTGAAGGTTTTGAACTGCACCCCTTCGTACTGTGCCACAGTCTCTTTCACGTCATTCAACTGACGGACCCGAGCCTGATTGTCGGAAATGGTTTCGACCAGAATGTCTGTCGGTTTCACTGCCGCGGGCAGGCCCTGAATCAGAAAAGGTTTAATGTCGACTTTCTTATCACGTCCGGCAACCTGCTGCAGTTTCACCGCAAAGATCACACGCTGATTTTTGGAGTTCACCACATCCAGCGCGGAATAACAGGCACCCGGCTTGAGTTTCCCGTGCAACCCTTTGTCACGCGATGCTGCCGAACTGCCCGCTTCCGTGGTATTCCGGAAATGAAGCAGGCTCTGATCCGGGATCAGCGACGTAATAAATGCAGCCATGGTGGTTGATTTACCGGCACCATTACCACCAGAAAGCGTCGTCACCAGCTGGTCGATATCAAAGGTCCGGGCAAAGAAGCCGTTCCAGTTCACCATGGTGAGAGACTGATACTTACCGCGCTCCATCAGGCTTGTTCCTCCTGCGCTGTTTCTTCTTCATATTCAGACGCATCGTCGGCCAGATTCTCAATCAGGCTGGATTGTGTCGGTAACTGCTGATGAACGATGGCTTCGCCATCGCGGATCAGTTTCAACTGTGCTTCCCGGATATCATCGCTGGTGCGTACATCGGCACCAAAACGGAACACCGCTTCACTGATCCGGAACTTGCCGGTATCACCCAGCATGATCACCATGCCCAGACGACGCATCCGGCGCAGTGAGGTTTTCACTTTATCAAACAGTTTTTCACGGTCGAGATCCGAGCCGGACGCCCGGTTCGTGACCAGTTTCATCAGCTTTTTCTCGTCTGCCAGCGCCAGCAGTTCGTCGAAGAGTTCCTGATTGGTAAAAATGCCTTCATGGGCCAGACGTTCAGGGCTGAGATACAGGAAACACAAGACTTTCCCCACCAGCATATCCAGTTCCGACAAGACAGAGCGGCCAATCAGAGACGTCGATCGCGGGCGCAGGTAAAAGAAGCCTTCCGGCGCGCGAACCAGTTCAGCGTTGTATCGCTTGTAGAACAGCATCAGATCCTGCTCAAATTCCAGCAGGAAAGCATGGTTGTCCAAATCTTCGCTGGACACGTGACGGCCAGAACGAAGCGCGTTGTCCAGTGCCGGAAACAACGGATTGGCAATGGCTTTGGCCAGATTCTCTGGCATAAATTCTTCAATAGGTGTCAATGACATTGGCTTGTACCTTGGCTCCGTAGTCGTTGATCATTTCCCAGTCAGGCTGGATTGCCGTGAAGTCTGACTCGGAATATCCCAGTCTCACGGCCTGATCGACAATCATACGAGCTAAATCAAAATGTTGTGCATGAGGATGCTGCGCAAGATAATCCCGCATCAGTGTGCCGAGTTGAATGGCTGCGCCTTGCGACTTATGGCTATCCAGCATCGCGGCAATCTGTTCACTGAGCTGATCATTCACCACACTCAGTTCTTCAAATTCCACATTATCCGGCACCATACCGGTCACTTCATCATCCCGCAGGACCAGTTCCTCATCCCGCATATCCAGCAGACGCTCCGCATCGGCGTAGGTCAGCTGCCACGGGGCATCAAAGAACTCAGCCACCGACTGACGTAACCGCTGACTGAACGCGCGGTTCTTGTCCATATCAATGGCGGTCCGGATAAATTTATGGACGTGACGGTCATAGCCAATCCACAGGTCAATCGCCTGCTGGCCCCAGTTCACAATCCGATCGAGTTTGGCCTGGAGGGAATACACCATGCCATCAATGTAATCCAGCGCCAGTTCAGACTCTGAACCCACAGCTTCCTGAATAGACAACAGCTGGGTTTGCAGCTGATCGCCTGCCGCCTGCAAGGTATCCTGCAATTCCCTTAAGGTGCTGGATGTTTCGTTCAGCAGGCTTTCACAGTTGGTAATGGCGGCGCGCCAGTCCTGATTCAGCAGTTCAGCGATGTCTTGCTTGACCTGCTGCTGCTGCTCATCCATGGTGCGCTGGTTCAGATCAATCCGATCAAAAATTTCGGCCACTGAATATTTCAGGACCGCATAGACATGCAATTTCCAGTGCTGTTCGTCGCCTCCTTCATGGGCAGCCACGGCAGCTTTGTTGAGCTCATCCGCCACCATCGCCAGCTGAATCGACAGCTTCATCGACGAAAATTCACGGTGACGGGAATAATAATCTGCGATGCCCAGTGCCAGCGGACTCAAGCGGTAAATACTGGCCCCTTCGGTCAGCTCACTGGTAAAGCGGGAAATCAGGCGTTGCCTGACCAGTTCGTTAATTGCATTGTTTGCCCGAAAAACCAGCGTGTCTTTCGACTGCTCAAACAGGTCGCTGACGATTTTAAACGCATCGACCAGCTCGCCTTCTCCCAGTTCTTCATCCAGGCGTTCACCACTCAATACAGCAATCGCCAACAAAAATGCCAGCCGTTCCGTGGGCAGGTTAAGGGCGAATTCATGCTGTTTCACCCAAGTCACCAGCTCAGGAACGGTCTGGGATTGGTCACTCATCCGTTGTCCTTATTTGTTAGATTTATTGCACGCAACAGGCTATGCGGGCCTGCTGTTTACTGCAACGGCTTTTGGGCGTAAACGTGAATGTAGCGCCCTAAAGATAAATACGGTTCCTGACGACAGATACCTTGTTCCATCGCCAGCAGTTGTTCGAGGCTGAATTCGCCAATCTGGCTGGTTCGCATGTAATCATGGAAAGTCCGTACACCCGTCTTTCCCAGGATCTGAAAGCCGCCTTCCGTGAGCCAGGCATACACCTCTTCCGGCTTTTGCGCCGACTGAGGCTGAAGCTTGAATCGTTTGCGGTGAGGCATCCCCTGTTCAACGTGAGTCAGATTACCGCAAATCAGATTTTTAAACAGCAGGCCATTATAGTTATAAAACATGACAGACATGATTCCGCCCGGTTTCACCTGCTGCATCAGCAATTCCAGAGCTGCCCGAGGATCGGTCAGCCATTCCATGACAGCATGAAACAGCACTAAATCAACCGGCTCATCCAGATGTTCATCCACCTGCTGAACCGGACAATGGACCAGACGATATTGCTCAAGCAAGCCGTTTTTGGCAATTTCCTCTCGGGCCAGCTTGAGCATTTCTCCAGAAAGATCACATAAAGTGATCTGATGTCCCAGCCGCGCAATTAATTGGGACAACTGTCCCATCCCACCACCAGCATCCAGCACGCGTAATGATGCGCCCGGACCGGCCTGATTGGCGTCAAGGGTGTGTAAAATCTGCTCCAAATCTTGCCATACGACAGTCTGACGGATCAGCCCTTTCGCTGTACCGTAGATGTTTTCTGAGAACTTTTGGGCTAAATCATCAAAATTTCGATCTCTGATCACGTCAGTTTTCGTTATGATAGCGTTCTTGTCAGACGCTTATTGTGTCACAAGCTTTAGAGGAATAAAGGCTTGGAGCATGTTTTCAAGCTCAATTGCTGAAATTTCGGACGACCTGATATGTTTGAACTGAAAAAAATCTTGTCGGCGTTTCTGATGCCCCTGCCATCCCTGCTGTTGATTGGCTTGCTGGGACTTCTGATACTCTGGTTTACCCGCCGACAGAAACTGGCTTCATGGCTGCTGACACTCTCTTTATTCGGGATATTCCTGATCGCTTTTCAACCGGTTTCCACCGCGTTACTCAGCCCGCTGGAACGCGGCTATAAAGGCTACATCCACACCGGAAAACCGGTCGATTACATCATGGTCCTTGGCAACAGCCATGTGGTTGACAAAGATCTGCCCATCACCTCTGAACTGTCCCGCGCTTCGCTGATGCGTCTGGCTGAAGCGATCCGGATTCATAATTTATCTCCCGGCTCGCGAATCATTCTGTCTGGTTACGACGGTGGCACAGAGATCAGCCAGGCCCGGATGATGGCCAAAGTCGCCATCGCACTGGGGGTGAACAAGCTGGATATTCTGCTGCTGGAAACCGCCAAAGACACCTGGGAAGAAGCGTTTCAGGCTGCATCTGTGGTCGGGAAGCGGAACCTGGTGCTGGTGACTTCAGCCAGTCACATGCCGCGGGCGCTTGCAGAATTCAAACAAGCCGGGCTCAATCCGGTTCCAGCTCCGACGAACTTTCTGGCCAGCGATGAAATCCATCAGCCCTGGCTGAAATACGCTCCCAAAGCCCAGTATCTGGAACAGACTGAACGCTTCTGGCACGAAACCCTCGGACGCTGGTGGCAGCACCTACGGGATATGGCAGACAACGCTGCACCGGTCAATGTCGTTCAGCCGGATACCAAAGCCGACGCAGCCTGACCGCCTATTTCACATACACTCCCTTTCAATCACAGCCGGAAATCTTCCGGCTGCTCGTTCGAATCGAACACAATTCAGCCAACCTGACGACAAATCCACTCCATATTCTATTTAGTTTTATCATGTGACATTTTTGAATAGTTAAAGTTATGAGTAACCATTCCTTCCGGTCGACTGAGTCCCTATGATGCGGAAAACCTTTTCGTCAAGACAGCCTGATGCAACATAACCTTCGGGCTGCACACTTTTGAATAGAGAGAAGTATGTATCTAGTCGTGAATCTGGCGATTTTTGCGTTGCTTATCGCCCTGCTGGTGAAACAGCAACAATCTGATCAGTCACTGTCCAAACGCGTCTTTACGGGTCTCGGACTGGGGGTTGTCTTTGGTGCCGCGTTGCAGTTTTTCTATGGCGAGGGGAACGAAGCCGTTGCCGCCACCCTGAAATATGTCGGCATTGTGGGTTCTGGCTATGTCAGCCTGCTGAAGATGATCGTGATGCCACTGATCATGGTGTCTATCATTGCCGCCATCGTGAAAGTTAAAAACGCTGGGTCTCTGGGTAAAATTGCCGGTCTGAGCATCGGAATTCTGCTGGCAACCACCGCAGTGTCTGCACTGATTGGTATTCTGGTCAGCAACATGTTTGGCCTGACTGCCGAAGGGATTGTTCAGGGTGCGCGTGAAATTGCCCGCGGGGAAGCCCTGCAAAACCGTCTGGCGACCGTGGAAACCCTGTCGCTGGCTGACATGATTATTTCTTTCTTCCCGGGGAATCCGTTTGCCGATCTGGCAGGCAGTCGTCCAACTTCGACCATTGCCGTTGTGATTTTCTCTGCTTTTGTCGGGATTGCGAGTCTGACTGTGATTCGTACCCAGCCTGAATTGGGTAAGAGTCTGGAAACCTTCGTCAATGTGGCTCAGGAAGTCGTCCGGACTTTGGTTCGCATGGTTTTGGCCCTGACCCCTTACGGCGTTCTGGCTCTGATGACCAAAGTTGTGGCTGGATCGAACTATGGCGATATCCTGAACCTGCTGAACTTTGTCGTTGCTTCTTATGTGGGTCTGGGACTGATTCTGGTCATGCACCTGCTGCTGGTTGCTGGCATTGGCGTGAATCCGGTTCGTTTCCTGAAAAAGATTCTGCCGGTCCTGACCTTTGCTTTCACTTCCCGTTCAAGTGCAGGCACCCTGCCACTGAACATTGAAACTCAGGTGAAGAAACTGGGTAACGGTGAAGCGGCCTCGAACTTCTCAGCATCTTTTGGTGCGACCATGGGCCAGAACGGTTGTGCGGGTCTGTATCCTGCCATGCTGGCTGTAATGATTGCGCCAACCATAGGTATTGACCCGCTGGATCCGGGCTTTATTCTGACTCTGATTGCCATTGTGACTATCAGTTCATTCGGAATTGCCGGTGTGGGTGGCGGTGCGACCTTCGCTGCAATCATTGTGCTGTCTGCACTGGATATGCCAGTTGCTCTGGCAGGTCTGCTGATTTCCATCGAGCCGCTGATTGATATGGGCCGTACTGCAGTCAACGTAAGTGGTTCCATGACGGCAGGCACCATCACCGCCCGTGTGTTGGGTCAGGCGGATCAACGCATCTTCGACGAAGATGAAGAAATCAGTGGTGAGCGTGCAAACGCATAACCCACTACTCTCTTCATTTATCATGCATCAGCCCGGTCGAGTACCGGGCTGATTGTTTTCTGCACCACGCTGAAACACGCTCGCATTCAGCCTTACCATTCACGCGTCCATTTCCCAATTACTTCGATGCAAATTCAGAAAGGCTACTGACCTCTTCAGCAGATGATCAAGGTCTGGAATCTAAGTTTGGCGCTGGGTGCTGCCGTGTATGTAGCAAAAAAATGCCTCTCTGCACATTGACCGGTGCTTGGCGCTTTTGTTGTGGCAGGTATCCTTGCGGCAGCCATTTCCACCATCAATCGCCAATGGCTCTCTTCTGCGAGTGTCGTCGCAGAAGATGTTGTGAACTCACTGTGCAAATCCCCCATGACGTCTATCAATACAGTATTGTCGGTCATGGGCTGTTCGGATTGATCATTAATGTCATCGTCTCTGTGGTGATCAGTCAGAAAACACAACTGGTCTCGCAAGACTCAGTGACCCAGTATCACAATATGTATGCCGCGCATATGACCGACAACGTCTCGACTGACGATGAGGTCAGCGTTCGTATCGTCCCCCAAAAGTAAGGATACAGAATGAAAAATAAAACGAAGGTGGCTGTTGTCCAAGACAGCAGCGTCCCGTTTGATGCTGAAAAAACAACAGAGAAAGCCATCGCTCTGATTGCGCAATGCGCCAGCAATGGTGCTGAACTCGCCGTCTTTCCGGAAGCCTTTCTGGGCACATACCCCAAAGGGCTTACATTTGATGCGCCGATTGGGACACGCCTTCCTGAAGGAAGAGAAGACTATTCCCGATACTATGAGGGCGCAGTGACACTCGACGGTACTGAAGTCCAAAAACTGACGGATGCAGCAGCGGAACATCATATTTTTGTGGTGATGGGTGTGATAGAGCGGCTTGGTACGACCCTTTATTGCAGCGTGATATTCATCGATCCGGCTGAGGGGTTGGTAAATATCCGCAGAAAGCTCATGCCAACAGGCTCAGAACGTTTAATCTGGGGCTTTGGTGATGGCTCAACGCTGAAGGTTGTTGAAAGCAGCATCGGAAAAATTGGCGCGGTCATCTGCTGGGAAAACTACATGCCAGCGCTACGGGCCGCGATGTATGCACAAGGCGTTGAAATTTATTGTGCTCCGACCGCCGATGACAGAGAGTCCTGGCTCTCAAGTATGCGTCACATCGCCATGGAAGGGCGCTGCTTCGTTCTGAGTGCTTGCCAACACATCACTCGCGGAGAATATGGTGAACATTATCGCAGCGTCTTACACGCTGACAGCAATGACGTTGTGATGAAAGGCGGTAGTGTGGTTGTCGGCCCGCTTGGCGAAATGATTGCGGGTCCTGTATTTGATGAGAAAACAATTATCTATGCAGAACTGGATAAAGAAACCCTGATTCGGAGCAAGCTAGACTTTGATCCCGTGGGCCATTACGCACGGCCAGATGTGCTCTCGATCAATGTTGATACGACGCGTAAGTCAGCCGTCTGTTTTCACGCCTCATCATCACTGCCACATCAAAGCAGATACTGACCATGAAAGAGCGGCATGAACGTGTGTGAGAATGCCTCCACCCCATTAAGTATCTGAATCTTCAAGCCCGGTTGAATCGTCGGGCTTTTTGCCTTTGATTCTCAATCAGATCAAACCAATTTTTCGCAACCGCCGGTACAGCGTATTCCGGCTGATACCTAAAGCTTTTGCGGTGCGGGAAATATTGCCGCACTGAGCCTCATACGTTGCCAGCATGGTCTCTGAAATGGCAGCCTCTAGTTTTCCAGCTGTAGGTTCTTCGGACGGCAACGATGCCGAAGAAAAGTGGCATCGTTGGTGCTGTGGCACATGATTCAGCGTCAATTCCGACTCCCCTTCTGCCAGCGCGACGGCCACTTTCATCAGGTTATCCAGCTCACGAACATTGCCGGGCCATGCATAACATGTGAGTTGATGGGCCAGTTCGGGACAGATCGCCAGCAAGGGATCGCCGCTATGCTTTTGCAGCAGGGCCTGAATCAGCATGGGTTTATCCTGTCGGTCACGCAGCGCGGGAAGTGTCAGAACCAGCCCGTTGAGCCGGTAATACAAGTCTTCCCGGAAGCGTCCTTCTGCAACGGCCTGTGCCAAATCCTGATGAGTGGCCGCAATCACCCGGATATCAACCGGCACCGGTTGTGTGGCCCCAACGGGGACGACCTCTTTATCCTGAAGGACATGCAGCAAACGGGTTTGAGCCGACAGCGGCATCTCCGCAATTTCATCCAGAAACAATATACCCTGATGAGCCTGCCTGATTTTTCCGGGCTGTCCCTGACGGCTGGCACCGGTAAACGCGCCCGGCATATAACCAAATAATTCGGATTCAATCAGGGTCTGCGACAAAGCCCCGCAGTTCACCGCAATCAGGGGAAATTTTCGTCGGGTGCTGTTCTGGTGAAGCAGTTTCACGAACGCACCTTTCCCGACACCGGTTTCACCCAGCACCAGAACAGGGATATCTTTTTCAATCAACTTACAGGCCTGCTGCCATGCCTGTTCAATCCGCGCATCTCCGAAATGGAGCGGGCAAGAGGGAGACAAGGTTTGACGGGCTGACGATGTGCGGTGTGATGGCCGTTTTTCAGTATTGAGTCTGTGTTTCTGATAAATCAGTGGTGCAACATCTGACACCCCAGTTTCACCCTCCCCGATGAGTTCTTCCAACTGCCGTCCCAGCATCTGGTGTGCGCCTAACAGCCGCTCTGCAGCTGAGTTATGTGCCAGAATCTGTCCCTGCTCATTCGCGATCAGAATCCCCTGCCAGCCAGAATTCAGAACCGTCGAATCGCAAGCCAGATCCACCCGAACCGAGGCATCCGGTAACTGACAGAGCAATGCATTTTCAACCCACTGAACCATCTGCTGAACCAGTAACCGGGTTTGTTCGGTATGCACTTGCTGCTCACTCGTGATATCCAGAACACCAATCAAAGTCCCAGACGGGCTGAGCAATGGGCTCGCTGAGCAACTGATAAACCTGTGCTTGCGTATAAAATGCTGCGCGCCCATCACGGTAATCAACTGCTGCTCAGTCAGCGCATTACCGATCGCATTGGTGCCTTTCAAAGATTCCTGCCAGCACACGCCGGATTCGAGCGCGATACCGGTTAATCGGTTTTCAAATCTGGACTGTCCCCAGGCCTGAATGATCACGCCTTCGGCATCGCCGAGTAACAAACGGCTATTCGTGCCTGCAAAAACCTGATTAAACAAGGGCAATGCGATGGCCTCAACTGCCGCGATCATTGCGCTGGCCTGTGCTTGCCTTTCCTCTAATGCAATCCGATCTAACCGGATGTTTTCCGGCATTTGGCTTTCCCGTAAACCTGCACGCTGGCATCGGTGCCAGGAATCGGACAGCCAGTCTGAACCGGTCGCTGTAACAGAAGTTGGCATCATCAAGTGTTCCATTTTAGAACAGTGTTCCACGTACCACTGAGCAGCAATGAAACACTGATCGCGGTGATCAGTCTCAGTGCCGGAAGCAGCACTCATTCAATAATATTTGATTCATCATAGCGTTACATTTATTTAACAACAAGTCGACCCAGTTGGCCCGGGACTTGCGATGACTCCCCGAATGAACAACATGACCCAGCAGCCTATCTGACTGAAAAGTGGTCAGTTCATCACAACCAGAATCGACAAAAAAGGAAATTGCTATGATCTATGCGCAACCGGGAACGCCAGAGTCAATTGTGAAGTTTAAGTCACATTACGATAACTTTATTGGCGGAAAGTGGGTGAAGCCTGTGACCGGGCAATACTTCGACAATGTGTCACCCGTCAACGGCATGGCCTATTGTCAGGTGGCTCGTTCAGAAGCTGCGGATATCGAACTGGCGCTGGATGCCGCGCATGAAGTCCGTGCCAAATGGGCCAGCACCAGTGTGGCCGATCGTTCCAATATCCTGCTGAAAATTGCGGATCGGATTGAAGCCAACCTTGAAATGCTGGCCGTTGCTGAGTGCTGGGAGAACGGGAAACCCGTTCGGGAAACACTGGCTGCAGACCTGCCACTGGTGGTCGATCACTTCAGATACTTTGCCGGGTGTATCCGGGCGCAGGAAGGCACAGCGGCAGAGCTGGATGCCCATACTGCCAGCTATCATTTCCCTGAGCCAGTCGGCGTGGTGGGTCAGATCATTCCCTGGAACTTCCCGATGCTGATGGCAGCCTGGAAACTCGCCCCTGCCATGGCCGCGGGCTGCTGCGTGGTGCTGAAGCCCGCAGAGCAAACCCCCACTTCCATTCTGGTGCTCATGGAAACCATCGGCGATTTAATTCCTGCTGGTGTGGTGAATATCGTGAACGGGTACGGCAACGAAGCCGGTCAGGCACTGGCTACCAGCAAACGCATTGCCAAGCTGGCCTTCACAGGCTCAACGGATGTGGGTCACCACATTCTGAAATGCGCTGCAGATAACCTGATCCCTTCCACCGTAGAGCTGGGCGGCAAGTCACCGAATGTCTATTTTGAAGACATTTTCGATCACGAAGATGCTTATCTGGATAAATGTGTCGAAGGCTTGCTGCTGGCCTTCTTCAATCAGGGTGAAGTCTGCACTTGCCCGAGCCGGGTGTTGGTACAGGAATCTGTTTACGACAAATTTATTGCCAAAGTTGTCGAGCGAGCCAATACCATCAAACAAGGCAATCCGCTGGATACCTGCACTCAGGTCGGTGCACAGGCCTCTCAGGAGCAATTTGATAAGATTCTGAGCTATCTGGAAATCGGACGTCAGGAAGGGGCTGAAGTCTTACTGGGCGGTGATGCGGCTGTGCAGTCCGGAGAGATTGCATCCGGCTATTACATCGCACCCACCCTGTTGAAAGGCCATAACAAGATGCGCGTCTTTCAGGAAGAAATCTTCGGCCCTGTGATTGCGATTACGACCTTTAAAGATGAAGCCGAAGCACTGGCAATTGCCAATGACACCGAATACGGCTTGGGTGCCGGGGTGTGGACACGGGACGCCAACCGCGCTTATCGCATGGGCCGGCAAATCGAAGCGGGCCGGATCTGGGTCAACTGCTACCACGCCTACCCCGCTCATGCAGCCTTTGGCGGCTATAAGAAATCCGGGATTGGCCGTGAAACCCATAAGATGATGCTGGATCACTATCAGAACACCAAAAACCTGCTGGTGAGCTATGATGTGAATCCGCTGGGTTTCTTCTGAATTATCGGTAAAAGTGCAAACAGCCGGTCTGATGACCGGCTGCTGAATGTCGTGTTTACTGAATCAGCAAACGGACTTTTTCCAGATCTTCCGGGGTATCGACACCGGCTGGGGGGGGCTCAATCGCGACATCGACATGGATTTTCTCACCATGCCAGAGCACACGCAGTTGCTCCAACGACTCGATCTTCTCGAGCGTGCTGGGCTCCCAACGGATATAAGTGTTGATGAAACCGGCCCGGTAGGCATAAATCCCAATGTGACGCAGCAGGTTCTGATGAATCTCCTGCGGGCGTTTTGCGAAGTTATCGCGATCCCATGGAATCGATGCACGACTGAAATATAAAGCGTAGCCGTTTTTATCTGTCACCACTTTGACCGCATTGGGATTGAACACTTCATCCGCATGATCAATTTCAACCGCCAGCGTTGCCATGGGTGCATCACTCCGGGCCAGATTGTCTGCAACCTGACGAATGATACTCGGCGGAATCATGGGCTCATCGCCCTGCACATTCACAACGATTTCATCCGCGGCCAGTTGGTATTGTTCAACCACTTCCGCCAGACGTTCCGTGCCGGATTCATGATCCGCGCGCGTCATGCACACTTCACCACCAAACGCTTTCACAGCATCAGCAATGCGTTGATCATCTGTCGCGACAATCACCTGAGTAGCGCCCGCTTTACAGGCCTGCTCGTATACCCATTGGATCATCGGTTTTCCGGCGATATCAGCCAGTGGTTTGCCCGGCAGACGGGAAGACTGATAACGCGCGGGAATAATGACAGTAAATGCCATTACATCACCTCTTCTGCGCTCAGGATACGGGCTTCCGGCTCCAGCAACACAGGAATACCGTCTTGGATCGGATACGCCAGGCGATCAAACTTACAGATCAGCTCATGGTTGTCTTTGTCAAAGTGCAGCTTCCCTTTACAAACCGGGCAGGCAATGATTTCAAGCAGACGATGATCCATATTCTTCCTTCACTTTTATGATTTGATTAATGAATGCAGTGGCCTGAGGCTCTGAGAGTTTGGCATCAACCGGCAGATACCACCAGTTGGGCTGCGCGAATGACTGGCATTTCACTGCATCTTTTTCGGTCATGACCAAATGTTGGCCTTTTGCAGCCAGATCCGCCAGTTCACTGGCCTGAAAAGCCTGATGATCCGCAAATGGCTGACAGTATACCGGCTGGACATTCAGTTGTTTCAACGTGGCAAAAAATCGCGGCGGATGACCAATGCCCGCCATGGCGACCACATCCTGTAAGCTGCTGGCATCCCGTCGTTCACCCGTTACCAGATTCACCATCCGACCCGGCGACAGTTGCATGGCGATTTCTCCGGGCTTGGCGTCACCGCCGTTGCAGATCAGAAAATCCACAGAAGCCAGACGCGCACAACTTTCACGCAACGGGCCAGACGGAATCATCTGTTCGTTCCCGAACCGGCGCTTGCCGTCAATCACGACGATTTCCAGCGCTCTGTCGAGTGCATAATGCTGCAGGCCATCATCAGTGATGATCACATCTACTTCAGACTCTAAAGCCTGCACGGCCTCCGCACGTTTGGGGGCAACCACCACAGGCGCGCCTGTTCTTTTCGCGATCAGAACTGGCTCGTCACCTGCTTCTGCCGTCGTCGTTTCTGCCGTCAGCCGCAGTGGGTACTGTGCCGCCTTGCCGCCATAACCGCGGGAAACGACACCCACTCGGTAGCCTTTGGCCTGTAACTGCTCGACCAGCCAGATCACCACCGGCGTTTTACCATTCCCGCCAGCGGTAATATTCCCCACCACCACCACAGGCACAGCGGCACGGTAGGCTGGTTTTTTTCCGCTCAGATAATCACGACGCCGGGCACGGCTAATCCAGCCAAACACCTGACTCAAAGGCCAGAACACAGGCGCAAGCGCCCACCCGGCCGGGTGGCGCTCAAACCAGATTTTTTCGATCAGGTTCGCCATAAAATGCCTGCTCAGTCACCAAACTGAATGCGGTGAAGCTGTGCGTAGGCGCCGTCTTTTTCCAGCAACTTCGCATGTACACCACGCTCAATGATTTCACCTTCGTCCACCACCAGAATTTCATCGGCGTTCTCAATCGTCGACAGGCGGTGTGCGATCACCAGCACCGTTTTATCTTTCTGGAGTTCATCCAGCGCGGCCTGAATGGCCCGCTCAGATTCGGTATCCAGCGCCGAGGTTGCCTCATCCAGAATCAGGATCGGTGCATCACGCAGCAATGCCCGAGCGATCGCAATCCGCTGACGCTGACCACCGGACAGGCTCACACCGTTCTCACCGATCACGGTGTCCAGCCCCTGCTCCATGCCATTGATAAAGTCCATCGCGTAAGCCAGCTCAGCGGCTTTTTCGATGTCTTCACGGCTGAAACGATCCTCACTGGCGTAAGCGATGTTGTTCGCGATGGTGTCATTAAACAAGTGAACGTTCTGAGACACAATCGCAACCTGATCACGCAGATTCGACAAGCGATAATCGTGAATATCCCGCGCATCAATGGTGATCAGACCGGAATCAATATCGTAAAAACGGGTCAGCAGATTGGCAATGGTACTTTTCCCGGAACCGGAGCGGCCAACCAGCGCCAGTGTTTTACCCGCTGGCAGTTCAAAACTGACATTGCGCAGCGCAGGCGTCTCTTTGGTCGGATAGGTAAAGGTCACACCTTTGAATGCCACATCCCCTTTCACGCGAGCCGGCGCATGTGTACCGTGATCTTTTTCAGTTTCCAGTTCCATCAGGCCAAACAAGGTCTGGCAGGCGGCCATCCCGCGCTGGAACTGCGACGTCACATTGGTCAGGGCTTTCAGCGGACGCATCATGCCGAACATGGCACCAAAGATCAGCGCAAACGTCCCCGGCGTCAGGTCGTTGCGAAGACTCTCGGTATTTGCCAGTACCAGCACAGCGACCAGCGCCATCGATGCAATCAGCTGAATCACCGGGTTCGCAATCGCCTGAGCAGACACCAGTTTCATGGTTTGCTGACGCATGCTGTTGCTGACTTTTTCAAAGCGTTGCTGTTCGACCTGCTGACCGCCGTAGCTCAGTACCACTTTGTGGCCTTTGAGCATCTGCTCTGCCGACGAAGTCACTGAACCCATAGTGTCTTGCATGTTTTTAGAAATCTTACGGAAGCGTTTCGACACGATCCGAATACTGATCGCGACAACAGGCGCAATCACGAGCAGGATTGCCGACAACTGCCAGCTGTTCCAGAACATCATGCCCATCAGCGCAATAATGGTCGCCCCTTCACGGACCAGACTGACCAGCGCGCTGCTGGTGGCCGAGGCAACCTGCTCGGTATCGTAAGTAATACGTGACAGCAGTGAGCCCGCAGATTCTTTGTCGAAAAAGCTCACCGGCATTTTCATAAAGTGATTAAACACCTGACGACGCATGTTCATGACCACGTTCCCGGAAACCCAGGACAGGCAATACGTCGAGACAAACCCGCTGATCCCACGAACCAGCATCAGGCCCAGAAGATAAAAAGGCATCACCGCCAGAAAGTTGGATTCGACACTGTCCAGCCCTCCGAAACTTTCATCCATCAGCGGCTTAATCATTGAAAGCATCAGTGCATCGCTGGTGGCATTCACAACCAGAGCGATCACAGCGGCAACCAGCCCTGCTTTGTATAAACTGATGGATGGCCAGAGTCGTTTGAACGTATCCCAAGTGGATTGATCGTTTACTTGTGTCATGTAAAACCGATGGTTATCTGTGATTGGCGGCTATTCTACTCGTTAACTTGAGATGCACCAAGTCGGTAACTGTCTCATGACAGCCTCTTATGTTTGTTTTTTCAGCAATCTGAGCCTATCGGCAGCAATTAACAGATGAAGGTCTGAACAAAGACTGATACCAACCCCGCCGGATATCCTGCCGATACCGGACCACGTCAATCTGTCCCTGATGAATACGTAAGCGAATTTGTCCGTTTTCTGCGGTATCCAGCCAGTCGATTCCCCGCGAGATATACCGGGCTTTCACCTGCGCGGATGGCAAAGGCCACGGGCTGTATCTGCCTGTTGAGACCAGCGCATAACGCGTATCTAGAGACTGCAGCCAGGTCTGCGTTGAAGACGTCTGACTGCCATGATGCGGGACCAGTAAAATGTCTGCTTTGAGCCTGGGCTCCAGCTTTGCCAATAAAAGCTCAGAAATGGCATCAATGTCACCGGTCAGCAAAAGCGTTGTTGCTGCGTCCGGGTTCAAAAGCCGATCGCTGACTTCGACAACACAGGAATGCGGATTTCCCGCCCGCGCCACCCGCTTTGGCGGCCAAAGCACCCGAAAGCTCAGATCCTGCCAGCGCCAAGCCTGACCGCGGACACAAGGCGCAAATCTGGCCCGGTGATCGCTGCTTCGCTGCCAGTTTGGATTCAGGCGTGTGATCGCATCCTGTGCCCCACCGGCGTGGTCGGCATCTGCATGACTGAGGATCAGACCATCCAAGCGAGTGATCCCCTGCGCTCTGAGCACGGGTTCTATGACGGATAACACCATGCTGCCGCCTGGCCAGCGAATGCCGGTATCGTACAACACGGCCCGTTCATGTCGCTGAATCAGCACCGACAGCCCGTGCCCTACATCCAGCATATCAATGCGCCAGTCTTGCGGCGGTAGCACCTGCTGCTGATACCACGCCCGAATGCCGAGCAACGCAATCAATAAACTCAGTTGCAATCCCACAAACTGACGCCAAGGCAGAAACCACCAGCTCATCACTACAGCAACGGCAATCAATAACCCCGTAAACACAGTTTCTGATAACGGCCACCAGCCTCCTACAGCCAATTCCCCCAGCCACACAACCGGTGTGATTGAATGGTCCGCCCATTGCCAGAAAAGCCCGGAAAGAGAGGGAAAAGCCATCAGCGACACAGCCGCCAGCACCAAAGGCACAGTCACCAGGCTCACCCAGGGTACCGCCATCAGATTCATCAGGGGCGACAGCGGTGAAATACCGCCAAACCAGATCCACTGAAACGGCAGCATCAGTCCGAGTAAAACCAGTTGCAGCAGTACATACACCCGCAGTGTTTCCCGCCAGGCAACCGGAAGCGAATCACGCATTCCCTTTCGCCGCCGAATCCCGCCAGTATTGGCAAGATAGAGCACCAGAACCGCCCCAAACGATAACCACAACCCGGCCGAATATGAAGCCAGCGGATCCAGCAACAAACAAACCGCCAGCACGACCAGCCAGATCCGCAAGCCATCCCAGACAATGCCGCACCGAATCAGTAACAAACAAAACGCCGACATCAGCAAAGCTCTTTGTGTCGGCATGCTGAACCCGGCCAGCCAGGCATATCCGCAGGCGAGTCCAAGCGCGAGCCATAACGGGAGCCAGCCCAGCCAGTTGACCTCAGGCAACCCACCCCGTATCCGTCCCCCAAGCCACCACCCCATCGCAACCACAAGACCGATATGCAGCCCGGATATCGCCATCAGATGCGCTAAACCACTGTCCCTCAGCATCGCCCAGTCATCCTGATCCAATCCGTCACGCTCTCCAAAACTCAGTGCGATCAAATAAGCCTGATGCTTGAAACCCGCTGTCAGATTCAGTGCCTGTGCATAGAGGCGCTGTCTGAGAGAGACTGAATCCGGTGCGGACAATAACTCCCCGGACAAAACCGTTCCCGTCCCGTGAATCCCGGCGCCCAATGCATACTGCTCTGCATCAAATCCCGCAAGATTCACCCGGCCACTCGGACGCCGGACCCGCACCGTCAGTTGCCAGTCTTGTCCTTGCCTTAATTCAGGCCCTTCAGACCAGTCGAGATGTAACTGCATGTTTTCTTTGCGCAGAAGATCGCGCTCCTTCACAGACTTCACAAAGAAATGGAACCGGCTATCAAGAATATTGTGATTTATTAGGCTGCTAACCTCGCCAACTATGGTAATATTCTCGCGCTCCTGAGGCAGGCGGTTCACTGTCTGACTGTAGTCTGCAGCATGCCACCAAGCCCAGAGCCCGCCTAACGCGAATACCAGCACAAAAACGATTCGCAAGTAGAGAAATATCGCTCCACCTATAATCATGGCTGTAATCAACCATATGTAGTCTGGCATGGATGGCCAGTAGTGAAGTGACAATATTCCGAGTATTAAACCGGCTGTCATCTGGTACATCGTGACAACCCGACGCATACAGCCATCAGACAATATGACAAACGATGCCAAGACAACTTATTAAACGTTTCTTGCCCAGCCCGGAGAGGATTAAAAGCCAAAAGGCTTTGAAAGTATTCGGTACTGTGCTGCATAACCCTAACCTCTGGTGTCTGAACCGCCGCTCGGCTTCCGGCGCTTTTGCGGTTGGTCTCTTTATGGCTTACGTGCCTTTGCCAAGCCAGATGATCATGGCTGCTGGTCTGGCAATCTTGTTTGGTGTGAATCTTCCGCTGTCTGTCTCCCTTGTCTGGATCACCAACCCCATCACCATGCCGGTGATGTTTTATGCCGCGTATAAAGTTGGTGCCTGGCTCATGAACGTGCCCTATCAACCCTTTCACTTTGAATTGTCCTGGGCATTTCTTCAGGAACAAATGGGCTACATTGGACCGCCATTTTTACTCGGCTGTCTGGTCTGTGCCACGATTTGTTCACTGATTGGTTACTTTGGTATCCGGGGATTCTGGCGCTATTCCGTCGTTCGTAGCTGGAACAAACGCCGCTTTCGCTAAGTTGTCATCTCGAGCCGGCATCTTCCCGGCTCTCTCATTTCCTGTCCGGCCAATAAACTAATCTAAACGGCGCAGAAAAAAATCCATTGTTCTCTCGACAATGAACTCACTCGCAAGCCCTGTTTCTGCCACTGCAAAACCACATCAAAATCCCCGACACAAGCCTTAAGCCTGTCGTTGCACACCCTCAGTTTGCAATCACAATATTGTGCATTTATTTTGATTATCATTTGACCCATAAAAAACAACCGACTCTAGATTGAATCCCACTCAAACTGGTCTACCGGTATTCCAAATGATTTATGAACTGGATAAATCAATCGCTTATTCAAAAATCATCGCCTTAATTCAGTCCGAAGGCTGGCCGCCCGGCACCAAACTGTCCGAGCGTAAAATATCAGCAGAAATCGGCATGGACCGGGTTCCAGTTCGTGAAGCCTTAAAAGATCTGCAGCGATATGGCGTCATTGATGTCAGTCCTGCCAAAGGATCCTTCCTGCGCCGTGTCGCCCTGAAAGATCTTCAGGAAACTTACGAAATCCGGGAATTACTGGAAGTGAAAGCCGTCGAACTGGCTACAATTCACCATCCGGAAGGGAGTCTGGATCAATTCGAAACGCAGTTTCATACGTTGATCGCGGCGGTAAATCAATACAGCATTGAAGCCATTGATGAATTTTGCAGCCAGTTTCATGATTATTTGTTTCAACTGGCCGATAACCAGATTCTGGTGGAAACCTTCAAACCGTTTAAATTAAAAAATGCGCTGCTTTTTCAACTCCCGGCGCAAGCGTCATCCCACCGGTTCAACCTGAAAAAAGACATTCTGGAAGAACATCTGACAATTTTATTACTGGTGAAGGAAAGAAATACCCTGGCTTGCCGTTCATCCATGAAAGCACACTTAAATGCGGACTTTGCACTTCGCGAGAAATATTTTCAGTAAATTCCCACTGTGATGAACAATTTTCTGTTTACTTATGCGCTGATCACACGATTACAAATCAATATCGGCCCATTTGAACTCATCAAACGTTGCCATGAACAGGTGCTTTTTACGTTAGCAACCACCAGCTGTGTCGCGACACTGCCAGTCTCAATCAAAACCGCCCGGGAAAAATTCGGCGTCAGGCCGAACATTGCCAATTTCTGTATCCCGCTTGGATCGCAGATGAACAAAGATGGCAATGCTATCTTGCTCCCGATTGTGCTGATATTTACCGGAAATGCCGCTGGCATCGATTTCACCTTGATCGATCTTGCCCTCATGACGGGGTTTTCCATCCTGATGACGCTGGGCGGCGGTGGTATTCCGGGTTCAGGTATCATCAAAATTGCCGTCGTGGCTCAGGCCTTCCATCTGCCGCTTGAAATTGTCGGTATTGTCGCTGGAATTTACCGGCTGCTGGATATGGGCATCACCACACTGAATTGTTTGGGAGATGTCGTCATTGCTGCAGCGATCGATGCGGACGAGAAACGCACGGAAATGACATCGACGCTCAAAATGTCCCGGGGAAACCCCTGAATTTTCAAGGAAGGGAAGGAAAGGCAACGCCCGGCGCGTCTTGAAACACGCACCGGGCATACTCAGTTTATTTCGCGCTCAGCACCTGCGCAGGTTGCAGCGCACTGGCCCGTCGTGCCGGATACCAGGTCGCCAGTAAACTCAGGATTGTGGCCGTGATCGTGACCAACGCGACATCCTGCCACTCCAGTTGTGTCGGCAGGAAGTTGACGAAATAAATATCGCCGGACAGAAACTGATGCCCGATCAAACGCTCAATTCCCTTGGCAATGGTTGTCAGATTCAACGCAACAACCGACCCGAGCAGAGCGCCGAAGAGGCTGCCGATTAAACCCGAAAGCAATCCGTGCCAGACAAAAATCATCCGCACCAACCGATCCCCAGCGCCCATGGTTCGCAAAATCGCGATATCGGCGGCCCGATCTTTCACGGCCATCATTAACGTCGAGACAATATTGAAGCAGGCCACACCAATCACCAGCACCATGACGAGATACATGATGGTTCGAACCAGCTGAATATCGCGATACAGATAGCCGTATTTCTGCGTCCAGCTTTTCAGGTAGACATAAACCGGCAGGGTATAACCAACTTCCTTCACGATGGTCGTCGCATCCAATACCTGATCGACATTAATCGAGATCCCGGAAACCCCCTGCCCCAGAGACAGATAGTCCTGCGCATCCCCAATCGGAACCAACGCAAAGTTATGATCAATCTGCCCACCCAGCGCCAGAATGCCAGCCACCTGCAACCGAATCCGCTTCGGTGCTTTCAGTTGCTGGCCACTGTCACGATTAGGCAACATCGCCGAAATCCAGTCCCCGACCTTCACCCCCAGAACATTGGCGACCCCTTGCCCCAGAATCATTTGCTTCTGACCGGCATGCAAGTTCTGCCAGGCGTTGTCCTGAACATAACCGGGTAACGCACTGACCTGCGTTTCCTGTTGCGGATCAACACCCCGGACTTCCACGGCTTTCAACTGAGTGCCTTTTTCAAGCAACGCGGTGAACTGAACATAAGGTGCGGCGGCCTTGACGCGCGGATGCTTCTCCACGGTTTCCAGCACCGACTGCCATTCATTAAACGGCGGCCGGACTGCTTCCAGTTCGCCGTGAGGAATCACAGCCAGAACCCGGTTCTGCAACTCACGTTCAAACCCGTTCATCGCGGATAAACCAATGATGATCACTGCCACGCCGACAGCAATCCCCAAAATCGAGGAGATGGAGATGAAAGACACCATGCGATTGCGCTGTCTTGCCCGGCTGAACCGGCTTCCGATAAACAGAGACAAGGGTCGCATCAGGCCACCTCGAACGCTGCCAACTGGCCGTCTTGCATGTGCAGACAGCGATCCAGTTTTGCAGCCAGTTCATTATCATGGGTCACGACCAGAAATGCTGTACCGAAGTCCCGGTTCAGGCGGCGCATCAAATCGTAAATTTCCAGGGCTGTTTTGTGATCCAGGTTTCCCGTCGGTTCATCGGCAAGGACCAGTGCAGGCTGATTGACTAATGCCCGCGCAATGGCGACACGCTGACGCTCTCCCCCACTGAGTTCTGAAGGTCGATGGGTATAGCGATGACTCAGGCCAACCTGATCCAGGATCGCTCTGGCCTGCGCTTTGGCTTTCGCAGCCGCAACACCGCCAATCATCAATGGCATCGCAACATTTTCTTCCGCAGAAAAATCAGCCAGTAAATGATGAAACTGATACACAAAACCAATTTCCTGATTTCGGAGCCTGGCCTGTTTGTTGGCACTCATGCCATTCAGTTTTTGTCCTTTGAAGTAGACATCTCCCTTGGTCGGCGTGTCCAGTGCACCCAGCAGATGCAGCAAGGTACTTTTGCCTGAACCGGACGAACCGACAATTGCCACCAGTTCTCCCGGCGCCATCGTCAGGCTGACATCATTCAGCACCTGGGTTTCCAGTTTGGCTTCACGGTACACCTTGAACAGATTGTGGCATACCAACAACGAATCACTCATAACGCAAGGCCTCTGCTGGACGGACCGATGCCGCCCGGTAAGAAGGAAATAGGGTGGCGACTAAACTCAGGCTGATTGCCCCCAGAATAACAATGGCAACCTGTAAAGGCTTGACCTCAACCGGCAATGCCCCGCCCAGACTGGCCAGATCAACCCCGAGTACAGACAGGATCGGATTAATATAAAGGGCCAGTAAGATGCCCAGGACACCGCCGGTCAGCGCCCCGATAACCCCGCTGCTGGCTCCCTGGACGATAAATGTCAGCAGAATCTGTCCACTGGTCATGCCCTGAGTTTTGAGAATCGCGACTTCTGCTTGTTTTTCCATCACCACCATGATCAGCGCAGAAATAATGTTGAATGCAGCCACACCAACCACGAGTCCCAGCATCAGTCCCATCATGTTCTTTTCCATTTTCACGGCCTGAAACAGTTCCCCGCGTTGCTCGCGCCAGTCTGACCACTGCCAGCCGTCGGGCAACGGCGATTGCGACAGATCAGTCACACGAAACGGATCATCCAGGTAAAGACGCCAGCCCGTGAAGCTATCTCTCTGATAGCGCAGCAAGCGGCCAGCATCCTGAATATTGGTCAGCACAAGTGACTTATCGACATCCGAACCGGTGAAATAGATCCCGGAAACAATGAAATTACGCTGGCTGGGAATCCGGCCAAGCGGGGTATAGACACTGACACTGGTCACCATCAGGCGAACCTTGTCCCCGACTTTCACACCCAGTTGCTGCGCCATGCCGTTGCCCAGAATCACCCGGTAGCTGCCCGATTTCAGATCACGGAGATCGCCCTGAACCAGACTGCCTGCCAGCGGCTCATAACGCTCTGGATCAATGCCAAGCATGGAACCGGCAGATAAAGCACCCGCACTTTGCAGCACTGCTTCTGCACGGGTCAGCGGCGTCGCCTGGGTGACATGGGGTAATGCTGTCAGCGCGGAGGGCGCTTGTCCGGTATCCGTTACCGGACCGTCCGCCTGTGTGATCAGCGCCTGAGGCAACACGCCCAGAATCCGGTTTTTCAGTTGTTGTTCAAAGCCGTTCATCACAGAGATGACAATGACAAGCGCAAGAACACCGATGGTAATCCCCGCCGTCGACATACCTGAAACAAAGCGACTGAAACGATCGCCGGACCGACCTTTGAGGTAACGCAGTCCGATAAAGATTGGCAATGGATGAAACATCATTCAGTTAGGAACCATCCTGTAAACAGTGCTCGAAAGCATACCTGCTGGCGACTATGATTACCACGCAGTCAAGCAAAAGAAATGCAAAAAGAGTGGCTAAAAATCAAGCTCTTGATACCTCTAACTTGCCCGTTTGTCTGTGCTAAGTGATAATCGAAGCATAAACAACAAATCACGAGTGTGACATGAATCAGGACGAGTACTTTTCAGTCCATGCCGGGCTTACCATCAATGTTGAACCTTTACCGGAACAATTTTCGCTGCCCGACGATCAGGCATTTCTTCAGGAAATCCCACCTTTATTTCGTGTTGCCAGTGAATGTAGCGAACTGGAACACAACGCAGACAAAGTCTTGCAGCAAGAAAGTAAAAGCATGAACAGGACTCTGCTGGATTATCTGGCAGCCCAGAATAACAAAATCAATTTGCTGCTCGCTTTTGTGCTCAGGCAACAAGATGACCCAGCCTATCGTCAACTGACCGAAACCTTCGGCGCCAGCCAGCTCACCTATGTTTCTCAGCAGCCTTTAGAGACCGGCAACCAGGTCCGGCTGAAACTCTTCCTTGAAAATCCGCCCGCCGCCGTGTATTGCTATGCCGATGTGCAGGATTGTCAGCCTGTCGATGGGGATGCTTTTCAGATCACCCTGCATTACACGAGGCTGCAGGAAGAAGACCGAGATCTGCTTATTCGTGCAGCATTGCACATTCAACAGAAAATGCTGCGCCAGCGCGCGTTGCAACGAAGCGAAAAACAATAATTTGTCATGACCACACAGACTTTATTTTCTCTCCCTTTACCGGGCAAAGCGGGCGATAAGCGATTTGTCGGGAACGTGTCTGGTGCTGCGCTGGCAATTTCGATTGCCGAACTGGCCAAAAGCCATCAGGGTCCGGTGCTGGCCGTTGTGCCAGACACCCAGACAGCCCTGCGCCTTCAGCCTGAAGTCAGCCAGTTCACCCAAGTCGATGTCCATGTGTTTCCCGACTGGGAAACCCTGCCTTACGACAGCTTTTCTCCCCATCAGGATATCATTTCCGATCGATTGGCCCGGCTGTATCAGTTACCGACCCAGAACGACGGGATTCTGCTGGTCCCGGTCAGTACTCTGCTGCAACGACTGACGCCGCGCAGTTTCCTGCATCAGCATGCCCTGCTGGTCCGCAAAGGGGATCGGTTGTCACTCGAAAAGCTACGTCTTCAGTTAGAAGCCGCGGGCTATCGTCATGTCGATCAGGTCATGGAGCACGGTGAGTACGCCAGCCGTGGTTCGCTGCTCGACCTGTTTCCGATGGGGAACAATGAGCCCTATCGCATTGACTTTTTTGATGATGAAGTTGATTCCATTCGTCAGTTTGACCCGGAGTCGCAACGTTCCACCGGTGAAATCGATAACATCAATCTGCTCCCGGCCCATGAGTTTCCAACCGATGACGTGGCCGTTGAAAACTTCCGGATGCGCTGGCGGGAACGATTTGAAGCGCGCCGGGAACCGGAATCCGTCTATCAGCAAGTCAGCAAACGGACCTGGCCGGCGGGTATCGAATACTGGCAGCCTCTGTTCTTCGAACAGACCGATACCCTGTTTGATTATCTGCCGCAGGACACCCTGCTGCTGACTTTGGGTGAGCTGGAACAAGCCGCTGATCATTTCCTCAACGATGCGGCATACCGTTTCGAAGAACGACGGGTTGACCCACTGCGACCGCTCCTGCCCCCCAAAGAACTGTGGCTCACAACGGAGGAGATGTTTTCCCACTTCAAGAACCTGCCACAGGTGAAGCTGAGTAAAGTGAAAGAAGAGGAAAAAGCGGGCCGCTTTAACCCGGCGCTCTCTCCGATTCCGGCACTGACCCTGAATCATCAGTTGAAAGAGCCACTGTCCGCACTGCGCCAGTTTCAGGAAAAGTTCACGGGGAAAATCATCTTCTCCGTCGCCAGCGAAGGCCGGCGGGAAGCCCTGCTTGATCTGCTGGCACGCATTAAGCTGCGTCCCATGGTTTGCCACAGTCTGGAAGAAGCCTTGTCGGCAGCCAGCCCGTATACCCTGGTGATTGGTGCGGCGGAACAAGGCTTCATTCTGGAAGAACCGTCCGTTGCCTTCATTTGTGAAAGTGATTTACTGGGTGAACGCGTCATACAACGACGCCGCCGGGAAGAAAAGCGGACCGTCAGTTCGGACACCATCATCCGCAATCTGGCTGAGCTCAAAATCGGGCAGCCTGTTGTCCATTTAGATCACGGCATTGGCCGCTATCAAGGACTGCAAACCCTCGAAGCCGGTGGCATCACCACAGAATACGTAACACTGGAATATCAGGGCGCTGCAAAGCTCTATGTACCGGTTGCTTCTCTGCATCTTATCAGCCGCTATTCCGGCGGTGCTGAAGATGCCGCACCGATCCATAAACTGGGCGGTGAAAGCTGGCAGAAAGCCCGCCGTAAAGCCGCCGAGAAAGTCAGAGACGTGGCCGCCGAACTGCTGGATGTGTACGCCAAGCGTGAGCTCAAACCCGGCTTCAAGTTCAACCTCGACCGCGAAGCCTATGCTGATTTCTGCACCGGCTTCCCGTTCGAGGAGACACACGATCAGGCCATGGCGATCAATGCCGTGCTGTCGGATATGTGTCAGGCCAAGGCCATGGATCGCCTGGTGTGCGGTGACGTCGGCTTCGGTAAAACGGAAGTGGCGATGCGCGCCGCCTTTGTCGCCGTTGATAACAGCAAACAGGTCACCGTACTGGTGCCAACCACCCTGTTAGCTCAGCAGCATTTCGAGAACTTCCGAGACCGCTTTGCCAATACGCCGGTTCGGGTGGAAGTGCTGTCCCGCTTTAAAACCGCCAAAGAGCAGAAAAGCATTCTGGAAGATGTCAGAAATGGCAAAATTGATATCCTGATCGGCACCCACAAACTCCTGAATGCTGAAGTGAAATATCAGGATCTTGGTTTGTTGATCGTCGACGAAGAGCACCGCTTCGGCGTCCGCCAGAAGGAAAAACTGAAATCGCTGCGTGCGGATGTCGACATCCTCACACTCACGGCCACACCCATTCCGCGAACGCTGAACATGGCGATGAGCGGCATGCGGGATCTGTCGATTATCGCGACCCCACCTGCCCGCCGGCTGGCCATTAAAACCTTTGTGCGCGAACGGGATGATTTAATTGTCCGCGAAGCCGTGCTGCGTGAAATCATGCGGGGCGGTCAGGTCTATTTCCTGCACAACGATGTCGACAGCATCGAGAAAACGGCGGAAGAACTGGCGAAACTTATCCCAGAAGCACGCATCACCACCGCCCATGGTCAGATGCGTGAACGTGAATTAGAGCGCGTCATGAGTGATTTCTATCACCAGCGTTTCAATTTACTGGTGTGTACCACCATTATTGAAACCGGGATTGATGTGCCGACCGCAAACACCATTATTATGAATCGCGCCGATCATCTGGGTCTGGCTCAGTTGCATCAACTTCGGGGTCGCGTTGGCCGCTCGCATCATCAGGCTTATGCTTATCTGCTGACACCGCATCCGAAACGAATGACCAAAGATGCCGTCAAACGCCTTGAAGCCATTGCCTCGCTGGAAGATCTGGGCGCCGGATTTACGCTGGCAACCCATGACCTTGAAATTCGTGGTGCCGGTGAATTACTTGGCGATGAACAATCCGGTCAGATTCAGTCGGTCGGTTTCACCCTCTTCATGGAAATGCTGGAGCAGGCCGTGGAATCGCTGAAAGCCGGGAAAGAGCCTTCACTGGACGATTTGCTGCGCGAACAAACTGAAGTGGAACTGCGCCTGCCTGCGCTCTTACCGGATGACTACATTCCGGATATCAACACCCGTTTGTCGCTCTATAAGCGTATTGCCAGTGCCGATCAGGAATCTACCCTGGATGAACTGAAAGTCGAGTTGATCGACCGCTTCGGATTGCTGCCCGATGCGGCCACCAACCTTCTGACGCTGAATAAACTCAAGCTGAAAGCGGCAGGCTTAGGTGTGCGCCGGATTGAAGCCGGCGAGAAAGGCGGTTATTTTGAATTTACTGAAAATGCTGCAATCGACCCCGGTTTCCTGGTCGGTCTGTTACAATCGAAACCACAACAGTTCCGGATGGATGGCCCGACCAAACTCAAGGTCATTGCATCACTGACGGATCGCCGGGAACGCATCAAGTATGTTGACGGCTTCCTAACACAATTAGCTGAAAACACCCTATAATTGGCTGCATACCAGTGCGGAGTATTACCTTGAAAAATCTGATTTATTTGCTGCTGCTTGTCATCAGTCTGCCGAGTTTCGCAGCACGACAATTTGACATTGAAGTCATCATCTTCAAGCGCAACGTTAACCCGGACCAAACCGGCGAATCGTGGCCGGATCAGCCGGCCACGCTGGATTACGCCAGAACGGTTCAGCTGGTGAGTTCATCACAGTTAGCGAATCGCGGAATCACCATGATGCCTGCGAGCCGTTACGCGCTGAACAGCCAGTACCAGCGCCTGAAAGATCACGCCGGATTTACGCCACTGGCGCATTTTGGCTGGCGTCAGGGCGATCTGAACAAAGCGCAGGCCCCGACTTTCCGTCTGACGGCTGGCCGTAATTTTTCCGGCCAGTATCTGCCTGATGGGACCTCCATTGAGGAAGCTGCCCGTCGTGAACGTGACGGCCAGCCCATGACGACACCACCCAGTTTTGAACTGGCTGCAGAGACGCAAGAAACAATACCTGCACAGCCGGATCAACCGCTGTACGAGCTGGAAGGTAAGATTCAGGTCTATGTGAATCATTATCTGTTTACGAATACACAACTGGACTTGCGCGAGCCGGGTCGCCGGGAAGTCGTTGTCGGCACTGAGCTGCCGGAAGGCGGCACCACCGCATTGAGTGAAACGGTTCAATTTGGCCAGCTTCAGGAAGTGAAGAAAAAAATTGAAGTGGAAGAGTTCCTGAAAACATTCCGCTTTGATCAGCAGCGTAAAATGCGCAGCGGCGAGACCCATTATCTCGATCACCCGCTGATGGGCATGGTCGTCCAAATCCGACGTCTGGATTCATAATTGCAACCACGGGGCCAGCGCTGGCCCCGTTTTTGATTCAGTGAATGCCGCAGGAACTCAGATGAAACTGGATATCGAACTCACCTCGCCCCGCCTCTACCTGCGCCCCTATAAACTGGCCGATCTGGAATCTCATCTGATTGCGGTACAGGAGTCCTACAAAGATTTATCTCCCTGGGTCGAATGGTGTCATACCAATTACAACCAGCAAGATGCTCATGCCTGGATTTCTGCCTCCCAGATGAACTGGAAACTGGATAATGGCTATGAGCTGGCCATTTTCACGCGTCATCATGACCACTTTATCGGCACAGTTTGCCTCAATAATCTCTCTCAGCTTACCAACGCGGCAGAGCTGGGTTACTGGATCCGCAGCAGCAGCCACCAGCAGGGATTTGCTCAGGAAGCGATTCATGCCCTGGCCCGTTTTGCGTTTGATACCCTTGCCCTGACCCGGCTTGAAATTGTGATGCATCCGGGGAATCTGGCCAGCCAGCGGACCGCAGCACGATGTGGTGCCCACTATGAATCATTAAGCCGCAACCGGATTTACAGCCGCGGACAAGCCAGAGACGGCCTCGTTTATGCGCTGATCCCTGAGGATTTATCAAAGCCCAGACCTTAAAACACGCTCGAAAAACACTTCAAAAACAATCATGAGAGATCAACAAAGCCGTGCATTTCAGCTAGAATTGGCCTCAGTCAATCCGTCATCAGGTAGGAAATTCTGTGTCAAAAATCATTATTGCGATCATCATTATCGGCTTGGGTA
This sequence comes from Photobacterium sp. 1_MG-2023, assembly GCF_030547945.1. Lineage (NCBI taxonomy): Bacteria > Pseudomonadati > Pseudomonadota > Gammaproteobacteria > Vibrionales > Vibrionaceae > Photobacterium > Photobacterium sp. 1_MG-2023. Next base: position 20,098 of record NZ_JAUORR010000015.1, on the reverse strand, counting down.
TTTTTTTCTTCCAGCGCAGCCAGAATAATAAACAAGCCGCACAGCAAAATGTTGAAGAAGGGAAAGCCTTCCTGGACGCCAACAAACAGCAGGAAAGCGTCCAGACCACAGCATCCGGACTACAGTATCTGGTCCTTCAGGAAGGCACCGGGACGGTACATCCGAAAGCTTCAGATAAAGTGACGGTTCACTATCATGGCACGCTGATCGACGGGACCGTATTCGACAGCTCTGTTGAGCGGGGTGAACCTATCGCCTTTGGTCTGAATCAGGTCATCAAGGGCTGGACAGAAGGGTTGCAGCTGATGGTTGAGGGCGAAAAAGTCCGCCTGTTTATTCCGGCAGAGCTGGCTTATGGCAACCGCAGTGTGGGTAAAATCGGACCGGGTTCGGTGCTGATATTTGACGTAGAACTGCTGAAAATCAACTAATACCAATCAAAGTAAGTCAGTGATCAAAAATAGCGCCGGAAAAATGTTTGAGAACAAGGCAGATTTTTTAGATAAGTCCTGATTCTACAATCAAAAAATCTAACGCAGTGATCGAATTTGAACAAGCTAGGATGACCAGTGATTTACTGCGATTGGTATAAGCCGTCTGTTTGCAAGACAATCAGTTTCAAACTGAAAGCCACAAAAAAACCGCCGAGCCCGGCGGTTTTTTTGTTTCTGACACTGAAGGCATCAGTGCAGTTTCAGATTCGGCCTCAGCACCCGGTTAATCCGTCCAACCAGCATCATCAGGCTGGTTTTGAAGAATCCGTGCAGCGCGATATGGTGCATCCGGTACAAGGAGATATACATCACCCGGGCAATCCGGCCTTCAATCATCATTGAGCCTTTAGTCAGGTTCCCCATCAGGCTGCCGACGGTCGAAAAACGGCTCAGTGAAACCAGAGAACCATGATCCACGAACACATAAGGCTTTTGCTGTCTGTCGGTCAGTTTGGCCACGATATTCGAGAAGCAGCGGCTCGCCATCTGATGCGCGGATTGCGCACGAGGTGGAACCAGTGTGCCGTCTTTCTGGGTACAGGCTGCCAGATCACCAATGACATAAATGTCTTCATCACGTGTGGTTTGCAGCGTGTCCTTCACAACCAGCTGGTTAATCCGGTTCGTTTCTAATCCGGCAATCTCTTTCATGAAATCCGGCGCTTTAATCCCTGCAGCCCAGACCATCAGCTGTGCCGGAATATGCTCGCCGTCTTTGGTGGTCAGGCCGTTTTCATCCGCTTTAGTGACCATGGTTGCTGTATGAACCGTGACACCCAGTTTGGTCAGCTCGCTGTGTGCGGCAGAAGAAATACGCGGGGGTAACGCAGGCAAAATCCGCTCACCCGCTTCAATCAGATTGACATTGAGTCGGGAGCTGTCCAGATCGCCAAACCCATACAGACGCAGCTCCTTCACAGCATTGTGCAGTTCAGCAGACAGTTCCACACCCGTCGCACCTGCACCCACAATGGCAATATCTACTGTTTTTTGCGCTTTATTGGCATGAAGTTTCAGGAACTGGTTGTTCATTTCAGTTCTGAATCTGTGCGCCTGCTCAGGGCTATCGAGGAAAATACAGTGTTCGCGGACACCCGGGGTATTAAAGTCATTACATTTCGAGCCAATCGCCAGCACCAGAATATCGTATGCCAGTTCACGCTCCGGGATCAGCAACTCCCCGTCTTCGTCATACAAAGGATGCAGCGTAATCACTTTGCGTTCGCGGTCGATGTCTTTCAACATGCCCAGCTGAAAATCAAAATGATGGTTTTTCGCGTGGGCACGGTAGCTCAGCGCATCAACGCCCTCATCCAGGGATCCCGTCGCCACTTCGTGCAGCAATGGCTTCCAGAGATGGCTGCTGTTTTTATCGACCAGTGTGACATTCGCCTTGCCTTTCCGACCCAGCGTTCGCCCCAATTTAGTGACCAACTCCAGGCCACCTGCACCGCCTCCAACTACGATGATTCTCGTCACAGTCTTTTCCTCTAGTTTTTATAAATCTTGTACAAACCAGCAGGGCAGCGCCCTGCCAGCTATGAATCTGACTGACGTAGAGTGGTTCAGGTGATGACTGTCATTCACCTGCAGAGGGAGAGGCATATACGCAATTCGTTGCTTTAAACTGCTTTATTCTTTGTAAGTGCTGGGAGATTTTTTTGAATTTATGCGTTTGAGTCTCGTCCCAGATCACCTGGTAATATGCGTCCAATGTTCTGTTTGTTGATAGATTATCTAACACTTCATCTTCGGTTGAAAGTATACAGAGACACTTCCCTGCATTTTTTTCCCGAAAATCAGCGACACATTTGGTTGCAATATCCGCGTACTCTTCCGGACGATCAATTTTACCCTGCATCATTGTTTCAGGATGTAAATTCGGGTTAAAGATCACTTGCTTAATCCCGCAGAGAAAACCGATTCGTTCTGCCCAGTAGCCCCCTAGCCCAACACCACAGATGAGCGGGGACGGATCCTCGCTGGCAGAAATCAGCTTATCCACTTCCTTTAATAAATGTTGCATATCGTGCTTGGGATGGAAAGTACTGTAAGTGACTGCCCGAACATCCGGATCGATGAACTGAAGCTGCAGTACTTTTTCATGATTGCCCGGGCTGGTCGAATCGAATCCATGCAAATAGATAATCACAGTGATCTCCTCAGATAACTGAAAAATACTTGGAACCATGACTATACGAAAACGACCCCGTTAACCACAACAAGAATATGGTTATAGCCTTTCATTACCGCTGGATCAGCACAGCAATGTCTTTTCGGATTTCAGTCAGCTTATCGATGAAATGCTGACGTTGCTTTGCAGACAGACTTTGGTTCAGGCGGGCCAGTAATTCAAATCTGCGCTGAAGGTAACGATCGAACTGAGACTGAACCGGCGCATACCGGAAAGCCAACATATCCTGCAGCAGTTTTTCCAGTTTCCCCTCAAACTCCGGTCGGTGACGTTCTGTCATCAACTGCTGCCATTGCTGATACAGGCCCTGGCGAACCGAGAAAAATACAGGTTCAATCTCCAGCTGATACTGCGCCAGCTCCGCAATCATGGCCGACTGTTCGTCAGTCAGTGAGCCTATCCATTCCCGGCTGATTTTCTCAAACCGGGTCCGGTAGCGCTCAAGTTTCTCTTCCTGAGTCAGCTTTTCACGCTTGGTTCGTAATTCATCCAGATCCTGATTCACTTGGGTATTGATTTGCTCAACCTGAATGTTGCTGAGATACCGCAGCAGGTTGCCCACAGGCGGCGTAAACACCGTAATGCTGTCCTCTCCCAACCCAGTGAAACTGTGATGATAGCCTTCAATCTGAGCCGTCGTCATCGGCTGTGCTAAGTCACGCTGTAACGCTGTGATCGCTTGGTGGACTCTGGGCAGTTCTTGCCGGCGGTGGATCGCTTGTGCTTGCCGGAACTCTTGAATAAACCTGGACTCCTGAGCGGATGTGAGACTGACATAATCGTCCAGATACCACGGAATCCAATAATCCATGGTGTTATAGGCAAGCCGGGCAACGCAGGCAGATATCAGGAAAGCAGACAAGGAAAGGATCAGCAATCTTTGCCACACAGAACGGAACTCAGGCACGCAAACCTCCTTCAGCAGGCAGATGAAACTGAAAAGGCGGGCTGACAAGTCAGGCGATAAGCTTGGCCAGATACGCATGAGCTTCAAGACGATAAGATTCATCTTGCCAGAGATGTGCGCCAGCATAATACCAAAGCATAGCCAAGAAATCGCACCAGGGAAGCCATTGCTGCACGGCATTTGAGACCGTCAATTCATCGTATCCGGCAAGCTGCGCATAGATTTTGGCGGCCGCTTTTGCATCCAACCCGTTGGCCTGAATCGTCAGCGCCAGATCCAGCATAGGATCCCCAGCCGCAGCATACTCCCAGTCGATCACAGCCAGCTGACTGTCCGGACGCCGGATCAGATTATAAAATCCCAGATCATGATGGCAGCAGGTTTGCGGAAATAAACGATCCGGAATCTGCTGAAAAAATCGCTGGCAAACTGAGTTGAGCGGGGCGCTTTTATCCGACGGCTGAATCGAAGCCAGATAATGTCCGGCCTTTTGTCTGACATCCAGTGCCCACTGAGGGGCCGAAAGACAATGAACCCGGTACAGCAATTGCATAAGTTCTTCAGTCGATGGTGGTTGCGTGAGTACCTGCCCTTCGATCCATTCCACCAGAATACCGTGCCGGTTTTCAGCCAGTGCAGCCGGTGCAATACCGCTGGATTGAATGGCTGCCAGCAGCTGAAATTCATGATGCCGGTGAACCCCAAACGCACGACTGATCGGACTGTCTGGACGCCAGACGGCTTCCACCAGCGTCGTCTCAGGCGCATCAAAGTGAGGTGAAGTGTTTAATGTGAGGTGCCAGCATCGGTTACTGAGCCCGCCGCTCAATGGGCGGGCGCAGCGTACTTCATAGCCAGCAAGACGGGAGAATGGAAACGCTCCCGCAGAAGAATGGCCGGAAGACACTTACCAGCCCAACAGGCGCTTGGCTTCCTGCTTCCGGATTTCTGTTTCGTCAGCCCACTCAATCAGGCCGCTTTCCAGATCCATCAGACGCATGGTCATTTTGTAGTACACATCTTTGTCACTGCCCGCTTGTTTCACAATGCTCGACAGGTTGCCGTACAACATGTACTGTGCACCAACCATCTTACCAAACTGAATCGCCGTGCTCTGGTTCACCAGCTCATCGTTATTCTGGAAGTTCAGTTGCTTGCGCACTGACTCAACCCGCGTCATATCCACAAAACGGAATTTGCCCGAGTTCAGGAGCTTGGTACTGATCGAATCGGTCACCGATTCCGTATCAATGTGCTCGCTGGTTTTGTTTTTAATGCTTTCGACAAAAATAATCGGGCGCTTACCCGCGGTAATCGCACCCACCGAGCCGGAAGACAGCATGCTGTCGGTCATATCTTCAGCAATTTTCTGCAGATCGCTGGACCCGAATTCAACCGTAGTCGTCTCGATGGACTGAGCATCGCCGTAAGTGACCTGTTTCGCACAGCCACCCATGAGAGCAGCTACACCCATTAAAGCAATGACGCGTTTATTCATTTCTGACCCTTAATCGGTTTTCTTTTCATTTTGGATGTTGAGGATGGGCTAAGCCTGTCAGCCCAGCCTGATTCTGTTACCAGGTCGTGGTGGCTTCACGAATATAGATCCGGTAGTTTTCCGCATCTGGCGTCTTTGCCATGGCTTTGATTGTCATGGTGTCTTTGCCATGCAGCACAAACTGACGCCACGGACTGTCGCTGCCATTCACTTCCAAACCTTTGCCATCATACCAGTAAAAGCGGTATTGCAGCTTAATGTCTCCGTCAACCTTACTGACCACAGGAACACCCGCCATCAGCAGACCATTTTCACGGGAGACCGCAGCCTGCTCGATCCCTATCTGGCTGGCCAGATGCGGGTTGGCAATCACAACATGCTGATTGCTGCTATCGATACTGATTCCCGACGTTGTCGTACGTGCACAAGCTGTCATCAGCAGCGCAACACAAATTGCTATCACATATTTCATCAGTTTCCTCCTAGTAGCACTGACCAGCCATTCATGGTTTGCCCCTGACGAGACACCCAAACGAAAGTCGTTCGACCTTGTTTGATCTCCGCTTCCACGGATTGCCCCTGCCATTGAATGAGATGGCTGCCGGGCATTAAATCTTCCTGATACAAGGCCACTTGTGCAGGCAAGCTCTGCCAGCTTCGTGTATCAGGCTGTTCTGTAAGCGTATTGAAGATGTTCGCGAGCGCATTGCCAAGTTCATCACCGTTCTGTGCTGCGGCCTGACGGAATTGATCTTTTGCAATCACCCGCAAAGCTTGCCGCAACACTCTGGCCGGCATGGCTTCATTCAGACTTTGCCGGGCCATTTGCGTTACATTGGCCAGTGGCGTCGCCTTCAGCGGACGCCCATTCATCACCATCGGCCCCGGCAAAACCATGGGGCGCGGCGGGTAATGCGGCAATGCCATGTTATAGAGCACATTCTGGCCGTTACTCTGATAAACCCAGAGCGGTGCCCGCCAACCTTCAGGCGCCTGCACCACACCCTGCTCATCTAAAATAATCAGGCGACCAGTTGTACTCGGGGGTGATTGCCAAGGGCCATATTTTCGGGTCAGCAGCTGTAAATCATCTTTCATATCGAGCCTGACAGCCAGTCGCTGAACGGCTTGCGCAACATAGTCGTTATCGGGCGCAACTGCCAGTGCACGCTTATAATCGATATAAGCATCACTCAGGCTGCCATCGGCTTCATAAAGCATGCCTGACAGATAAAACAGATACCCATTCTGAATGGCAGCTAATATCTTCCCTGCCCCCGGATAACGGGATAACACGGCGCCGATATTGTCGGAAAGCCCTTCGCTTTCCATGCGTTCTTCTGCGGCCGCAAGCTCTGCTTCCCGCCGCTTTTTCGCCGCTTCCTGAACCCGATTCGCCCGACGGACCTCGACCAGTGCAGCATTGAGATCATGCTTCTGAATGTAGTTCAGCGACAGGTATAAATGCAAAAAACCCAGTTCGTAATCAGAGGCTTGGTAAGTGATCATGTTGTCGTTGGTAAACAGAGAACCGGCCTGATTCAACCCTTCTGAGATTTGAATTTCAGCCGCATCTTCCTGCACTCTGACGGCAAGATCGGATTGCTGAAAAGACGACAGACTCTCGGGATAATCCTGCAACAAAAAATTCAGACGGCCTTTTTCCATGCCATCCAGAATTGGCCCTGCAATATCATCCGGCAGCACATCCAGCGCCTGCTGATACTGTCCCTGACCCAGAGCTGCACGACTTTCTGAAGTACTGGCACTGTAATGACTGAACAGGCCGCGACCCGATAAATTGGCACAGCCCGAAAGCATATAAACGCAAAAGAAGACACATGTTGTCCGCAGGAAAAGTTTGTTCATTCGATCCTGTCTGTTTTAAAGCAGCCGTCATACGCTTTGACAGACGACTGCCCAGTCCATTTTTTTAAACTTTAACCAACCAGCATTGGCCCCAGCGGGCGTCCACCCAATAAATGCATATGGACGTGATACACTTCCTGACCACCATGAGGATTACAATTGACGATCAGACGATAGCCGTTTTCGGCAATACCTTCCGCCTCAGCCAGTTTGCGAGCAACCGTAAACAAACGCCCCATCATCGCTTCATCATCGGCTTCAACATGATTGACCGTAGGGATCAGCTTATTTGGAATGATCAGGATATGGCTGGGTGCACGCGGATTAATATCCCGAAACGCAGTCACCAGATCGTCCTGATAAACAACATCGGCCGGGATTTCTTTCCGTATAATTTTGCTGAAGATTGTTTCTTCTGCCATGGCGAGCTCCATATTCAACGATTTACCAGTGGTGAGTATGCTTGAGGAACGCCGACAGAGCAATATTGAACACCGTTTTAAACAGAATCACAATCATTTATTTTTTACCGTGTTCTGACTTTTGTTATCTCTGGCAAAGTATGTACAGGTTGTTTTTCTTTAGTCTCATCGCAAACCAACATGTGATTTTGATGACATCGTCACGGCTTTTACATCACTTATTTTACGTCGTGAAGTAAACGTTGTATCACTGATCATGACAATAACAAATGAAAGACAAAGCAAAACAGAGCCGCAAGGTATACAGACGGTTCATGCTGTACATGTTTTTAGGGACGAGAACGCAATGAGAAAACACACCTCTGTAATCAGGCGCATGTATGCAGGATTTGCAGTCATGATTGGCCTGTTTGTCATGACCAGCACCCTGACCTTAATGGAAACCAGAAACATTTTCGGCCAGCTCGAGAATGTCAATACAGAGTCCCTGCCTCTGGTCACGGTTTCCAGTCAGGCCAATGTCGAACTTCTGACCGCAGACAAAATTTTTAAAGACTTCCTGACCACCAATGATCCAGCGCAAATGGTACGTTACGAAGCACAATTTACCGAAGCTTATGAGACCTTTCGGCAAACGCTGAAATTGCTGGTGAACACAGCAAAGGATTTTCCGGCACTCAGCAGCCAGTTAGACGCGTTACAGGCACTGGAAAACCGCTATTTTTCTGAAGCTCAGGTCGCGATGACGAACTATCGCGATCAACTGGCCGCCAACGAAGCCCGTCAGCAATCCATTCGCCGATTCCAGCAATTACACCGCGATCTGAATGTAAGAATGAAAGATGTGATTGCAGAGCGGAGCCGTGTTTCAGAGCTGATGATGGCAAAAAGCTATTTCGACAAACTCAGTCAGACCGAAGCCATTACCTCAGATGCACTGGCTTCATCGGATGTTGAAACCATCAATGAAGCCATCAAGAACAACAAGCGTCTGGTCAATCATCTGAAAAATGCTTACCGCGCGTTAACATCGATGAATTCGGATCTCAAGCGCACCTTTGATACACCAATCGAGCAGTATAATCAGGATATCGGGCAACCCGGCGGTGTACTGGATGTTCATTTCAATTACATTCAGGCTCAGGAGCGGCTCTATGCCAGCATCACGCAGCTCACGCTTGAAATCAATCAGGCCAATACGCTGCTGGAAAGTTTTCGCAGTCAGGCCAGAACCGATATGGACAGCGCCATCGCGCAAGCCGGTGAGTTTTATCAGTCAAGCGTGACGCACACGGTTTTGTTAGGCTGTCTGGCTTCCGCACTGGCGCTGGTCATTGGCTGGTTTCTGGCAAGAAATGTCCGTCAGCCGCTCGCAGCAACCTTACGGATACTCGAAGCACTGACCGACGGTGATATGACCCAACGGATTACCGAGAACAAGTTTGTCGAGTTCGAGCAGCTCAGTCACCATATCAATACATTAGCCAACCACCTGCAGCAGCTGTTAGGCCAGCTCAGTGATGCCTCAACCGAACTCACTCAGGTCGCGACACAGAACCAGTCCACAACCACGGATACAACCAGCCGTCTCAATGAACAACGGCAACAGACCGCATCCGTGGCAACCGCGATGACAGAAATGGAGCACTCTGTTTCTCAGGTGACCCAAAGTGCGCAGCACACTCTGGATAAGGTCAAGCATGTCGCCTCGGCTGCCTCAACCGGTCGTGACGTCATGGGGCGCAATATTTCAACCACGCATCAGTTGTCGTCCCAGTTGGATGACTCAGTTCAGGCCGTCAACCACCTGCAACAAATGAGCCGCAATATCGGCAGTATTCTTGATGTGATCCGGAACATCGCTGATCAAACCAACCTGCTTGCGTTGAACGCAGCGATTGAAGCTGCACGCGCAGGCGATCAGGGACGAGGTTTTGCCGTTGTTGCCGATGAAGTGCGCATTCTGGCGCAGCGGACGACGGATTCAACAGGAGAGATTGAATCCATGATTCAGGAACTTCAAACCTCATCCAGCCAGGCTGTCCGGGTCATCGAAAGGTGTGTTCAGGAAATGGAAAACAGCGTCAGTCAGACGTCTGAAGCCAGCAGTGCCATGGAGGAGATTGAGGCCATCATTATTGAAATCAATGAGATGAGCAGCCAAATCGTTCAGGCGACTGAAGAACAGCGAAGCACAACGGTGAGTATTGCCCGCAGCCTGGAGGACATCAGCGAGATTGCCGATGCCAACCTAGCGGCCATGGAAAGTGTCACCGGCGCGAGTCTGAAACTCGATCATCAAGCAAAGGAACAAAATGCCTTAGTCCGGCGGTTTAAGCTGTAAGCCGAAAAACAATGCACTGACGGTTCCGGACACACCGATTGCTCTGTCCGGAACCACACGACATCACACCTCTGTTCCGATCACCCTGCTTTGTGCAGCCAGCCCAGGATGTTGTCGTGCTGGATTCGCCATTGCGCGTTGTTGTGCTCCAGGTGATAAGTTTCTCTTGAGGTCGAAAACGGGCCCGGGTTCTGCTGAATGATTTCAATCGTACCCGCCTCGACACTCACATCAGACACAATCGCAACATGCCCGTACGGGTTCAGCCAGCTTGCATCATACACCAAAATATCATTCACTTGCGGCCGTTGCCCCTGCCCGTTCCGGTACTGAATCAAGTTTCTCTGGGTATTCAGCGTGCCTGACGCCAGTGTTGGATTGAAGAAGTCTTTGGCATGTCCGTAGCTGTCGGGCATCCGGTGATTCAGGTGTTCAAAGTAGTATCGTTTGATAAATTCTACACACTGATATTTCAGACCAATATTGTATCCGTCTTCAGAGACATTTCTCTCTGAAACATGGTTCACCCCGCCATTGAAATAAACCGCCACCCCGTTGAGGGAATCAATCACCTCTCCGACCTGACGGTCAGTATTCAGGTTTAATTTTGTCAGGCCGAAGTACCCCCCGACGCTCACGGCGCCGACGAGACAAACCGTTGCCAGAACAAATTTGATTTTCATGAACCTATTCCTGTCTTAACAGCGATCACTGTATCGCGCGATATGTATTCAGGAAACGACCATCAAATACTGTGCGGTAAATTTTTCAAAGCACCTATTTCTTGCTCTCGAAAACGGTGAATTTTACCAGAAGCAAATAGCAGAAAGCATAAAAGCGCCTTCATCGACGGGATTGAGTGGTTTAACGTAACCCCAATAACTCACCACCAAGAGCGACGATATGTGCACGATTATTTGCGCCTAGTTTCTGGGATAAATTGGTCACATGAAATTTAACGGTATGCTCACTGATATTGAGTATTTTGCTTACTTCCCAATTTGTTTTACCACCGCATAACCATTCCAGGACTTCATATTCTCTTTGCGTCAATTGAATATCCCCTTTGGGATAAACTGGCTGACTGATATTCAAAACACTGGATTGCGCCAACTGCAGGTGAGGCAAACATGCTGTCAGCATCTGTCTGTGTCTGGGGTTATCTGCCAAATCATCCCCAGCCATGGAGCACAACACCCCGACCATACTTTGCGTGGGTTTAATCACGCCATAGAGTCCTTCCGTGATGCCGTAACGAATGGCATCGGCACCTGCTTGTATCTTCTTCTGCACATCCTGCTGATGCCAGGTGTTCACAAACAATGGATGCTGCTGAATTAAAACCTGACAGTTTTTCATGGCCTTGGCTTGTTTAAAGTCAGCCTCCCTTTCCGCCGGAAACCCCTGATTGTGTAATGCCTTTAACCGAAATACCTGCCCTTCCTGACAATATGCGACGATTGCGAGCTGCTCATTTGGAAATAAAGAAGCAAAGGAAGCTAAATAATGCTTAAAGTCGGTCTGATTTTTAATATGAATAGCATCAATACTAAGCTGCTGTAATTGAATTAATTCATCCCTAGAAAGTAATCCGTATTCCATCACCGAAATCCAGTTAGAAACAAATTCTTACAATTATAAATCCTTTATTCATTTCAGTACAACCTAGCTATACGGCTAGGTGACATATTGCCTGCACAGCGAGCAGACTATTAAAACTATCAGCGGACAAGACTTGGATACGGACATGCAAGAAAATCACTTAGCTGTTTTAGAGTCAGAGTGTTATGAAGATATTGACCAATTACTTGGCCATAAAGAAACCCGGTATTTCGGTCAGGGATTTAAACAAGTCTCGTATCAAATTATTGAGCATCAATTCCATCCGGAGCAATTTTCTTTTCATGCAATCGTCGATGTGGCCTATCCCTCTTCTTGGTCGAAAAAAGGAGAAAAAGGCCTCACACCTCACCTGAGTACCATTGATGCCATGTGGCTGAACTGCTACGCCTGTGAACAACTACTGAATGCTTTCTTTGACATGTCAGAAGAAGTGGTTCTGCCATTGTTCAGAAGCGTTGAAATGAAAGCAGGCCAAGAACCAGAAGAAATTCTTTCCGGTGTGAGTTTAGCGGTCCGACTTCTTGATACGGTTCGGATAAAAGAGTTTTACACCTATCGTTCCACACTTCAGATTGAAGTCGGCAGCATGAAGCTGCAGACGATCATTGAACATGGCGGTGTGAAGCGCCAGACCCCGGTTCTAATGAATGCCAACGATGAAACATTTTTTCCTTTTCATTATACCGACCAGTGCTACCGAACGATTGATCCCAAGAACTATCACGAAATCATCCAAATTCAGTTCCGGCAGGACATGAAACACATTCAGGGCCGCATGAATATATCCAAATCCAGTGCTCACCCGCTTTGTTTCCTCTCCCCGATAGAAGTCATTATCAGTCTGGCCCAATTGGCTCAAGCACTGATTTACAAGCGTGACAACCTGAACCGCAAGGATTCTGAAACCTTGTGGATGCGGACTGTACTGCTGGAAAACTTCACGCATTACTACGACATGAATGATTGCCTGGTCAATGTCTGGATGGAGAAAGACAGATCGGTCACCAAGCACGGGGAAACCTGGCGCATGTACCGCATGTTGGGCACTTTAGGTTCAAGCCGTTGTTCCTATTCTCTCGCCCATAAACTCCCGTCAAATACTTCGGAGAACTCATAATGCGTATCGCAATTTCAGGCACTTATTCAACCGGTAAAACAACGACAACAGAAGCGCTAGCTCTGCTGACTGGCATTCCTAGAACACAGGCCAGAACCATGCGGGAAATACTGCCTGACGCAGTGCCGGGAAAAGATTTAGAACAATGCACTCCTGCAGAACTGATTCAATTGGGGATCTGGCGATTCAAAGAACGTGCCATCAATGAAAGCCATGCGGGTGAAACCTTTTTCTCAGACGGTTCCTGCCTGCATGAATGGGTTTACGGAAAAGCCAGAATGACGGTTGGGATCAATCCAAATCTTGGTCCGGTGAACCAATGGTGTGCTTCTGTGCTCGGGATGCCAGTCAAACGTGTTTTCGCCGACGTAATAGAAAATATGGGCAATGCTGTCAAGCAACATGCAAAACAGAATTATGACGAATTCATTCATCTTCCTGTTGAATTCCCGTTAGTAAAAGATGGCCACCGTCCCGTTTCAGAGCGTTTCCGGACACTGTCTGATGAGATTCTGCTTTCAACGCTGGACACCCTGCGCATCCCTTATCAGGTCGTAGGTGGCAGCATCGAAAACAGACTTGAAAAGATTGTCGCACTCTATGACTTGCCTCAGGTGATGTCGATTGATGATGCGGTTACTCAGGCAAAAGCAAAAGTTTCTGCACTGAATGCCGAAATTGCGCAGGAAGCACTCAGCCGGCATGTACAGCAACCCTCCGTGCGCAGAAATTTCATGAACTTACTCAGTCGTATTTAATTTGGAGGAAACATGAGCACACTGAATCATGTGTCGCAATCATCCTCAGCAAGAAAAATGTCACCAGGCTGGACATTAATTGCTGTCGCACTCGGTTTTGTTATGGCCACACTGGATGTCACCATCGTCAACGTGGCCCTTGCAGAATTGCAGCGCAGTTTATCTTTTCGTGTTTCAGGGCTGGCCTGGGTGATCGACGGATATACACTGACTTTTGCATCGCTGCTCCTTGCCGGAGGGACACTTGGAACAAGGCTGGGAGCAAAACAAGCTTATCAGGCAGGTCTGATCATCTTTCTTGGCGCATCACTACTTTGTGGGATCTCCACCAGCGATACCATGCTGATTGGTGCAAGAATGCTTCAGGGGTTTGGTGCTGCTGTGTTTATGCCAAGCTCGATGGCACTGCTGGTCATGGCCTATCCGGATCAAACTGACCGCGCAAAAGCAATCGCTCTCTGGGCAGCCATCGTCTCCATTGCTTCCGGTTTGGGACCATTGATCGGCGGTGTCCTGACTGAACTGTGGGGATGGCGCAGCTTATTTCTGATCAACTTACCCATCGGCATTGTTGGCGTAGCATTAACAGCCTGGGTGGTCTTGCCAACCGAGCCTAAACTGCAAGCATTCAACCTTCGCTCGCACCTGCTCGGCATCCTGATGATTGGCGGGCTGTGTTTCTCACTCATTGAAGGCCCTGAAATCGGTTGGATGAGCGCACCTGTGATTACGAGCGTCGCAGTCAGTCTGGCCGCCTTTCTTCTGTTAATTCTACATGAGCATCATTCAGACAACCCTGTCATCCCCGCCCGGATATTTCAGGGAAATGGCATGATTCCACTAAATTGTGTCGGCTTCCTGCTGAATTTTGCCACGTTCGGAATTATTTTTCTGCTGAGTCTTTATTTCCAGCAAGGTCAGTCACTCTCTCCCATTGAAGCGGGGACTCAACTGCTGCCCATGATGGCTGTCTTTGCTGTCGCTAACTTAGTTGCAGGCAAGCTTGCGGGTCATTTCGGACAAATAACACTGCTCAGAGCGGGAACCTTTCTGGCTGCAGCAGCCATCCTGCCTCTCATTGTCCGGCCAGATCTTGCACTGCATTCTCCTTGGATTTTAACCCTGTGCATTAGTGTCACCAATCTAGGTGTGGGGTTATCTGTCCCGATGATGACAGCATTAATCATGCATCGTGCCGGACCAGAGCATGCATCTATGGCATCCGCCATTCTAAATGCAAACCGGCAGCTCGGCGCTTTGTTTGGTGTTGCCGCCATGGCCGTCATCATTCAAATCCATACAGACTGGGCAAACGGACTTTACACCGGCCTGGGCCTGCTGATTGGCGCCCATGGACTTTCTTTCATCATCACTCGTGTATTAACACAAATAGACTAAAAGGATTGCTGTGATATGAATTCAGGTAAACAGACTTTATTCGATACTTTTCAATTCGGCCCGCATCAGTTGAAAAACCGGATCGCGATGGCTCCGATGACCCGGAGTTGTTCTCCAGGCGGTGTCCCCGGACAAAATGTCGCTGAATATTACAAAAAGCGTGCAGAGAATGATGTTGGCCTTATCATCACCGAAGGGATGGCGATTCAACATCCTGCATCCGTGGCAGACCCTAATATTCCACGCATCCATGGTGATGACGCATGTCAGGGATGGAAACAGGTTGTTGATGAAGTGCACCGCTGTGGTGGAAAGATCGCCGCTCAAATCTGGCACATTGGATTAATGAGAAAACCGGGTGATGCCCCCAACCCAGATGCAATGCCCATAGGGCCATCCGGACTGATGGCGCCCGGCGTCAGGATTGCGGAACCAATGTCAGTGGCAGACATTGAACAAATCATTGAGGCTTTTGCTGATGCAGCCGGGACAGCAAAATTGCTGGGATTTGATGGCATCGAAATTCATGGTGCTCACGGCTATCTGATTGACCAGTTTTTCTGGCAAGCCACAAACGAACGAAATGACCTTTATGGCGGTTCGATGGCAAAACGCAGTCGTTTTGCTGTTGAGATTATTCAGGCGTGCAGGAAACGTGTCGGCCCTGATTTCCCGATTCTGTTCAGATTTTCTCAATGGAAAGTGCAGGACTTTGAGGCTCGCTTATTCACTTCACCTCAAGAACTGGATGATTTTCTTTATCCGCTGGTTGATGCCGGTGTCGATATGCTGCATGTCTCGACCCGCCGATTCTGGGAGCCTGCATTTGAAGGGTCCCCACTGACACTTGCAGGCTGGACGAAAAAACAGTCTGGTTTACCTGTCATGGCAGTTGGTTCCATTGGCCTTAACAGCGATTTTCTGGCCGCTCTCGTTGAAGGCAAAGGTGCAGAAAATACTGGCATTGAGCGGGTTGAACGACTAATTGATGCGTGTGAAGCCGATATGGTGGCTGTCGGCCGTGCACTGCTGACTGATCCTGCCTGGGTACGAAAGGTTCAGGCAGGCCATCATCATGAACTGAAAAACTTTGATGTCAGTGCATTAGCAGAATTGAATTAACTATCTGATTGGAAAGGAATACCACATGAAATCTTACATCATTCAAGAAGGTAATGACGCACCCAACGCATGGCTGTGTTCAGAACAAGCCATCCCAGAAACAGGACCGGGACAAATCCGGGTCAAGATGAAAGCTGCATCGGTCAACTACCGTGATTTGCTGGCGGCCAAAGGCCTGTACAAAGGTATGGTGAAAGAAAACTGTATTCCTGCATCCGACGGTGCTGGCATTGTTGATCAGATCGGAGAAGGTGTACATCACCTGAAGCCAGGTGATCGGGTTGTCGCTGCATTTTCTCAAACCTGGCTAAACGGTCCGCCACAGGACCAGTATCGCCTGACAGCGCTTGGTGGCCCAATTGATGGCGTGCTGACCGAGTATGCTGTCTTTGATGAATCTGGTCTGGTCAAATTACCTGATGGAATGTCTTTTGAAGCGGCTTCAACAGTCCCTTGTGCAGCCGTCACTGCATGGCATGCGTTAATGACACCGTCTGTCCCCCTGCCGGGGACAAGTGTGCTGACCATAGGTTCAGGTGGCGTCTCTGTCTTTGCCATTCAATTTGCAAAGGCCGCAGGTCTGAAAGTCATCGCCCTCACAGGCAGTGAAGAAAAAGAAGCCCTGTTGTATGAGTTAGGTGCAGATGTCGTCATTAACTCCAAAGCGTATCCTGAGTGGCCTCAGGAAGTTCTCAGACAAACACAGGGCAAAGGGGTTGATCAAGTAGTTGAAGTTGGCGGGCCAGGAACATTGCCATTATCAGTCAGTGCAATTCGCCTGGGAGGAAAAGTCAGCTTGATCGGATTACTGGCAGGCGTTGAAAGTCAGTTTAACCCGCTGCAAATCGTGCAGAAAAATGCCGTCATCCAAGGCATTACCGTAGGTTCCGTTGCAATGCTGGAGCAGGTGCTCAACTTCATGGATGTCAATCAGATCAAGCCTGTTATCGATAGCCAGTATTCTTTTAAAGAGGCGCCGTCTGCATTGGAAAAACTCGCAAGCGGGACCCAGTTTGGCAAAGTCGTTATTCGTATCAACGAATAAATCATGTTAAATCATTGAAGCCACTTGCCAGGCGAGTGGCTTCATCAATCTTTCATGCACACCAGATCTCCCCTGAAGTCCAACCCCTGCCACAAATGATTTCCTGTTTTCATCAAAGCCACGATGCATTCACTCATGCCTAAGATAGAACTGTCGACAAAGCAAACACACCCCGCGCGCTCAAACAAACAGGAAAAACAGCAAATGAAAAGAAACATTGATCCCATCACCATCGTTGTCGTAAGTTTCCTGCTCGGTTGGGGATGGACCAAATTCACCCATGCGCTGCTCTGTCTGCGCATCTTTACAGAGAGAGGAAATCAGTACAGAGCATCATTCCCATTGCATGCGATCATATCTCTCTGACGTTCATTGCGGATTCAGTGGCTGTAACCACTAACGCTGAAAATGGTACTTTGTAAACAACCTGATCTAATTCATTTCCTGCCATCGATTCAATCACTTTCTCCGCAACCACCTGACCGCCCAAGCGCTCCGGAATCTTCCGGCTGGCAATGTTCACTTTGGAGACCGGGTAAATGGCCGCGTCAAAATCAACATGCTGAATGGCCCACGCGCACAGCACTTGAATCGCTTCAAAACCATACCGATGCCCATGCGCTGCTTCTTTCAGCCAGATCCCTAATTCAGGTGTGCGGTACTGACCACGACCATGAAATCCGCAGCAGCCTAAGAACGCGCCGGTTTCCTGATGACTGATCACCAGAACCAGTTCCTGCTTGGCCTGCATCGCGGCCACAGACTGCGAAATAAACTCCAATGTATCTTCAATGCACTCGGCAGGCTTTGGCATCATATAACGTGTCACGCTCGCATTAAAATGCTGAAAAATATCCTCGGCATTCGCTTCGCAAATCGACGTCAGTACAATACGCGGCCCCTGAATGGTTATATCGGTTAGGGGTAAATCTTTTCCGTCCTGAAATTGAAATCTTTCCATCGTGGTCATTCTCATTGTTGGCTGAACAGCATCTTCTCACCGGAAAAGTCAGAAACATGGCACAAGCCCGGTTGAAATACTTCACCTTGCCTGAATCAGAAAACCAGTGTTTCAAACATCACCAGCGCCTCACATCGCTGTGGGTCTGACACCATAACAAATATGCCGGATGTGCGTACACTTCTGAATCAAATCAATCCGGAGCAGGTGCGCGAATCACACCTGCTCCGGATGCTCAAAAAACAAACGGATTAATGAGCCTGAATCTGCTGCGTCGCAGATTGCGCAACGCCCGGATGAAGCTTGGGAGACAAACCAATCACGGCCAAACCTGTCAACGCCACTGCGGCGCCGACCCAAAGGGTTGTGTTCAAGGGCAACCCCATATCCAGGGTCAGACCTGCCACAAAGCTGCCGAACATAATCCCGCCGTTAATCACTGAGGCATGCAGGGTATTAATCAAGGCGCGTTGTCCCTGAGGTAATTGCATCAACCGGCTCACCAACGCCGGATTCAGGCTGACACCGCAAAACCCCATCAGAAGCAGACACATGACAGCCACCCAGACGATCTTCGCAAACAGTGCAAATACCACAAAGACCAGCAGCATCAGCACCAGCCCGCCCACAAGGGTCGCTTTGGCATGCTTCCCGGCCAGAAGCGCGACCAGATGGTTGCCAGCCAGCATACACAACCCGTAAACGAAGAGTAATGCTGTGACTGTGCCTTCAGGCAGCGCAGTCAGCTCAGTCAGAATCGGCACAATGTAACTGAAGGGTGCATAAACAGCCCCAATCACGCAGAAACTGGTCGCAAATACCCACCAGAGTTTGATATCCAGCGTCGCTTTCAGTTCTTGCTTCAGCGGCTGCGCGGCTTCCGCTGGCAGTTCCGGGATTGCTTTCAGGGTCACTGCCGCACTCAACACAGCCAGCACGACGACGACAAAAAAGCTCTCACGCCAGCCCCAGTATGCTGCGATCAGTTTTGCCATCGGCAAGCCGATAATGGTGCCGAGCATAATGCCAGCGAGGACCAGCGCCACGGCACGCAAGGTGTCTTTTGGGCCGGTCATTCTGGAACACAGCCCTATCGCAACCCCAAAGAAAGCACCGGATACCATTCCGGTGACAGCACGGGCCAGCATCAATTGCGCATAACTTTGCGCAAAGGCGCCCAGTAACTCACCCAAAATGAAAATCACATACAAGCAGGCAAGAATCATCCGGGGCGGATAACGAGACAGCACAAGCATCAGAACAGGCCCGCCAACGGCCATGCTGGCAGCAAAAGCTGATACCAGATAGCCCACATCAGCAATGGCGATCCCGAGATCGGCCGCCAAAGCAGGCATAAAGCCCAGAACCTGAAGCTCACAGGAGATCATGACAAAGATACCGAGACTTAAAAGGTAAATTCCGGAAGGTAAAGGAGATCGCATCAATCGTTTCCTAATGACATTGAAGATGCATCGAGTATCATTTATGAATTAGAATCGATAAACACTTAGAATTCATTTCACTAATGATTTTAATCATGGATGCTGATCTCAATGCCATCCGGCAATTTGTGAAAGTTGCCGACAATCTCAGTTTCACGCTCGCTGCAACTCAGCTGGGGCTGACGCAGTCGGGACTTTCCCGAGCCGTCAGCCGGCTGGAAACCCAGTTAGGCGTCAAGCTCCTGCACCGCAACACACGCAGCCTGAGCCTGACTGCCGACGGTGAATTGTTTCTGTCCCGGGTTCGTCCCTTAATCTCCGGACTTTCCGACGCGCAGCATGAAATTCAGTACCATGGTCTGATCCCCAAAGGGACGCTAAAAGTCAGTGCCCCCTCCGCATTTGGTCGGGCGATTCTGATTCCCATCGTGAATGCGTTACTGGAACAGCATGAGGCGTTGGATATCGAACTGGTGCTGACCGACAGAAACGTCGATATCATTGATGAAGGGTTTGATGCCGTGATTCGCAGCGGCCCGATTGCGGATGCCCGGGTCATCGCCAGACCCTTAGCATCGGCCGATTGGGTGACCGTCGCCTCAGCCCGATATCTCGCCCGACGGGGCGTCCCCCAATCTATCGCAGATCTGGCGCAGCATAATTGCCTGCGAGTCCGGTTGTCATCAAACGGACTTATCAACCCATGGCGTTTTACGGCACAGGGACAGGTCACCCGCCTTGATGTCACGGGCAACCTGATTCTTGATCATGGTGATCCCCTGGTTGAAGCGGCCGTGGCAGGTACAGGCATTGCGCAATTGCTGACCTTTTTTGTCCGCCCGTATCTTGCCGACGGACGCTTACAGGAAGTCCTGAGCCAACACGCACCACCTCCCCAGCATCT
>NZ_JAUORR010000014.1:0-135612 GCF_030547945.1 Photobacterium sp. 1_MG-2023 | reverse complement strand
CCTAGATACGCTATTAACGTATGCCGGTTTTCAAGACCGGTGCTTTCAACCACTCAGCCATCTCTCCGTAAGTGCGGTTAATCATACCAGCTCTTTTTTTGCTGTAAAGCACCAAGATGCTCAAATGACTATTTTTTAAGCCAAAAAGTTCCTTTTTTGTGGGTTTGCACCTTTTTTAATCACGAGGTCGTCTATTCTTTGAGTCGGCTCACCCCGAAGCAAGGCAATCCGGGCAAAATAAGCCTGAATTCTGAATGAAAACGGGTGCAATCGCACTTTCTTGTTCATTGACCCGCAGAAGCGGGTCACTTGGTACTAGCCTAAATACAAAGCCTGCTGATAAAATCAATCCACCTATCGAAAATATCAATGACAGAGAGTGATTCCCCATGGGACGCAGTTTCGAAGTTCGTAAAGCCTCAATGGCTAAAACACAAGGCGCTAAAATCAAGGTCTATTCCAAGTACGGTAAAGAGATCTACATGAGCGCTAAAAACGGCGGTACAGATCCAGACAGCAACCTGTCTCTGCGCCGTCTGATGGAAAAAGCAAAGAAAGATCAAGTGCCTAGTCACGTAATCGAAAAAGCCATTGATAAAGCAAGCGGTGGCGGCGGTGAAGATTTTGCAACGGCGCGTTACGAAGGTTTCGGCCCTGGCGGCTGCTCAGTCATCGTTGACTGTCTGACAGACAACAACAACCGGACCTATATGGATGTTCGCCAGTGCTTTGTAAAGAACAACGCGAAAATTGGTGCTCCGGGTGCTGTTGCTCACATGTTCGATCACCAGGCGGTGTTCCAGTTCAAAGGCGATGACGAAGAAGCCGTCATGGAAGCCCTGATCATGGCAGACGTTGATGTGTCTGACATTGAAGCAGAAGATGGCGCCATCACTGTATTTGCACCACACACTGAATTCTTCAAAGTAAAAAACGCATTGTCTGATGCCCTGCCGGAAGTCGCGATGGACGTGGAAGAAATTACTTTCGTTCCGCAAGCCATGCACCCGGTGGCGGGCGACGATGTGGCAGCATTCGAGAAATTCATGGATATGCTGAACGATTGTGACGATGTACAGAACGTTTACCACAACGCAGAAATTGAAGGTTAATACCAATCAAAGTCAGTCAATGTTCAGAAATAGCGCAGGGAAATGTTTGAGAACAAGGCAGACTTTTTAGATAAGTAGTTATTCTACAATCAAAAAATCTAACGCAGTGATCGAACATTTGAACAAGCTAGGATGACCAGTGATTGACTGCGATTGGTATCATTCAGCCGTCCAATCACAAAAAGCCGGATCGCTTTGCGAATCCGGCTTTTTTGTCTTTTTACGATATTGCCCGGCTTCTAAATCGAGCGCGCCCTGCCCCGAATCAGCAAGAACAGGAAATAACTGCCGCCGATCACTGACACCAGAGTTCCTGCCGCAATTTGTGCCGGGAATAACACAGTCTGTCCGACCCAATCGGCCACGAGCATCACCACGCCCCCAACCAGTGATGCAACCATCAATTGCTCCCGTGCTTGTTTCGCCCCCAGCATCACAGCCATATGCGGTGCCAGAAGCCCCACAAACGCGACCGGCCCCATGGTTGCAGTCACCAGCGCACACAAGAGTGCCACGGTCGCCAGCAGCAGCGCACTGCACAGCGTCACGTTGAGGCCACGCGCAGCCGCAAACTGACGTCCGGCAGAAATCAGAGTCAGCCAGCGGGATGTCATCAGAGTGAAGATGAATAACACCCCCACCCCAGCCATCAGAAACAGTGCTTTGCCTGTCGTCACCCGATAAGTCGAACCCGCCAGCCAGGTCAGAATGCTGTAGCTGTCCTGTGTGCCTTTGGCGAGCGCAAACTGAACAAGCGCATCAATCAGTGCTGTGAGTGCAATTCCGATCAGAATCAGGCTGGATGGTGCAAAGTGGTGCCGGCGGCCCAGAACCAGCAGTACGGCAAGCACCACCAAACTTCCGGTAAAAGCCAAAACAGAACCTGCAGCAAAAATATTGATCCCTAAAAAAACACTAGCACCAACCAGCGCAAAGGTCGCCCCGGCAGAAATCCCCAGAATATCCGGGCTGGCCAGCGGGTTATAAATCAAACGCTGTAAAATCGTTCCAGCCAGGGCCAATCCAACACCGGCACTCAGTGCTGTCAGCATGCGTGGCCAACGCAGTTCCCATTGATAAGCGCTGGGCACAGTCATCTGCCAGGCATGGCCATCGGTCACGAAACATGCACTCAGCACCAGCATGCCTGCAACGGCGATCAGCAAGATCGGTTGCGTCCAGCGAGCCAGACGATCCCGGCTTGGGGGCAGTTTGATGGACACCTGATCCTGCGCTTTCATTTTTCTTCGGCTGAACCACAATAATGCCGGTGCCCCAATGGCAGCCGCCGTGATACCACTCGGAATTGCATCCAGCGTCCACTGGCTCAGCAACTGTGCCACAGCATCGGTGGCAACCAGCAGGAGTGCACCGAGCAATGCGCTGGCATAGAGCTCCAGTTTTGGGGTTCTTGCGCCCAAAGCTCTGGCAATGTTCGGGGTGAGCAGGCCAATAAAACTAATCACGCCCACGGTGGTAATCGAAGCTGCCACCAACCAGAGACCAATCGCCATCAGGCAGATGAAAGCAGGGACGACATTCAAACCGCGAGCCGCCGCGCCCTGATGTCCCAACCGCATCAACGTCAGAATTCGCGGCGCAAAAACCAGCAACAGCAGCGAAACGGACAATCTAGGCAGCAGCCATTGCACTGATTCCCAGCCATTCTGAGTCAGATCCCCGGCACCCCAGATAAAAACGTTTTTGGCATATTCGGCGTTCAGCAGAATGATTGCACTGGCAACAGCGCCAAGCAAAATATTGACGACCATTCCCGACAATACCAAGGGCAGCCCGGTCATATTCTTTGGTCCGGCAATAAATATCACCAGAAACAGAGACAGCATCGCCCCAGCCATCGCTGCCAGCGCACTGTGATCACCAACCCAATCAGGGAACCAGACATTGACAATAATCAATGCCAACCAGGCTCCGGAGGAAGTCCCCAGCGTTAAAGGGGAAGTGAGCGGATTCTGAGTCAGTTGCTGCATCAGGCTTCCCACTAACCCGAGCATCGCACCGACCATCAGGCCCATGACCAAACGGGGAAGCTGTGCAAACGTGAACATCACGTCGCCAAAGGCATCTGCAGGCACGCCAGAGATCAACGCCAGTTGCCGCGAGAGCGTCAGATACCCCCCAATCTGCAGGCTGGCAAACGCAACCGACAGCAACGCCAACAGCATGAGTGGAAAAACAGTCACTGTGCGGGTCATGGATCAGTCCTGCCCATCCTGTTTAACAGCAGGTGGATTCGGAGCAATCGCCAGTAAGCTATCCGCCATGGCTTCTGCAATGTAACGAATGGACATTGCGCCACCGTAATTCCAGACCGACGCGACACTGTTGACGTGACCAGCACGGACAAAGGGCATCGCGTTCCAGATGACAGAGCGCTGAAGCTGCTTCTCTTCATGAAAGGGTTTGAAGTACAGCACGTAGCTGTCACCGGCTTTCTGAAGATCCATCAGCCGTTTCTGAACAATGCCCCATTCGGTCGCTGGTAACGGCATCGCTGGCGTCAGGCCTAACTGAGTCAGTGCATAGTTCGTGGTGGAGTTCTGACTGTAGAGATACACCGAAGTCTGATTCGCAAAACGCATCGCCACCACTCGGGGTGGCTGACCATTGTAAGCCTGGTGCAGCTGTGCTTTCAGCGCTGAAAATCGCTCTGACATGGCAGATAACTTCTGCTCGGCCAGCGCCGCTTTATCAAAGACAATGGCGAGCTTGCGGAAGTTGTCGATCGCAGCTTCGGCACTGTTCAGGGACTGATTATAAGTTTCGTAGTAAAGCACCGGAGCCAGTGCCTCCAGCCGTGGAATTAAATCTTTCTGCGGAGACGCCGCCAGAATCAGATCCGGCTTGAGCTCGGCAATTTTTTCCAGATTCGGTTCTGTCCGCGTTCCGATATCCGCAACACCATCTGGCATGGCAGGTTGTACCACCCATTCCTGATATCCCGGAATATTCGGCACGCCAATCGGCTGAACATCCAGCTCCAGCACTTGCTCGGCCAAATCCCAGTTCAGCACAACCACACGCTGAGGGGTCGCTGTCAGTTGGTGCTCACCCCGGCTGTCGGACACGGTTATTGCGGCCTGAACCGCACTCGTGGCCAGCATCGCTGCGGCCCATATGCCAGCCTGCACCAGCAGCACTGATTTTTGAAACATTCGATTTTTCATACTTTTTCCACGTCTGCTGCAATCGATTGGCGTGTTACTCGCAAACCACAGCAACTTTTTGTGCGGTTGACTTGCCATCATCCATGGGATGATCCATCAACTGAATTTTGGTTTCGTAGAGATCCGACAGTCTGGTTTCGTCCATCAACACGTCCAGTTTCGGGCCGGTGAAAGCAATCTTTCCCTGCTTCAGCGCCACAATGTGCGTGGCATAGCGTAAAGCCAGATTCAGATCGTGCAGAATCACGATCACACCACAGCCCGTCTCGCGGTTCAGATCCGCAAGCAAAGCCATTAACTGATACTGATGATGAATATCCAGTGCCGATGTGGGCTCATCCAGAATGAGTACCGGAGACTGCTGTGCCAGCAACATCGACACCCAGGCCCGCTGACGCTCACCACCAGACAACTGATCGGCGAGACTGTCTGCAAACCGTAATGTGCCGGTTTTCTGCATTGCAGATTCAATGATGGCTTGATCGTCGGACTGCCAGCGGCCAAAAGTTCCCCGCCAGGGGAAGCGACCCAGTTTGACCAGTTCTCTGACGGTCAGTCCCGCCACGTCGGGCAGTTTCTGAGGCAGAAAAGCCACTTCCCGCGCCAGTACTTTCGCAGACAGCGTAGAAAGTGGCTTCTGATTGAGCAGGATGTCGCCTTGATCAGGCGCCATTTGTCCGGAAAGGAGATTGACCAGTGTCGATTTACCAGAGCCGTTATGACCCAGCACCATGGTAAACGCACGGGTATCAATACTGAGCTGATCAATGCTCAGAATATCGCGCCCATCTCGGTGAACGCGAACATGATTGAGTTCATACATCTTCTTGTCTTATGTCGTGCACTGTCCGATCAGCACTTACTTTTCGGGCAATTCTCGCAATATTTGCCGTCATCCCGGCGATAATGCATGCAGCAGCTCACCCTCATTTGCTGCCACGAACCATCCGTTTCTGAACGATACAGTGTATTGATATGTTTTGCGGGGAGCCCCAGGCTTTCAAGCCACCAGATTGCATGCTGCTGAACAGCGTCCGCCGGCAAACTGTCCGGAAGCGTATTGTGGTAACGCAGTAACACAGCCAGGACCGAATCCGCCAGTAACTGGCGGGTAAAACCGGGACGAATCCGGGTATGATTCTCCATCTGCTGTCGCAGATCTTCATAGAGTTCAATCAGCTCCCGGCCCGCACAGCCGATGAGCTTTGGCGTATCCCCCTCACACCACGCGCTGTTTTTGCTGAAGCTGTATCCGGCCACCCAGCCTTCCTGATTGTACTGCTGCACAATCTGGCCCAGCGGAGGCACAGCTTTCACGCTGTAAACACAGACAAAAGCCAGATACAGGGGCTGCCAGGTCAGCATGGACCAGCTGCGCGTCGTCCAGTACGGCTGGCCAGCTTCCGGATAATTTTGCTGCCAGTACTGGTAAAGGCTTGCGAGCAGCGCATCATTATTACCATCACGGCGAATACTCAACAGAATGTCCGGAGTCGGCACCCCTTTCATGATTGGAATCAGGCGCTCACTGTCGCTGAACAACTGAATCAGATGTTCACGCGGGACCGACGCGCCCATGCCCGAGGACAGCGCGAGTTGTTCAGGCTTCTGATTCGTATTCATTGCTGTTGTCATCCGTTCACCAAACTACCATGGTTAAGCTTACTGAATCTTAAGCAAGCGCAAACTCATTAATAATATAAGAATAAATAATAAAGATTATCATTCAAGTTAAATTATCTTTTTGGGGCAACATCCTTTCAGCCCGCTTCGGTGTGATCACAAAAAACAGCCAGGCTGTTCAGAATGGGAACAATAATAACAATGATTCTCAAAACTTGCAGTCAAAAAATGCCTGAGCCGTATCCCAATTCAGGCCTGATCCAGAGAAAGAAATGAAAAACCAGCACAAGGCTGGTTCAATTATTGAGCGGCGGTTGGAAGATCCTGAGGGTTATAGTCTTTATCGAGCGCTTCCCGTGTGTAGACAACACCCTGATCTGAAATCCAGTCTCCTGTTTTCAGCAGAATCGACTGGTCTGGTTGATCCGCGTGATGCTTCGGAAAAGCAGCGGCACTGATTTCAATCGGCTGACCATCCGGGCTCCCCAGATTCAGCAATAAACTTTCCTCAATGGGCAACACGCGGATCGTCTGACGAGATGAATAGCTGTGAAAGGATAAGGTATCCGGTTGCAGGCCATACATGTCATACCAATCTGATTTCGTCATCAGATATTCACGGTACACAGCGCCGATCAGCGGCGTCATCTCGCGCACAATCACAGTGTCTTCCACAATTTCAGATTCGGAAGCCATGGCGGGTTTACCACGCTCATCCAGCGTAAACGTGATCAGGGTCTGCCCCATTTCACTGCGTTTGGGTAAACGGGCATAAGCGATGGCATCTCTTTTCCACACCTGACCGGATTCACGAAACGCATCAGTCAGTGTCTGATTCACGGAATTCAAAGTCGCTTCAGCTTCAGTGGCCTGAACGGGCTCGACCTGAGATTCGTCGGGATTGGCATTTGCCTGGAATGAGAAAACAAGAGCCGCCAGTAAAGGCAGGCGGCTCAGAGGAAATACGGGTCTGCTACGCGTTGTCATGCTCATGCTTATTCTTACTTTGTTCATCAAGAGTCTGACTCAGCATACCCTAAGTCGATGTTTTATGCTGCTCGATTCCCGCGCAACCGCTGCCAGAGCGACACAACGCCCAGCACCAGTAAGCCTGCAATCACGCCCACAATCAGATTGGTGAACATCGGGACCAGCCAGCTGACACCCGGCAATTGGTGCAATCGTTCCATCAGCCATTCCAGTGCATGGTGGGCATCCGGCACACTGTGCATGACGATCCCGCCTCCGACCAGAAACATCGCGATGGTACCGACCACAGCCAGAACCTTCATCAGCTTTGGCGCCGCACTGATCAGCAACTGACCCAAACGGTGCAGCATACTTTTTTCAGGGTGATGATCAACCAGATAAAAACCGCCATCATCAAGCTTCACGATACCGGCAACCAAGCCATAAACCCCGATGGTCATCAGCAGGGCAATCAGGCTGACAACGGCCAGTTGCGTGAGCAAAGGCGTGCCCTGCACCGTCCCCAGCGCAATCACGATGATTTCTGCAGACAGAATAAAATCGGTCCGGATCGCGCCTTTGATTTTATTTTTTTCAAAGGTTTCCAGATCCATATCTTCCGGCAGCGCATCATGATCCTGCAGTGCTTCTTCAGCCTCAGCATGCGTCAGCTTGTGCACCACTTTCTCTGCACCTTCAAAACAGAGGAACAGGCCGCCAATCAAAAGCAAGGGGGTGATCAGCCAGGGCGCAATTGCACTGATCAGCAGTGCCGCCGGCACCAGAATCAGCTTGTTCCTGAACGATCCCTTGGCAACGGCCCAGACCACAGGAATTTCCCGCTCTGCCTTGACGCCCGCGACCTGCTGCGCATTCAATGCCAGATCATCCCCCAGCACACCGGCTGTTTTCCGTGCTGCAACTTTACTCATCACCGCCACATCATCCAGCACGGTTGCAATATCATCCAGCAATGTTAATAAACTTGCGCCTGCCACATCCCCTCCTCAACGCATTTGGGAAAAGTCTCTGAAGCACTCAGTCTGGCTGAAAACCAACACTGAGTAACCTCTTTTATCATAAACATTTTCTGATTTATCCGGGATATCTCATTTCCGGACTCTTTGAGAGAAACTCCGGTCCCCACTCGCGCAGCGTCGTGATGTCCACTAAGCTTTTAATCGAAAAATGCATTTTCTACAGCACGCCGACAACAAAATCTGCCTGCTGCGTGCGGAAAAAATTCCTTTTTGGGCAGGGTTTACCGATTTAAGTTCCTCTCAAGGATGCGACCAGTTTCAGCAGAAGGTGTTGTATGGCAATCGCCATTGCCTTGATTGTACTTGTTGTTGCTTCCATTCTTTTTCATTTCCTCAGTCCCTGGTGGCTTACGCCAGCCGCCTCAAACTGGGGGCAGATTGATCATGCGCTCGATCTGACGCTGATCATCACCGGCGCATTTTTCATTGTTCTGAATCTGATTCTGGCCGGCCTGATCATTCGTTTTCGCCACAAACCGGGCAGAACGTCGCGTTTCCAGCCCGACAGCAAAAAGCTTGAAGCCTGGCTGATTGGCATCACGACGCTGGGCATCATCGCGCTGCTGGCACCGGGTCTACTGGTATACGGCGAATTTGTCAGTGTGCCCAAAGAAGCCCGGACAGTTGAAGTGGTGGGTGAACAGTGGCGATGGCGCTTCCGGTTTCCCGGTGAAGATAATCAACTGGGTAAAAGCGGCACCCAGTTCGTCACCGCAACCAATCCGCTTGGGGTCGATCCAGACGATCCCGCGGGCGCTGATGATCGCATCATCCTCACCCCGGAGCTGCATTTACCGCTGTACGCACCTTATAAACTGCTGTTGCGCTCTAAAGATGTGCTGCACGATTTCAATGTGCCTCAGTTCAGGGCCAAGATGGATTTAGTTCCCGGTTCAGTCACCCATTTCTGGGTACGGCCAACGGAACGCGGCCAGTTCGACATTCTCTGTGCAGAGCTGTGCGGCGTTGGTCACTTTAATATGCGCGGTCGGGTGATTGTGGAAGATGAAGCCGAGTTCGGACGCTGGCTTGCCGCTCAACCCACTTTCGCCCAGACTCAGCGTCCGCCAGATACCACAGCGTCTGCAGCAATGTCTGAAGCAGACCGAATCGCCAGGGGAAAGACGCTGTCTGAAGTGAATGGCTGCATGGCCTGTCACAGTATCGACGGTAAACCGGGCATCGGACCCAGTTGGCTGGGTTTGTACGGTAAAACAGAAACCCTGTCGGATGACAGCCAGATTCAGGTCGATGACGCATATTTGCGCCGGGCCATTCTGGATGCCAATACCGAACTCGTGAAAGGCTACCCGGCGGTGATGCCTGTCTACACTTTGAATGAACAGGAAGTAGACGCACTGATCGCTTATATCCGGTCACTGACGCAGTAGTGCACGCGGCGGGAGGGGGATATGACAACACAGCACAACGCACAAAGTTACGGACACCCGCAATCTTTCTGGACCCGGTACATCTGGAGTCAGGATCATAAAGTCATTGCGATTCAGTACACCCTGACAGCCATTTTCATGGGACTGATTGCCCTCGTTTTATCCTGGCTGATGCGGTTGCAACTGGGGTTCCCCGGAACCTTCGATTTCATTGATGCGAACGCCTATTATCAGTCGCTGACCATGCACGGTATGATCATGGTCGTCTACCTGCTGACCGCTCTGTTTCTGGGTGGATTCGGGAATTACCTGATCCCGCTGATGGTTGGAGCACGAGACATGGTGTTCCCCTTTCTGAATATGCTCAGTTACTGGTTTTACCTGCTTGCTTCCCTGATTCTGATCCTCAGTTTCTTTGTCACCGGGGGGCCGAGCGGCGCGGGCTGGACCTTGTATCCGCCCCAAGCGATTCTGCCCGGGACACCCGGGACCGACTGGGGCATTGTGCTGATGCTGGTTTCACTGGCGGTCTTCATCGTTGCCGCCACTATGGGTGGCCTGAATTATGTCACCACGGTTTTGCAGGCGCGGACGCAGGGCATGACTTTGTTTCGCATGCCCCTGACGGTCTGGGGGATTTTCACGGCGTCGGCGATGGCACTGCTGGCATTCCCGGCGTTATTTGTCAGCGCGGTGATGATGCTGTTCGACAAACTGCTGGGCACCAGTTTTTTCATGCCGGCAGTGATTTCCATGGGCCAACTGACAGAGCACAGTGGCGGCAGCCCGATTCTGTTCCAGCACCTGTTCTGGTTCTTCGGGCATCCGGAAGTGTACATTGTGGCATTGCCTGCTTTCGGGATTGTCTCTGATCTCATCAGCATTCACGCCCGCAAAAATATCTTCGGCTACAAAATGATGGTCTGGGCAATTCTGGCTATCGGGGCGCTGAGTTTTGTGGTCTGGGCGCATCATATGTACGTCAGCGGCATGAACCCCTATTTCGGGTTCTTTTTTGCCATTACGACACTGGTCATTGCCGTGCCGACCGCCATCAAAGTCTATAACTGGCTGTTTACCCTCTGGCAGGGGAATATTCACCTGACGCTGCCCATGCTGTTTGCCCTCGCCTTCATCAGTACCTTTGTCATTGGCGGGCTGACCGGCTTATTTCTGGGCAATGTGATCGTCGATATTCCGTTGTCTGATACCTATTTCGTCGTCGCTCATTTCCACATGGTGATGGGTGTCTCGCCGATTCTGGCCATTTTTGGTGGCCTCTATCACTGGTATCCCAAAGTCACCGGCCGCATGCTGAATCACACCATGGGACACATCCATTTCTGGGTCACTTTCATCGGGACCTATGCCATTTATTTTCCGATG
Source organism: Photobacterium sp. 1_MG-2023 (assembly GCF_030547945.1). Lineage (NCBI taxonomy): Bacteria > Pseudomonadati > Pseudomonadota > Gammaproteobacteria > Vibrionales > Vibrionaceae > Photobacterium > Photobacterium sp. 1_MG-2023. The sequence goes on along the minus strand of NZ_JAUORR010000014.1, from coordinate 124,903 downwards.
CACTATCTGGGCGTTCTGGGGATGCCAAGACGCTATTTTGCGTTTGAAGACTACAGTTTCATTCCCGAATCCGCTCAGCATCTGAACGCCTTCATCACGGTCGCTGCGCTGATCGTTGGCGCGGCACAGCTTTTGTTTATCTACAACCTGTATTGGAGCTGGCGCCATGAGCAGGCCGTCGGCGGAAATCCATGGCGCGCCACATCTCTGGAATGGCAGACCCCGGAAACGCCCCCTGAACACGGCAACTGGGGTGAAACACTACCTGTGGTCTACCGCTGGGCCTATGACTTCAGCGTGCCTGGTGCAGCAGAAGATTTTCTGCCGCAAAATCAACCGCCAGATTCACAACCGGAAGCAGCGCCTGAGACGCCACCAGCCGACTTGCAATCCAAAGGATCTGAACCATGAGCCGGAAACCTCTCACAACGCTGGCCTCGGGCCACCTGAGTCCGCACCCCAACGCACGATTCCAGCCATCCGAGCCCACAGCCATCGCCGCCACAGGTTTATGGCTCTTGATGGGCGTGATCGGTGCGCTGTTTTTTCTGTTTACCGTCGCCTACGCCATTCGTCAGGGCCTGAGCGACTGGCAGCCCTTGCAGGAACCCTGGCAATTACTGATCAGCACAACATTTCTGGTCCTCAGTTGTGTCAGTCTTCATTTTGCAGCCCGTAAAGCACGGCTCCTGCCCTCACTGGTTGCCTGCAGGCGTGAACTCTCCCTCACGCTGGGTTTCACTCTGGGCTTTATCACTGCACAGTTATGGGCCTGGCTGGCTCTGGTTGAAATCAACCAGGGCTTGCTTGCCAACCCGGCCAACAGCTTTTTCTATCTGCTGACCGGCTTACATGCCATCCATGTAATCGGCGGTTTAATCGCGTTCGGCCTGGTCACTTATCAGGTCTGGCAGGGACGCAGGGATCACCTGCACATCTGGTTACAGCTGTGTGCACGGTATTGGCACTTTCTTTTATTTATCTGGTTATTTTTGCTGGGCTTACTCCGCCTGACCTGAACGCGGACGGCCAAAACCAGAGAGGTTTGAATGATGAAAACCCAACCACCTCAATCCCCCACGCTGGGAAAGATCAACGGCTGGACAAGTGTGGTCTCGGACTATGCCGCAGACAAAGCGGTTTTCCGGGTTTCAGCCAACAAAACCATGATGTGGATTTTCCTGCTCAGCGATACCTTTGTCTTCGGCTGTTTTCTGGTCGGCTATATGTCTGTGCGCATGACCACGACAGACCCCTGGCCGCTGGCCAGTGAAGTTTTTGCCCTGACCATCGCCGGGCATTCGATTCCGCTGATCCTGATCGCGATCATGACATTCGTGCTGATCACCAGTAGTGGCACCATGGCCATGGCGGTGAATTGCGGTTATCAGGGAAAACGTTACGCTGCGGCTTTGCTGATGCTGACCACCGCATTGCTGGGGCTGACTTTTGTCGGCATGCAGGCGTTTGAATGGAGCAAACTGATCGAAGAAGGGGTCCGCCCCTGGGGAAATGAGGCTGGCGCTTCTCAGTTCGGGGCCGCATTTTTTATGATCACGGGGTTTCATGGCCTGCATGTCAGCGTGGGCGTGATTTACCTGACCGTCGTCGCCATACGCGTCGCACTCGGGAAATACGACCGGCAACAAGCCGACCCGCACGCTGCCGGAGTACAGGGCGGCCGGTATGAAATCGTCGAAATCGCCGGATTATACTGGCACTTCGTCGATCTGGTGTGGGTGTTTATTTTCGCATTTTTCTATTTGTGGTAATGGAACAATCGGCCATTAAAGGAGGTTCTGATGTCTGGCACAGATCTCACGCATCAATCCGCGCAACAACACCCCATCCGTCTGTATCTCAAAGTCTGGGGATTGCTCTTTGTGCTCAGTACGCTGTCTTATCTGGTGGATTATTTCCATCTGCAAGGCATGCTGCGCTGGAGTCTGATTCTGTTGTTTATGGTCTTGAAGGCCGGATTAATTGCAGCCATTTTCATGCACATGCGCTGGGAACGGCTGGCGCTGGTGTACACCATATTTTTACCGCCCCTGGTGCTGCTTGTTTTGGTCGGGCTCATGGCCAGTGAAGCCAGCTATATCTCAGCACTGCGGACGTGGTTCTTCAGCCTGCCGGGGGGTTAATTGTTCAGCGTCTTGTTCTGACGCCGGGCCATGCGGATGCTCGGTTGCGTGGCAATGGCCTGAAAATAAAGCACTCAGAGGCAGCCTCTCCCTGCGCTTGAAAAGAGAAGAGAGTGATTCAAGACCGATTCAGAGACGACTCACGATGCGCACAGTTCTGAAGGCCGATGCCGCGAAAAACACCCTAAGGCAGTGTTTTCATCATCCGCTGCCAGCGATGATGCATCGCAACCAGCCAGTGTGGCGGCGATTTCCCCGTACCGGCAGGTTTCAGCTTGTCATGCGCCAACGTAATACTGGCCAGTTTCATTTCCTGATTCGGTTCCACATCCACCATCAGTACATGTTTGCCGGATTTGAGCACATTTTTGAACCGGCGGAACTGATAATGCAGTTCCTGAAATCCAAACAACCCGCCTTCCCAGGTAATAAAGCCGAGGATCGCAATCGCCAGCAGTATAAATGGGGCCCAGCCGACAGCATCCGTGACACCAGATGCATAGGCAGCTATCAAAATCCCAGCGGCAACAATCGCGCCGATCACCGCACCGATTTCCGTTGAGTGAACCACATCATTGCGCATCACCGACTGAACCGGATGCAGATCTTTATGTGCCGAGACTTCAGCATCTTTATCACTCAGCACATGAATCTGCGGCGGGGTAAACCCACTCAGCTCAAGCTCATGTTCCACCAGCTCAAGCTCATCCAAGTCATCACTAATATAAAAAACCCGTTTCATAGTTGCCTCCCAAGGCAGTAAATGAAGAAGGTTACTATTCAGTTTACAGGGCATTTTCAGAATGATGTGCTGAAATGAAAACTAATTTCTCTCAAATACGTCAGGTTATCCTGACAGGCCTTTCTTATCGCACGAGCAATATTTGACAGCTATTTCACAATCCGGCGAAGCGGATCGGGTAGAGTGGCAACTTTTGACACGCACTCTGAAGAAAACCATGAAGAAACTGACATTATTCAGCCTGCTGGCAGTCAGCCTGTCTCTGACGGGTTGCCAATTGACACATGTGGAAGGCGAAGTGGATGGTGTGAACATCAAAGCGACCACCAATGGTGATTATCGTGACGATCACTCCCATGGCGGCGGGTTCTGCCCACCCGGACAAGCAAAAAAAGGCCGCTGTTAAACCAGCGGCTTTTCTTCACATCCATACAGGTTTGGTCTCAGTCGATGGTTTTTGACTGATCGTAAGCATCCGATGCCTGCTTGAGTGCTTCAATATCATCGGCACACAGATACCTTTTCAGGGCGTCGAATTTATCCGTTGGCCAGTCGTATATCTTCAATGCCAGCAGCGCATCAATTACTACGGGTTCAAACCGATATTTCACCCGCTTCGCCGGAGAACCGGCAACCACGCTGTAAGGCGCAACATCTTTGGTCACGACACTATTAGCTGCAACAATGGCACCTTCACCAATCGTGACACCGGGCATGATCATCGAACGCATTCCCAGCCAGACGCCATCCTGAATCACGGTATCCCCTTTGCCGACATAGGCTTCTTCGATGAAGTCCATGAAAGGATACAGACAAAACCAATCCGCCCGATGGGTATGGTTGCCCCCCATTAAAATGACGACCTCAGCAGCGATACAGACGCAATCGCCGATTCGAAGCTGATCGATCGGCCATTTCGGTTCCCACTGACGGCTGATTTCATCGCCATGAAGATAACGCACCACAGATGCTTCAAACCCGTCATCCCAGCAATCGCTGTAATAACTGCGGGTTCCTTTCACAAGAATGTTCGGATTCGTTACAACCTCATGTAACAACTCAACTTTCGACCAATGTTTTTCGCTCATTTTCAACCTGTTTTCACATTCAATAATTTCACCCACAGGGGAAATTTCCACTGCGGGACCTTGTTGATTGACCGCCGGAGGCGTCAGTGAATTCGGGGCTGTTTAAGCCAAGGGATCAGTTTCATGAAGTCTGCTTTTCAAAATCGGTGCGGCGCTATCTTATACCAATCAAAGTAAGTCAATGATCAGAAGTAGCGCCGGAAAAATGTTTGAGAACAAAGCGGATTTTTTAGATAAGTCGTTATTCTACAATCAAAAAATCTAACGCAGTTATCGAACATTTTAGCAAGCTAGGATGACCAGTTATTTACTGCGATTGGTATTAAGATCCTTTACAGGACATAACCGTTAAAGTCGGCATAGGCATTGTATACTGACTGTTCTACGCCTTAAACATTATCTGTACGATTTCACCCACGAGCTAGCATTACGGCAGCCACGTTCGGAGCTGCCATGATGAACTCATTTGTGTCCAACAACGAGCTAGCGACTAAGGCTATCTCACTTCTGCCCCAAAGTTTGTTAGAGCCGCAACTCTGCAGCGCTCAAACCACTTCGTTTTCCCATAATTCTGTTAATGCGCGCACATCTATGTGGTTGCACTGTGTGTACAGTTCTGCATGCAGCTATGCTGGGTAGGTGAGGGGCACGTAACTTTGCGAACGTGAGTGCGGTAGCGTGCCTGAATGGGTTGCTGAGCTAAATAGCACGCTGATGCCCCTTTTCAATTTAGAATCGTTATTCATAACGTTTCTAAGCCTCCCCATTTGACCCAATTTTCCTAATGTTGCAATATGAATTTTGTTGATTAAATGTGCAAGAGAATTATGTCTACTGTTTCATTTGATAAGGGCGGTAGAAGTAAGTAATTGGTTCATGACTAGGCTATAAAAATGAGTACAGTAAAATTGCTGTCAACGTTCGTAAAAAGAACGGATGGCGCTAAAATTCCTGTCGAGATCGATATTGATTCTTCAGACAAAAAAGAGCACGAAGACTATCTGGCATTGCTAACAAGTATTAATAGCCTTTTAGATTTTGACAATCTAATTGTCCTTGCTGGTTCTGGGACATCGTTAACCTTTAAAGGTATAGCACCAAGCATGGGACGATTGTGGGATAAGTGTAAAGAGCAGAACCCTACTTTGTTTGAGTCCGTTCTTGAAACAGTTAGGTACGACAAAAATCAGCCTAATAGAGATGAGGAAAAAAAAGAGCCATGGAATGATATTGAACTACTATTATCCTTGTGCGATCAATACATCGCCTTGTTTCCTGATGAAGGCAGAACTGGTCAGCTTAAGTCGTTCTTGGAGCAGTCCAAAAAAACCATTTTAGATGAAACAAATTTTACAGATTCAATCGACACTAATGATTGGGCTTCACACAATAAATTTATCAGAACGCTAGGACGAAGAAGTCCCAAGCAGCAACGATTAAAGTTATTTACAACTAACTACGATCTTGCCTTTGAACACTCCGCAGCAAATACTGGCTTTGTCGTTGTAGACGGTTTTGAGTTCTCATCACCCAGTTACTTCAATCCTGCTTGGTATCGTTATGATATTGTTGACAGAGGTGGAGATAACACTAGCTCTAGTTCTTTCATTTCCAATGTTGTTCATCTCTACAAGATGCATGGCTCCGTGAATTGGACACGCGAACGGGGGCGAGTAAAAAAAGTTGACTATAAGGCTACTATTGATGAGCCTGTTTTCATTTATCCAAGTAGTTCGAAATATCAAACGTCGTATGACTCTCCGTACTTGGATATGATGTCATCGTTTTTGAATTGCCTTCAGAAACCTAAAACAGCATTAATCTGTTTAGGGTTTGGTTTCAATGATAAACACATAAACAATGCTGTTACCATGGCTCTCAGAACCAATGCTGAATTCAATGTCCTTGTTGCAACAAAAAATCCTTTTGATGAAAAAGGGTCTTTTAATAGAGAAATTAGAGATTTATTGACTTCTGCAATCACTCAAGGTGACCGAAGAATTTCAATTATTGACGCCACCTTCGAGCAATTTAGTAACTTACTACTTGAGCGAAGAAAGGAAACACCAGAAGAAAGGTTGTTCAAAACTTTCGAATCATTGGCTCAAAATATCTCGAATGGTAAAGGTGAAAGTTATGAATTCTAGTGATTGGTTTTCACCTTACGATCCTAGTCGGAGAATTGGTAGTGTTATCCATGTATCGCCATCCGAGGTTAAGGCCAATCTTTCTGATGCGGGTACAGGGGAAGCTAAATGGCATTTAGGTGACCGTGTTCCATCTGGGGAAGTAAACGAATTCATATTTATCGATTGCGGACAAACAGCTATTTTAGGTCGTTTAGTTCAAGTATGGTTAGATGGTGCTGAGAGACTTTCTGTTGATGCCATCTCAATGGGAAATAATTTAAATAACCCTATTGGAGTTATTCAGCTATTAACAAGTATCAATCCATCTACAGGTGAACTATTCCGAGGAATAAAAAATCACCCTAGGCTGGGTAGTCAAATCTACTCCGCCCACCCACAATTAATAGCCTTGTTAGTCTCAGGTGATTCTGACGATCATGAGGTCAAACTCGATATTGCAGAGCTACCTTACGATTTATCGGCAAGCATTTCAGTCACTCCTGATAAACTTTTTGCTAGGCATTGTGCTGTCCTTGGCGCCACTGGCGGTGGGAAAAGTTATTCTATTTCGAGATTGATACAGGAAGTCCAGCGACATGGGGGGAAAGCTCTAATATTAGATCCTACAGGTGAGTATGCTGATTTAGATTGTGAGACCTATTATGTAGGGAATCATGAGAATTCTAATCCTGATAACACGGTTACATTTCCTCATTGGAGACTGCCTGAGTCAGACATATTTGCTTTTTTGCGCCCGTCAGCGCAAACCCAAATGCCTAAGTTAAGTGCTGCAATTTTGAGTCAAAAAATTGTTGCCAAGTACTTTAAAGACCCTCAAGGCCTTTTCATCAATGAGCAATATTCGTTAGTTAAATCGGGACAACCAAAAGAGCCTTATAACAAAGCTCACGAAATGATTGATAAAAAAGGCAGTCAGTACTGGTGTTTTAAACATATTGGTGATCAGATTGTTCATGAGTGTGTTTGGCCTTCCAGTAAGGAAGGTTACGGTAAAGAACAAGTTATAAATGAATCTGTTTGGGGTGGAGCATCTGATGGTGATCTTGGTTACTGTATGAGCCTTATATCGAGGATAAAAGCTTATTCTGAAAACAAGCATTTGAAATGGATGATTGATGCGAAAGGCTATAAGGAGATTCCAACTTTACTTAGTGAATTTTCTTCAAATAAAACGATTAATCCCCTTCTTAGAATTGATTTATCAGCCGTATCATATGAATCAAACAGTCGGGAAATTTTAGTTAATGCTATCGGTAGAAAGCTAATGGATTTGGCGAGAAGCGGAAGTATTAATCATAGTGATCCTGTGTTGGTTTTTATTGATGAAGCACATCAATTTTTAAATAAAACAGTTGGGGATGAAACCACTTCTATTAAACTAGATTCATTTGGGAATATTGCTAAAGAAGGTCGTAAGTATGGTCTAAATGTGGTTATCGCTACCCAGCGACCACGTGATATACCTGAAGATGTATTAAGTCAAATAGGCTCTTTGGTAGTCCATAGATTGACTAACTTTCATGACCAAGAAGTGGTAAAAAGAGCTGTCGGTGCAATGGATCAACGTTCAGCGTCTTTTCTCCCAACACTTAGTCAAGGAGAGGCATTGCTACTTGGAATCGATTTTCCATTTCCAATGACTGTTAAAATGAAGAAACCACAGATAAAACCAACATCGAAAAGTGCAGAATACTCGATCGCGTGGCAACGAAAGCCAGAGGTAGTAACAAAGAGTCCAATTGCTGAGTACCTTAATATACCAGACGATTTAATTGTTGATTTCGAGAGCCTAGACATCGAGTATCACGGGGATGAAGGTTCTACTGGAGACATGACTTATAGCTATTATTTCGAAGTCCCAACTGACATTAGTGAAAAGCTAAAAGAAACAATGGGTTGGTCAATAGGTGAATTTGTTCGTGATATACCAGAACACGTATTAGACGACCAGAGTCCCGACTAACTCGGCAGAAATGATTTTTTGTTTGTACTAGTTCAAACCAGATCTGACAGTTTTACTTACTTTTACTTATCATATTCTATTGGACTGGGGTATGTGCTCTAGCTCATTTCTGTCCAAAAGTATGTTTGGGCAGATTCACTTTCCCTTTTTCAACATGAGATGTTGTGTGAGTGCATTGCAATGAACATGTTACGAACGTCCACTTTCGAACGGATAAACCCATTCATTCGGGCATGTCATCCGAAGATCGATGCAAATCAATTCCTCTGCCCGAAAATGCTCAAGCGCAGGTGCTTTTGTCGCAGACAGGCGCTGTGGATACACCAATACCGACACAAAAGGTTCGGATTGAATTTCCCGATACATCAATGCCCGACCGCTTTCGGTGTATCGCCAAGGCGCTGGCCCCGACAGCATTTTTCCGACGGCATGAAAAATCACCCGGATACTGGCAGATTGTTCGTCCTGAACATTGCAATATAAATCGGTTGGGGACACCAGATTAATCCCAACCCGACGAAGCTCCTCCCGAAAATCATCAGGCAGCAAAATCTCAACATATTCTCGCCACAGGCTGCACCATTGACACCGACAACCCTATGCTGGCGTCGAGGGATGATTCTGAATCTCCCGTGTGGCATTCAAATGAACCGCCATACGCCAGTCTGCCAGCGGTCATGTGGGACGCCGACTTCTCATCAATAGACTTCCAACTGTTTTCATCTTCAGATTGTTCAGCATGCCACGCGATCAAGCAGAGCACTCACACCTTGTTACACTTGTTTTTCCTTGTTTCGGAAGGATATTTGTGAACAAAACCAAATGTTGAACCATACTCACGCTGTGAACAGAACATCAGCTAGCTGCCATTTTGATGAATTTTAACCCATAGGAAGAATCAATGAATTTATTAAAAACGTCACTCGCGGCAAGTTTCATCATCACAGCTTTCGGCGCTGCAAGCTTTGCTCATGCAGCAAACAGTGTCAAAGGTAGCGATCAGGATGTTTCGGGGGGAACCGTCTCCGCCGAGATGATCGAATCCGATGCGAATGGCTGGTTAGTGGTACACCGAACCGACAAAAGCATGAAACCCGGTCCGGTCGTTGGATATTCCCCGGTCAAAAAAGGCACGAACCAGAACGTTACCGCGATTTTAATGGAACCTGTGAATTCCGGAGACATGCTGATGCTCATGCTCCATGGCGAAGGTGGCGGCATGAAGACCGGTGTTTTTGAGTACACGCTGGGCGCCAAAGAAGATGGCCCTATCCGTGAAGATGGCAAGCTGATCATGGACGTCATCACCGTTCAATAACGTGCTCATGTTCAGAAAATATCCATCAGGCCAGAGCATCACTCTGGCCTTTTCAATGATGAATGTACCGACAAATGGCCTGACAGTTTTCCGCCGTGGTCCAGGCCATCGGCATTTGAATCAACCCAAGTTTCATCCGATCTCCTCGTACGCGTCAAATCATCCTCAGCTCACGCCAATCTTCTTAAAATACAGCTGATAATGCGTGTTTTTCTGATAGCTAAGGGATTCGTATAAACGTTGCGCCGAGAGGTGCTCCACAGACGTTTCCAGTGCAATGTCTTTTACTTGTGTGGCGGTGGCATGCGCTTCCACAGAGAGCTGGCGGTCAGCGTGAAATAATGTCTGCAATGCGACGACATCCGACAATGTAGCGGCTCTGATTTCCATGAGATGTCTTGCTTCCTGGTTGGGATGTATTCGGAGGTGTCAGTTTTCATCCAGTGGCTCCCTGCTTCATGCAAGGAACCACCGGAATACTGTACTCAGAATAAGTCCACAATATTTTTGATATTCTGGAAAGTATTTTCAGTTGTCGATAAGGTTTCGTAGAATTTCCGGTTGTCATTCAGTTTGACCAGCCGCTCATTCAGCATGGAACGCTGTGCGCTGCTGACATGCTCTGACGCCAGTTGCTGGTTGATCTGGCCAATTTCACGGTCAATTTTATGGACCGCCAGTTCATACTCATAGCGGTTCACTTCAAACTCGGCCCGCTCAAAGTTCGATTTAGCCGATTTCAGTTCTGCGCTGAACATTTTCCGGTCATCGCTCGAGAGCTTGTCATCTTTCAGCTTTTCTTTATAACTGTGGATCGTGCCTTCAATACCACTGGCATGGGACTTGGCTTTCGCAAGGTTGTAATAAGGCCGGTATCCGGTCAAAAATTCCTGAGACAAGTCTGCCGGGCAAACATTCTCATACGCCTTCATGGCCTCACCAACCAGGGTGCCATTTTCATAGGTACAGTAGGATTCCAGCCCGGTACGACGACCGTCCTGATAAGTTTTCAGATCCACTTTGACGCCATATTCCGCGCACTCTTCGCTGTAAATAGCGGCATAGCTCTTTTTCCCGTTCTGACCGTCAGCCAGGCCGATCTGATACCAATCTCCCAGCCTGCAATCTTCCTCACTGATTGAAGAACACCCCGTCAGGGTCAGCAGAATTGCCATTGTGGCAGGCTTCAGATAACGATGGTTCATGAATCTGTACTTCCTCATTAATGATTCTTCTATCCGGCACTTAAATTTGATTGATGATGGGTGTGGCAGCATGGCGTTCCGTGCACCCTGTATGGCACCACTCATCACTGAGTGCGGCGTTTCTCCTTGAATTGTTAATCCTTCACGCTTCAAGTTGTCCGTTTCATGCAATAAAACGCGGCCAAAGATATACTACAACCTGTCTCATATCCATGGTTTTGGTCATCATTCAGAAGATTGATAAGAAAGTATTCTTTCAGGGAATTGACAGAGGTTCTGCAGGAGAGAATGAGAAGCCGTCTAAGCTGGCCCGTTGCACTTTCGCAATCAGGCCAGATTCATCGGTTAGGCAGAGTGCAGATAACGCTGGATCGAGAGACCATCGGTATCGATGTCGGTGTCGCGGCCACTGACGATATCCGCCAAAAGCCGGCCAGAACCGCAGGCCATGGTCCATCCCAATGTGCCGTGACCTGTATTGGTGTACAGATTCTCAAACGGTGTTTTACCAATCACCGGCGTCCCGTCTGGCGTCATCGGGCGCAGACCGGTCCAGTATTCCGCCTGATTGAGGTCCCCCCCTTCGGGAAACAGATCACCGACCACCATGGCAATGGTTTCTTTCCGCTGCTCCGACAGATGCAGGTTAAAACCCGCCAGTTCAGCCGTGCCCGCAACCCGGATACGATTGTCGAAACGCGTCATCGCGACCTTATACGTTTCATCAATCACGGTCGAGACCGGCGCACCGTCGCTGTTTTTCAGCGGCATTGTCAGCGAATAGCCCTTCACCGGATACACAGGTAACTGCATCCCCAAAGTCGCCAGCATGGCTGTCGAGTAACTACCCATGGCAACCACGTAGGCATCGGCTTTGAATTCCCCCCTGTCTGTTTCAACGGCGACAATCCGCTGATTGTCCTGACGTAAGGACTTCACTTGGGTATTGAACTCGAATGTGACACCCGCCTGCTCCGCCAGTGCCGTCAATTGCTGACAGAACTTATAACAATCTCCGGTTTCATCATTCGGTAAACGCAGGCCACCCGCGATTTTTTCCCGCACTTTCGCCAGTGCTGGTTCAGCCTGAATACAACCATTGACGTCCAGTAATTCAAACTGAATTCCGCTTTCTTTCAGAACCTGTATATCTTTCCCGACGGCGTCCAACTGAGCCTGTGTCCGCAGCAGCTGCAATGTGCCTTGCTGACGACCTTCATAGTGCAGGTCGTGTTGCTGACGCAATTCAATCAGAGATGCCCGGCTGTAGTTGGCAACCCGCAGCATCCGGGACTTATTGCGCTGATAGCTTTCATGATTACAGTTGGCCAGCATTTTGCCCATCCAGCTGTACAAATCAGGTGACAGAGATGGTTTGATTTTCAGCGGCGCATGCTTCTGAACCAGCCATTTCATCGCTTTGACCGGGATCCCCGGTGCCGCCCAGGGTGAAGAATAGCCATAGGAAATCTGACCGGCATTGGCGAAGCTGGTTTCTTCAGCACTGCGGGACTGACGATCAATCACGGTCACCTGATGTCCCTGTTGTGCCAGATACCAGGCCGACGTCAGTCCGACCACACCGCTTCCCAAAACAATCACTTCCATCTCACACACTCTCTTTGTCTGAATTGAACAGGTACAGATACGAAATTGCAGATTGAGGCATTTACATCGGGTTAACAATCGATAAATATTACTGGCAGCCTATAGCTGTGCTATAAGCTCGATCTGAACTCATTGAGCAAGAAGACGCCAGATCCGCGCAGCGGTGTCTGCGATCCGTGCTCAGAAAACCGATCTTTGCAACAAGCCTAGCTGACAGGCGCTGCCAGCGCGATGGACTGAGAGAAGAAATGTCTGCTTTGAAAGGAAATATTCTGGCGGCACTGGCTACTTTTGATGTCGCCGCCAAAACACAGAGTTTTACTCAGGCTGCAAGTACCCTGCATGTCACGACGGGGGCTGTCAGCCAGCAAATCCGCTTGCTGGAACAACAGCTCGGATTCGAACTGTTTCAGCGTCATGCCCGCGGTATCACACTGACAGAATCAGGTCGCCGCCTGCATCAGGTCGTCGGGCGCAGCCTGTCTGAAATTGCCGAAGTGATCCGTGCGCTGCAACTGGGACGGCAAGCTGAAGGGGAGATCCGGCTGAAGCTGACGCCTTCCTTCGCCTTTAAATGGCTGGTGCCCAGACTGCACCATTTTTATGCCCAATATCCGGACATCAATGTACAAACCTTTGCGGATGGCGCGCTGGTCGACAGCGAGAATACAGATTGTGATCTGGTGATCGATTACCGCCGGGATGACGATATCCAGCGCAATCGTCAGACCCGTTTACTCATGGCGGAATCCTTACTGCCGGTCATGAGCCCGGATTATCAGGCACGATTCAACTGGCAGGATCCCAAAAGCTGGCAACAAGCCACGCTGCTGCATGATGCGATGCCCTGGCGCAATGCAGAACGTGATACGGAATGGCGCTATTGGTTTGATGCCATGGGGATTGCTGCCGACAGCCGCCGCGGACATTTCTTTAACCGGACCGACATGGCCATGGCTGCGGCTGAAGCCGGACTGGGGGTAGCGATGGCCCGCCAGGCGCTGATTGGTGAAGATGTTCACAACGGCAAACTGATCTCGCCTTTTGCGCCTTTACCGGCCAATGCCGGATACTATCTGATCTGTCACCGGCATTCAGCCGCAATTGACTGCTTTATCCGTTGGCTGGAAGAGCAGCTGGCACAAGTCAGAGTTTGAGTCAAATGCAAAGCCCGGACAGGCAATGCCGGGCTTTCCCTACGGATTCCGCGTCCATCAAGCCGTCTGCGGTGAATCTCAGCATTGTTGCGGCCTGTAAACTCACATCCAGATAACTTTCAGGATGAGACTCCATCCCGGATCGCAGCGATACTATCTGTAGTTGCATTGCTTGCTGTGTCATTTGTTATGCCATTCATTTTGCATTCATCAAATGGGTGCATCATTATTATCAAATTCTGATAAAATATTACGGTTCATTCTGTCACAAAAATATCTCTCACACAGAACACACCATGAGAGCCTGACGGATAATCTTTTGCCTTCGTACGGTTATTCCTATCTGTTACACAAGCAACACCTGTATACATGGAATCAATAATTTATGTTCAAATTTTTTGAAAAACTCACGGCGCCATTCCCGCAAGAAACGCCACAGCAGCCGCCGGACAGCCTGCTGGCGTTTTGCCGCTTTTATACACGAGGTTTCGGTTGGCCATTACTGGCGATGTCTGTTCTGAGCGCCTGTATTGCGATCGTGGAAGTCACCCTTTTAGGCTTTATGGGTCAGTTAGTTGATTTACTGGCCCAGCATTCACCAGACACCTTTCTTGCCGAAGAAAGTGGCAAGCTCTGGATGATGGGTCTGCTGATTGTAGTTGTTATCCCTTTTCTGGCATTCACGCATTCAATGATTATGCACCAGACTCTGCTTGGGAATTATCCCATGTCGATTCGCTGGCTGGCGCACCGCTACCTGCTGCGCCAGAGCGTGTCTTTCTATCAGGATGACTTTGCGGGTCGTTTAGCCACCAAAGTGATGCAGACGTCACTGGCTGTGCGTGAAACCGTGATGAAACTGGTCGATGTATTGGTTTATATCAGTGTTTATTTCACCGCCATGATTGTCATGATGGGAAGTGCCGACTTAATTCTGATGCTGCCGATTCTGGTCTGGCTGATGGCCTATGTCGGCATCCAGTTCTATTTCGTTCCGAAAATGAAAGCCATCGCGACCGAGCAGGCAGATGCACGCTCAATGATGACGGGCCGCATTGTCGACAGCTACACCAACATCACCACGGTGAAGCTCTTTGCACACACCAACCGTGAAACTGAGTACGCTGAAGAGAGCATGCAAGGCTTTCTGGATACGGTGTACCGCCAGATGCGTCTGGCCACGAAATTTATTCTGAGCGTTGATGCAATCAACTACCTGCTGCTGTTTGTGATCGCAACGGTCTCGATTGGTTTGTGGATGAACAGCGCTGTCACGGTCGGTGTTATTGCCGTTGCAATCAGTATCGCGCTGCGCGTTCAGGGCATGTCGAAATGGATCATGTGGGAAATTGGTGCGCTGTTTGAAAATCTGGGGACGGTTGTTGACGGGATGAAGACCCTGTCAAAGCCAGTCTCGATTGAAGATAAAACCAACGCGGCGCCTCTGAATGTCCTTCAGGGTGGCATTGAGTTTGACAACATCAGCTTCCACTACGGCGAAAAAGACAAAGGCGTTATCGAGCAGCTCAATCTGCACATCAAACCGGGTGAAAAGGTCGGTGTTGTCGGTCGTTCCGGTGCGGGTAAATCCACGCTGGTGAACCTGCTGCTGCGTTTCCATGATCTTGAATCCGGTGCCATTCGCATTGACGGCCAGAACATTGCTGATGTCACGCAGGACTCTCTGCGCAGCAATATCGGTATGATCACGCAGGATACCTCACTGCTGCACCGTTCGATCCGTGAAAACATCCTGTACGGAAAACCGGATGCTTCAGAGGAACAACTGCTGGCAGCAACGCGTCAGGCCCATGCACATGAGTTTATCGCAACGCTGACCGACCCGCATGGCAACTCAGGTTACGACGCTCAGGTGGGTGAACGCGGAGTGAAACTTTCCGGAGGTCAGCGTCAGCGCATCGCTATTTCCCGTGTCCTGCTGAAAGACGCGCCGATTCTGGTCATGGACGAAGCCACTTCAGCACTGGATTCTGAAGTTGAAGCCGCGATTCAGGAAAGCCTGTATCAGCTGATGGAAGGCAAAACCGTCATCGCGATTGCGCACCGCCTGTCCACGATTGCCGCAATGGACCGCCTGATCGTGATCGACAACGGTCAGATCGTCGAACAAGGCAGCCATCAGGAACTGCTCGGCCAGAATGGCATTTACGCCCACCTGTGGGCGCATCAGACCGGTGGCTTCATTGGCTGCGATCTGGAAGAGACTCCGCAAGAAGAAGTCATGGCAAAATAATCAGCCAGGACCAAACATCACAGCCAGCCTCCGGGCTGGCTGTTTTATTTCTGAATGATAAATTGTCCGCAACATCACCTTTTCACTTCTGCCATGATGCATGACGAATCCAAATTCGTATCGAAACCATGGAATCTGTGTGATGGAGACTGAATGTTATGTTCATGCGCCTCTTCAACAAGTTATTCAAACCTGCACCTTTCAGGACTGAGACATCATGCTCGCCGCTAACACTGGATTTTGCTTGCAGTTATCCGAAAGTGACATTATCTGAGTCGTTCAACAAGCAGGCTTACAATCTGCTATTTCTGATGGACTGGGCGCAGTTTCCCCATTTCCAAGCAATCCTTCGGACGCATTATCCTCAGATCTCTGTCTGCATCACCGGAGAAGTCCAGAAAGGCCCCAAACATACAATTTTCAGGATGTGTTTACGGGATGACTTCGGGGGATGCTTTGTTCATCTGATCTCTGACGATCATGCTTTCATCGATACCGTCCTGGCCACTGGTTTCACACCGCCAAAACCGATGACTTCATTTCCTGATATCAACCCGGAAGCGTTCGGCAGTTTACAGGGCGACCTTGATTATTGGTTCAGTTGGCTGTGGATGCCTTACTGGACATCACTGACATCAGATGAAAAAGCCAGCCTGAACTTACCCCCTGACTGGCAGGAATTTATTGAATTCAGATCTTGAATCAGCGCGTACACATCGTCAAAACGGCTTACACAAAAAATGACGCTTTTTTTACGCCCTTCCTGCCCGATTTTTCGGTAAAGTGACCCCAGATGATTGATATTAACCTGTATTCTTATGCGTCTTTATCGAAACCAAGATTGTTCCTTTCCTGTCAGACAAACACTGTTGCCGCTTGTCGTCATGGCGGTTGCCGTCAGCACCGCCTACGGCCTGAGCGCCCTTGACATCACACAAGCCGGTATCTTGCTGATCCTGCAACTCGGTGTCGTCATTGTCGCCCTGAGCTCAACCCGGTTCGCATCCCTGCTGGCAGGACTAATTGGTGCTTTGTGCTTTAACTATTTTTTTACGGCGCCCAGATTTTCCCTGCAAATGTTTAACGCTGCCGACATCTTCAACCTGATGGTTTTCCTGATGATCGCCGTACTGACCAGCCATCTGGCCATTCAGTATCGCCAGCAAAAGCAAGCCTTGGCACAGGCGGAAATGCGTAGCCGGATTTTGTTGTCTGTATCACATGATCTGCGCACGCCGCTGGCTGGCATCATCGGCAATCTGAGCACCCTGCAGGAATATCAGTCCCGTCTTCCTGCTGAAGACCAGGATGAGTTACTGCAATCGGCCATGACAGAAAGCCATCGGTTACATCGTTATATTGAAAATCTGCTGCAGGCCACCAAACTCCAGCAAGGCAAGCTTCAACTCAACACCCAATTTCAATCGATCCTGCCTGTGCTGAGATCCCTGATTGATCGCGTGAACCCAGAGCGAATTCAGCTCCGGGCGACAACACCGCTGCCTGAGGTCAGTATTCAGCACGCGCTGATGGAGCAAGCCATTCATAATATTCTCGACAATGCCATGAAATATGCTTGGCCAGATACGCCAATTACCGTCACAGTTAGTCATGACCAGCAAGCTTTACGCATCGAAATTCACAATCAGGGGCCCGTTATATCCAATCAGGATCGCGAACGAGCCTTTGAACTGTTCTTTTCTTCCCGCAAAGGCGATCAGGGCGACGGCGGCACAGGGTTAGGACTGACAGTCAGTCAGGGGATTGTTCAGGCGCATCAGGGGGACATTCAGATGCAGCCCACCGACGCGGGCTGCACCGTGTGTATTTCTCTTCCCGTTTTGCAAGGAAACCCATCATGAGTACACGCATTTTAGTGATTGATGACGAGCCAGAAATTCAGCGCTTTATCCGGATTTCCCTGAATGCTGAAGGGTTTGATTATGCTGGCGCAGGAAACGCGGCAGACGGGCTCAACGCCATTGAAACATTCCAGCCGGCACTCGTCATTCTGGATCTGGGACTCCCGGATCAGGACGGATATACCCTGCTGAAAAAACTGAGAATGTTCAGCAATCTCCCGGTTTTGGTCCTGACGGCCCGTGACGAAGAGGACGAGATGATCAAGCTGCTGGAGGCCGGGGCCAATGATTATCTGAGCAAGCCGTTCAGTATCCGGGCCCTGATGGTTCGAATCAAAGTGCTATTACGAGATTTCAGCACTTTGCAGCCCGCAGCTGTCGGCAGACAGTACAGGTTTCAGGATCTGTGTATTGATACCCAGAGTCATCAGGTCTTGCTGCATGATCAACCTGTCGCGCTGTCCAAAAAAGAGTTTAAGCTGCTCGCTTTACTCGCACAGCAACCGGGACATTTGGTCACTCAAAAAACATTGCTGATCGAAATCTGGGGAAAAACCCATGCAGAAGACACGCATTATTTAAGAAACTTCGTCAGTCATTTACGAAAGAAACTCAATGACAATGCAGACAATCCTCAATATATCCGAACAGAACCCGGCATTGGTTATCGGTTTTTATTACCGCCAGAATAATACCAATCGCAGTAAATCATCTTTTTAATCCACAACCACAATCTGTAAAGAGAAAAACTATGGCACATTTTACCGTGATCGGTCTCGGTCGCTTCGGCGTGGCCGCAAGTTTAGAATTGATTCATTTAGGTCATACCGTCACCGGTATTGATCGCAATGAGAAAATTGCTGAAAAATATGTTTCAGACCTCACGCAAACCGTCATTTGTGACGCCACAGATGAAAATGCGTTAAGAGAGCTGAATTTAGGCAATAGCGACGCTGTTCTCGTCGCGATTGGTCAGGATATGGAAGCCAGCCTGCTCTGCACACTCTGCCTCAAAAAGCTGGGCGTGAATGAGCTCTGGGTGAAAGCCAATACGGCAGCACACCATGCGATTGTGTCCAAACTGGGCGTTTCCCGAATTATTCATCCTGAAGAAGAAATGGGGATTCGGGTTGCACAGGCTTTGCATTATCCGATGATCAACAATTATCTGTCTTTAGGCCACGATCAATATATCGTTGAAGTCCATATTCATCAGAAACACCAGGTCTTCACACTGGGTGAATTAATGCATGGATTCGACCAGAAAATAAGTCCGCTCCTCATTAAGCGAGGAAAAGAAAATATCACCGCCTTTCATGACAATATGACCTTAGTGGAAAAAGATATTCTTTTACTCAGCGGTCACCGGCAAGCATTAGCAGCATTGGCACCCAGACTCTACCCACATCATCTGTAATCTGAATCTGTCGATTCAAATGAAGGCGCTTCTTTAACGCAGTTTCATGTCAAGCCTGTTCTGCAGGCTTCTGTTCAAGGATTAACATTATGATTCAATGGCATCCTGCTGTTTCGCCACTGGAACGAAAACCCAAGGCAGCCCGCAAGATTCAGGCAGCCCCGCCTTTCATTCTTTCAGGCTGTTTTTTATTTCTGATTCTGGCGGGCACACTCCTTTTAAAACTTCCCATCGCCACCACAGCACCAATTGGCTGGCTTCAGAGTTTATTTACCGCAACATCAGCGGTCACCGTCACCGGGCTGATTGTCGTGGACACCGGCAGTGCCTTTACCCTGTTCGGCCAGATCGTGATCGCACTGCTCATTCAGCTCGGCGGATTGGGTATCATGACGTTCGCCGTCGTCACCCTCATGACTCTCGGCGGCAAAATCGGGTTCCTTCAGCAAAACATTGCCAAAGAAGCGTTTAACCAGACGGATACCTCGATGCTGGTGGCAACGGCAAAATCTGTGCTGATGTTTGCGTTCACGGTTGAAGCGATGGGCATGGTGATCCTGGCGTTCCACTGGCAGCCTGAACTGGGCTGGCCGACGGCGCTGTTCCATGGTTTTTTCTACACCATTTCCGCATTCAACAACGCCGGATTTGCGCTGCATCCGGACAGCCTGATGCCTTATGTGGGGGATCGGGTGGTGAATCTGACCATCACCGGGCTTTTTATCACCGGCGGCCTTGGTTTTGCAGTCTGGATGGATCTCTGGCGACAGCGGCGCTGGCACCGTTTGTCGCTGTACAGCCGCTTAATGATCAGCGGGACTGTGATCATCAACTTACTGGCACTGCTGGCAATCTACCTGATCGAGCGGGACAATCCGGCTACCCTGGCGCCCCTTTCTGATTCTGCGCAATGGCTGGCAGCCTGGTTTCAGGCCGTGACGCCAAGAACCGCCGGATTTAATACGCTGCCGATTGATCAGCTCGAAGATGCAACCACAGTGCTGATGCTGCTGCTGATGTTCATTGGCGGCGGCTCGCTGAGCACAGCCAGCGGCATTAAAGTCGTCACTTTTATCGTCCTGCTGGTTGCCACGGTTCAGTTTCTGAAGCGACAGGATGTGATGAGCCTTGGCCAACGCCAGATTCAGCCGAAAACCGTTCAGAAAGCACTGGCGCTGACCCTGATTTCCTGTGCTGCCGTCTGGTTCTCCATCTTTCTGCTGATGCTGACCGAAGACGCGCCTTTTCTGGATGTCGTTTTTGAAGCCGTATCCGCGCTGGGCACCGTCGGGTTATCCAGAGGACTGACCGGGGCACTGTCACCGGCAGGCGAATGCATCATTATTTTCATGATGTTCGCAGGAAGGCTTGGCCCGTTAACCCTCGCCTATCTGCTCGCCAGCCCCAAAAGCAACCACATCCGCTACCCCTCGACCACGCTGGCAATTGGATAATCCATCAGAACAGTCCCCCCTGATTTTCGGAGGACTGTTTTTTACAGCGCAACACCGTTCTTTGTTAAGGCGCTGCTTCCCCAGCTTCAGATTCATCTGGACCGGGCGTCCGTCTCAAAGATCCTGGTTGAGATCTGTGTGGTTATTGAACTCACTGTTATAAAATTCAATCACAGACATCAGGTACGGCAGCACTGACGCTGCTGTGCCTGATCGGCTTCGGTGTATTCCGGTAAAGAGATGGTCGTACTCATGCTGTGGTACTTTTACAATTAATCATCCGAAACTCAATCATCTGTGACATCAACATACTGACGTATCATCTTGTCCAATTCAAAAAACTGTTCTTCCATGCAACTAAATGCAACCTCATAAGCCCCAAAAGCGGATGTCCTCCAAAAGTCCGATACACCGTAGCCATGAGTACTGACTGTATGCTGATATAAAGACTCACATCCCATATATTGGTATGTTTTCTCTCGAAGAAATGGAATGACTTCAATTTCAGTTTTTTTATGAAACCCAGTCATTTTAAATGACAGCAATGCAAAAGCACCTGCGCCCACAAAAGCAAGGGGGCCCATCATCAGCCCGGCAATCAGACAAACAACAATACCGAAATAGGCCATAACCCGAGTGATTTTGTAGAAAATCTCCGGCACTCGCTCAGTTTTCTGAATGATGACCCCTTTCGGCGTAATTTGGCCTTTGTAGTCATAGTCGACATCAAACAGAAAGTAACTCACTGGAGAAAAAATTACGACAGATATTGCCCACATATAAAAAAGAATGACATCAGAACTTAAATAATAGGAAATGCCATAAATCAAGCTGAATATTCCTGCCATAATAAACGGCATCAAATGCTTATCCTTTGAGCGAAGTACACACTCCCACTCATAAATCACTTCCGCATCCAGCACTTGTTGGCGCCGCTGTGCCTGATCGGCTTCGGTGTATTCCGGTAAAGAGATGGTCGTACTCATGCTGTGGTACTTTTACAATCCTTTGCCTAAAGCACAATCGTTTCTAACATGGATACACTGACGCATAAATTTATCTAGTTCAGAAAATTGTTCTTCATAGCAATAAATTTTCACCCAATAATCCAAATTATAATTGCTTTGATCCGAACCAAGCACATCATAATAAAAAGCGAATACAGAATATTGGTAAATTGGGTTTTCTTCTTTCCCTTCATACTCATATTGATGTTCAGGAATAA
This sequence comes from Photobacterium sp. 1_MG-2023, assembly GCF_030547945.1. Classification (NCBI taxonomy): domain Bacteria; kingdom Pseudomonadati; phylum Pseudomonadota; class Gammaproteobacteria; order Vibrionales; family Vibrionaceae; genus Photobacterium; species Photobacterium sp. 1_MG-2023. The sequence continues at coordinate 103,316 of NZ_JAUORR010000014.1, read as the reverse complement.
AAGGTATCACCCAACTTTCGACCTGCTTATGAAACCCAGTCATTTTAAATGACAGCAATGCAAAAGCACCCGCACCCACAAAAGCAATGGGCCCCATCATCAGCCCGGCAATCAGACAAACAACAATACCGAAATAGGCCATAACCCGAGTGATTTTGTAGAAAATATCCGGGACTCGCTCAGTTTTCTGAATGATGATCCCTTTCGGCGTTATTTGGCCTTTGTAGTGATAGTCGACATCAAACAGAAAATAACTCACTGGAGAAAAAATTACGACAGATATTGCCCACATATAAAAAAGAATGACATCAGAACTTAAATAATAGGAAATGCCATAAATCAAGCTGAATATTCCTGCCATAATAAACGGCATCAAATGCTTATCCTTTGAGCGAAGTACACACTCCCACTCATAAATCACTTCCGCATCCAGCACTTGCTGGCGCTGCTGTGCCTGATCGGCTTCGGTGTATTCCGGTAAAGAGATGGTCGTACTCATGATTCCTCAATTTTCACTGAAAACAGTTGATGCCCGATCATATCGCTTGCCTTGCCATCTTTCATCACCTCAATGTCTCTTTTTATTTGAGAATTCAACTGGTACTTATAGTACTGGGCTGTCTTCTCTGTTTCAGAAAAGGGATTATGGTTACTCACCATTGCGAAAATCTGAATCGTGTCGACCGCCTCAATCCAGATAGGGACATCCAGAACCAGAGTCGGGACCTTCTGCACGTCATATTCCCAGTATCCTCTGGCAATATCCAATGCCGTCAACTGATAAGTAAATGCTTCGACTTTAGTTGTTTTACGATAACCCAGATAACCTTCCTGCTCACGCAGCCCCGACACAGTCACTCCCACAGAGACCGACTGTCCGGGGCGTTGCTGCGGAAAGGTTATTTTCAGTTGTTTCAGGGTTGTAAAGGGTGACGGCTCATACGGAGAGGCAAACTTACCCGGTAGTTGTTTGCAACTTTTGACTATTTCCTGAATTTGCGGCTGATTCAGGATTTGCAATAGCGCCTGATATTCCGCTTTTGCCGTCCAGTCTCCTTTTGGTTCTTTCCCCCAAATGCTTTTACGTAGCCAGTTTTCCAGCGGTGACTTTTGCAGCATATTGATGATGATCGAAATTACCAGATAAGCAATCCCTAACCAGAACCAGGCAGCCACCATCCAGCCTTGCAATACAAATCCAATAACAGCTCTATTCGCCAATCCCCTTGCCCCATTTAATGCCAGCACACCCCAGACACCACTTTGAGTGAATAGAACTGCGCTCTTTAAATACAGCAATCCCTTTTCTAATCTAAAGTCAGCTTTGCCTGCATCCAACAAGGTCCGGTACGCTTCCCAACCCGCAGCAATCACACCCAGCATTCCTGACAACATTGAACGCTGTAGATAACCCTTAGCCAATAATCGAATATCTAAGTTGCGGCTTTTTAGAGCCAAATCATTCAGTTTCTTTTCCAACATAACGGGTTTTTGCTTCACACGCTCAAACGCCAGGCCGCGGAAAATCTCACTGGTGGCATGCATCAGCCAGGCCGTACTGAAACCCACCACATGCAGTTGAGTATTGAGATCTACATTCGGATTCGATGAAAGCGCTTCTTCGACAGTATACTGCTGGACAACCACATTCATGCTATTGAGAAATGCAACCACAAAGTCCATTCGGCCAATACGGTTCAATGACTGATTTACACGGTCAAAAAACTGATTGACCGGTTGCAACTTCTCACCATTGAAGCTTTCGAATAACACAGGTGCTTGCCTGACCATCTGGCCAGCCCGAGCCTCCATCTTCTCTTGCTTCATTTTTAACTCTGCACGATTGGGGGAATCTGCAGGCATCCGTTTTAATTGATTCTCCAGCGACTGCCACTCCAATGCGGCTCCCGTTAAACGTTGACGGTACGCGCGGCTGGTACCTTCAAAAGCCGGATTCATGCCGATCTTCCCCTGAGAAATCTGCTCTATACACCAGATCATCGCTGCAACATTGAATCCGGCTCTAAAGCCGCCTTGATTCATCATCATTCCAAAATAAGTGAAATACCCCTTTTGATAACCCATGCCAATGATATTTTTCATCGCTTCAGTAGCACTATCGATTAACCCGCTAATGGGTACCATCATCGACAATGTCTTTTGATAAAGCCCTCCAGCCTCAGCTTGCCCATAGCCGAGCACACTATTCAGACCAGCGACGACCCCCGTAACAGGCACAGACTCCCTTTGCAAATCAATAACATCACTTTCTTTCACAAGCTCATCGGCCTTGGCATAAAACTCTGCTGAAAAAAATGACGTGGCCAGTGCCATTAGATTATCCGGCTTTTCCTGAATCAAAGCATCTGCAAGCTTCTGCTGCATCGCTTCATCGTTCGCACTACAGTTCAGTGCAGGCAAAATTTCCCCGAAGAGCTCCATCAGGTAGCCCATGTGGTCACTGTAAAGAATATCCAGCCCCAAATGCATTGGCTCCGTGCCTAGCTTTGGTATCGCAGTTAATAATCTGTCAAACGCGCCGGGAATTGCAGCATAGGCGTGCGACTGTGAAGCAAGATAATCCTTATAGAAGGCGTCCAGATCGTCCCAGTTCACTTGCGAATGGGCTTTGCGCCTGTCGGTATAATCCTGAACATATTCCTCAACCCCGAAAAAGCCCATCCCTTCCAGGGTTGCCTGAGCCTTGAGGCTGGCCTGCCGGCAAGCTTCAAGATCCTTCAGGCGCTGAGGCATCATGTTATCTGAGCCTAATTGCGGCAGATGGACTTTCTGGTACTCATATTCCAGACAGACATCCAACGCGCTTTCAAACTCAACCCATTGTTCCGGCTGGATTTCCGGCATTTTATCTTTCGGGATTGGTACCCGAACCATCGAGCGAATGGCTTCTGCTACCACCACTTTACGGTGCGTAGACTCATCCGGCGTCGTGATGAGAACTGGCTCTAACAGCGCAAGAAACAAATCACTCAAATCAGCCAGCGGGTCATCAAGTGCTACGATTTGCTGTACATACGCTGAGGGCGCCTGATAGGTGTAACTGGCTAGCGTCTTCTTCGGGGGGATATGAATAAAATCGTTCGGTCGATCAACGTCACCAGACAGCGGCGCACAGGTGCCGGCAAACCGCTCTTGCGCTTGCGCATTCACATCTGCGACATAACATTCCACGTCGGCAACATCAGTCCGGTGAGTTGCTGCGCCCGAAGTGTTCAAATTCACTTGCCGCAGCCAGCCATCGCGGGCTTCGGCATTGCCAAGATAATAATCACAAATTCGATCCGTCCACCGCTTCACGGCATACGCCAGATAGTACGGGCGATCCGACACACAAAGAATATGGGTTTTGGGCCGACCGGGCTCAGCTTTCTGACGTGCTTCAGCCGTTTGACCGATGACCCGGCGGAACTCACCCTGTTCAATTTTGTATTCTTCCAGCGTCCAGCTTTCTGAATCCGGTACCGGCGAAAGCGCATACAGCCAGCCATCCCGCAGCTGTCGCAAGGTATAAGGGGTATCATCCGCCTGAAAAATACCGCCGGAGAAGGTTTCCGTATCCGGAATGGGGTGTAAACCCTGCCCTTGCGCATTACACGCATCCAGGGCATAACGCACCGGAGAAAGCGCGGTAAGCCGGGCACCATCCGACTCGGCCACTTGCACCACCGGGAAATCAGCCCGCTTCTTTGACGGCTCAATCGCGAAAACACCGTCACCCAGCAACGCTGCCGAAACCGGGTAACTCACATCCTGCCCGTGGTTATAAATCCCGACCGGCTCAAGATAAAGCTTGATGCCGTTGGTCAGCCTTGTTTCCTTGCCTCGCCAGTATGGATTCAATGCTAAAAGCGTCTCAAATGTAAGCTGATGCTTCTCTGCAACCTCAGATAACGTCTCTCCCTCAACAACAGTATGCTTTTTGCGCTGCCCGCTATTTTCTGTCAGCGGGATTATCTGATCCATGTCCAGCCTGACGCCATGTGCCTGCAAAAATGCGGTGTCCACACTCTGAATTGCCTTATCAGACAAGGCTTCCCGGCTATAAAGCAGGTACTGATCCTGAATAACCTGACCATTTCTTTGCCACAGTGCCAGAATGTATTCCAGCGGGCGATCAACCGCCGGCTCTGGATACATTGCCTCCGGGCGGCTTTGCGTCACCTGAAAACGGGGATAAGTATCTCCCATGCAGCGGAATTCGCTCACCAATTGGCCTTCCAGAAAATGATAAAGATACCCTTCTGTCGGCAGCCCTAGCTGCTCCCCCATCCGAATGGCAGGACGAACTGGGACGAAGGCTTCTTTCACAACCACTGAACATGCTTCATGGGGTTCGACCGCATCAATCGCAAGCATCGTTGAAGGGTTGCTGTACCAGCGGACAGCCAGCGACTTTTCCTCCGCTGTTCTGACGTCACAGGCAACATACGTGTGCTGACCCTGTGGTTTTTCATCCCATTGGCGGATCGCTGCTTCTTCCTCTGTTTTTTTGAGTTGCAGAGATAAATAGGGGCTGACGTATTGTCGGAAGGTTTCCATTCGACAGGCAAACGCAACGGTATAACCAAAGCTCGGTACAGACTCAACATCCGTTGCGGGCTCTGCCTTCGGGGTACAGAGACGTTCGTCCAGCGGTGGAAAAGCCGCATTGGTATAACGAACAGGAGGCGGATTTTTTTTGAATGACATGGCAGTCTCCGTAAGTCAGAAAGCCCGGCCATTGTAGACATTCTGTCCCTATGAGGCATCTGTCATACCCCCGGAACAGGCAGGCAAAATCACGATTGAAACTGTCATTTTCACTATGAGTGGAATTTTGAGACTTGCTTCGCAGCTTTGGTGACTGGGGACTGTTCGCTTTATCAAGACGACAGTCCGCTCCTGATCTGAATTCAGGAACGGACAATCGGTATGATGGCAGGTCAGGTTAAGGCGCGGCTTCCCCAGCTTCAGATTCATCTGGCGTTGTGGCCGGGAAAGGGTCGCTGAAGATCGGATTACTCAGGAAGCCCTCATCGGTCAGGGTTTCCAGAAACGCGACCAACGCCTCTTTGTCTGCCTGCGTCAGATTCATCCGGACCGGACGGCCGGTACGGTCTCGGAGATCCGGGCTGAGATTATTATGGTTATTCACTCCGCTATTATAAAACTCAATCACAGACATCAGATCCGGCAGATGACCATCGTGAAAGAACGGGGCGCCCACAGCAATATTCCGCAGTGAACCGGTTTTGAAGAAACCAGCCAGATTACCGCCGACCCCCTGATCCGGATTGTTATTGGAGACCGAGCCATTGTTATGATTTCGGTCCATCACAAATGCCATGGTGGTATGACAATTCGTGCAATTCAGGTCTTCAAATAAAACCAGCCCCCGTTGTTCCTGTGCGCTGAGTACAGGGTTAGGATCATTATTCAGTTCAGCCTGAACAGCCAGATCAAACTTGGACTCATAACTGACCATCGATCGCATGAATTGCGCCATTGCCAGCGCCATTCTCTGGCTGGTGATGGCTTCATCGCCGAAGGCGTCAGTAAACAGTTGGCCGTAAAAACTGGTCAGCCCCAGTTTGGTTTCCAGATCAAACAGGTTCATCCCCATCTCAACCGGGTCCTGAATCGGCATCAGCGTTTGATCTTCCAGCGTCGCTGCCCGCTCATCCCAGAAAAAACGCCCTGGATCGTAATATCGGGCATTACTGAGCCCCATGGAGTTCCGGCCCGTATGCCCGCCTTCAAAGCCAACGCTCAATTGTGCCGGGTCGGTAAAGCCATGTTCCTGCTGATGACAAGAAGCGCATGACTTGGTGTTATTGGCTGATAACCGGACATCGTAAAACAGAATGCGGCCCAGTTTTGCCACCGGATTGCGCAGCTCATTGTCACGCGGCGTGTTGTCTTCTGTCGCCACACTACGAAAACGAATATTCTGAAAATCTGTGCTGGAAATCGAAGTGTAATATTCAGGCTGCCCCGCAACATAGCTTTCATAATCCGGACTGGTTTCTGTATCCGGTAAAGGTAAGCCATCAATATCCACTCTGGGCTCCGGAACGGGTTCCGGATCCGGTTCTGGATCGGGGTCCGGTGTTGGCTCTTCACCACCGGGTGGTGGATTTCCCGGGTCATCGCCAACGGGATCACCGGGATTAGAAGATGGCGGTGTATCGCTTCCTGCCACGGGATCGTCATCATTATTACAGCCACCCAGCATTGTCAAAGCCAATGCCAGCAAAAAGACATGTGAGTATTTCATGGTTACACCCCTGCCAACCACTGCGTTCTAATTTTTCGTCGAGGAAATAAGGGCAATACCGCTTGTGCGCCTAATGAAAACAGTAGCAGGGGTTGGTCTCGGGCGTTTTCTGATTATTAAGACAACAAAACCCGACAGGATCGCCGGGTTTTGAAGATTTTTAACAATCAATTGTCAATTTTTTAGGATTAAAAACCCGTCTCCGGTAACGCCGGAAATTCGGATAATCCATAGGCTGACCGCGTGTCATAGAAAGTGTTTTCCGACACATAATCCGATTTATCGACCGGGGCATTGCCCACGATCTCGTTCTGGCTGACACTCAAATCAAACCCACCAGCCGCAGGGAGTGCCAGCAGCTGACTTCCGGCAGGACGGTCTAAAATGATGACATTATTGCTGAGTGTGACGCGATTGGGCTGACTGGTGTCATACGCCGCTTCCAATCCAAAACCAATCAATTGTCGGTTTGCTGAATTCGGCCCCTGCTCCAGCACGCTGCCGCGAATCACAAGTTCGCCACCATTCGGCGTATCGACCAGCCGGCTGTCATCACCGCTCAGCGACGCAATTTCACTGTATTCAATCAGCGTATTTTTCGCGCGGCTCTTGATTTCATGCCCTTGATCTTTCGAACTGTAAAACCGGCTGTAGCGAATCGTCAGGCTGTCATTATTACTGTATACCGCATGAGCACGGCCCGCTTTCCCTAAACGCTCAAAAACACTGTGTTCGATGGTCAGGCTACCGGTGCCTGAAGCCGACAAAACGCCTTGTTCGCTGTCATGAAAATACACCTGTGACAACACCAGATCCCGACCTTGTTGCCGGACACAGGCACCGTTTTGATCGGGCACACTCACCTGGCTGCATTCGATATTTTCAATTCTGACGCCTTGTCCGTTCACGATAAAAGTCGCTTTGCCCATCAATTGGGCCCCTTTAAAATGGGTCTCGCCACTACCGCTGACGGTCACGTTATCCGGTTGTATTTTTAAACCACGACTGTAAACACCATTGCCGATCACCACTTGGCTGCCAGCCAGAATGGCCGCCTCGGCAGATGCCAGATCGGTGTATACCTGACCATCCACTTCAATCGTATTGTCGCTGACCGAATTCTCAACCGGGACCGGCCCCGTGCCGTCTCCCGTTGATGGAAATGCGCTTTCATTCCCTGAATCATTCCCTTGGGCCGCAGAATCCCGTTCCTGTACCTGTTTTTTGTCTGAGGCTTCACTGCCTCCGCCACAGCCAGACAGCCCAAAAACCACAAGGAGGGCCGCAGCTGATTTCCAGCGTGATCCTTGATGACTCATCTTCACACCCTTGTTCAGCAGCAAAAAAGAGCATGCATTGTCAAAAATTGACAACCAAATTTTGTCAATATCAGGTCAAAACTCTTCAATCTTTCCGAAATTAGAAACAAAGTTTGTGATTTTTAAGGACTTTTCAGCAATGAGAATTCGCTTAAAAACGCGAAAGATTTGACCGCAAAACGAATTTTGTTTTCATTCATATTTTGAAATCATGAGCCACATGAATAACACATATAAATCAATACTTTAAAATGGCGACCCCAGCAAACTCATTACACGACCAAACATTACAACCCTAAACATTTTTTGACTTTGATCAATTCCTATGCCATCTTGTTTTTAATTAAACGTTCAATCAAAAAAGAATTGGTGACTGTTCATGCCCAAAGTCGGAATGCCGGAAATCCGGAAACCACAGCTTGTGGAAGCCACCATGGCCGCCATTGATGAGGTGGGTCTGGCGGGTGCAAGTGTGGCGCTGATCAGCAGAAAAGCCGGGGTATCCCCTGGCATCATCAACCATTACTTTGGCGGTAAACACGGCTTGCTGGAAGAAACCATGCGGTCCGTCTTGCGTCAGTTATCCCACACCGTGATGGAACATTTGTCTCAGGTGGATCAATCCGATGTTCAGGGACGAATCAAAGCCATTGTCGCCGGAAACTTCGACGGCTATCAGGTGGACAGCAAAGTGGTCAAAACCTGGTTGTCTTTCTGGGCGCAAGCGATGCACGACCCGCAATTGCACCGCCTGCAACGCGTGAATGAAAAACGCTTGCTCTCACATTTAAGACGTGAGCTCAAGCAGGTCCTGCCCGTTGAAAAAGCACTGTTTGTCGCGCAGGGAACCGCAGCACTCATTGATGGCATCTGGCTTCGGGGCGCACTCACGCCGGGTGGCATCAGCGCAGAGCAGGCTCAGGCCATTATTACCGATTATCTGGAAAAGCAGCTGGCGCCCTATTTGTAAGACCCGCGTTTTTCCACCCACACAATTTCATTCTTGGGGGCTGATGAAACCCTATCAGCCACGACACAGGAGCACAGTAGCAGTATGACGATGACATCCCTGTACATTCACGGACAAGCCACGCAAGCCACTTCAGGCGAGCAGTTCGAAACCCGCAACCCAGCAACCGGCGAAGTGATCGCTCAGATGGGTCAGGCATCTGAGGCCGACATGGCCCGTGCCATTGCCTCGGCCAAAGAAGGCTTCGCGATCTGGTCTGCCATGAGTGGTGCGGAACGTGGCCGGATCCTGATGAAAGCGGTGGCTTTGCTGCGGGAACGGAACGATGAATTAGCAGCGCTTGAAGTGCAGGACACAGGCAAGCCACTACAGGAAGCGCTGGAAGTCGACATTGTTACCGGTGCGGATGTGATTGAATATTATGCCGGCCTGGCAGCCAGTCTTTCGGGTCAGCAACAGGATCTCGGCCACGGTCAGTTTTTCTATACCCGTCGTGAACCGCTGGGCATTTGTGCTGGTATCGGTGCCTGGAACTACCCGATTCAAATCGCGATGTGGAAATCTGCCCCTGCGCTGGCAGCCGGGAATGCCATGATTTTCAAACCGTCTGAAGAAACCCCGCTGACTGCCCTGAAACTGGCAGAAATCTACACCGAGGCCGGCGTGCCGGATGGTGTGTTTAACGTGGTACAGGGCGATTACCGTGTCGGTCAGATGCTGTCCCGTCATCCTGAAATCGCCAAAGTTTCCTTTACCGGCGAATGCGGCACCGGCAAAAAGGTTATGGCTGATGCCGCCGGTTCTCTGAAAGATGTCACCATGGAACTGGGCGGGAAATCGCCGCTGATCGTCTTTGACGATGCACAGCTGGATAACGCAGTTTCCGCAGCCATGATGGCCAATTTCTACACTCAGGGCGAAGTGTGTACGCACGGCACCCGAGTTTTCGTCCACGATGCCGTTTACGACGAGTTTCTCAATCGTCTGACAGCGCGAACGGCCAAGCTGAAAGTCGGCGACCCAAGCGACATCAACACCCAAATTGGCGCACTGATCTCTTCCGAGCATCTGGAAAAAGTGCTGGGCTTTATTGAAGCCGGAAAACAGTCGGGAGCTCGTTTGCTCGCTGGTGGCCACCGCGTGACAGAAAACGGTCTGGACAAAGGCAACTTCGTTGCGCCGACCATTTTTGCGGACTGCACCGATGACATGCCGCAAGTCAGAGAAGAAATCTTTGGCCCGGTGATGTCCGTGCTGCGTTTCAGTGAGGAAGACGAAGTGATTCGTCGTGCCAACGACACCGATTACGGACTGGCAGCGGGTATCTTTACCCAGAATCTGTCACGCGCCCACCGCCTGATTGCTCAGATTGAAGCCGGGATTTGCTGGATCAATACCTGGGGCGGCTCTCCTGCTGAAATGCCGGTCGGTGGATACAAGCACTCAGGCGTCGGTCGCGAAAACGGTCTGGAAACCCTGAATCATTACACCCAGACCAAGAGCGTGCTGATCGAACTGGGTGATCTTGAATGCCCTTACCTGTAACCACTTATCTGGACAAAGCACGCCAAGCCAAAGAAAACAGACGTAAAGGGAACGCCATGAAGCAAGAATTTGATTACATCATTGTCGGTGCCGGTTCAGCAGGTTGTGTGCTGGCCGACCGCCTGACCGAAAGCGGCGCGCATCAGGTGCTGTTGCTGGAAGCCGGTGGCAGCGACAAGAGTATTTTCATTCAGATGCCAACGGCACTGTCGTACCCGATGAACAGCGATAAGTATGCCTGGCAGTTTGAAACCCAGCCGGAAAACGGCCTCGACGGACGCCAGCTGCATTGTCCGCGCGGAAAAGTGCTGGGCGGCAGCTCGTCCATCAACGGTATGGTGTACGTTCGTGGCCACGCCTGCGACTTTGATGAATGGGAAGCCCACGGCGCGTCTGGCTGGAGCTACCGCGACTGCCTGCCTTACTTTCGCAGGGCTGAAAACTGGAAAGGCGGTGAAGATGCCTACCGGGGCAACCGGGGCCCGGTTGCCACCTGCAACGGAAACGATATGGCACTGAACCCGCTGTATCAGGCTTTCATTGATGCAGGCCAGCAGGCAGGTTACCCGGCAACGGACGATTACAACGGCTATCAGCAGGAAGGTTTCGGCCCGATGCACATGACCGTCGACAACGGTGTCCGGGCTTCGACCTCCAATGCTTATCTGCGCCGTGCCATGAAGCGCAGCAACTTAATGGTACTGACCGGCGTCCTGAGCCGGAAAGTCCTGCTGGACGGCAAACAGGCCACCGGAATCGAATTTGAACGTGGCGGAAAAGTCCAGTCCGCGACAGCACGCAAAGAAGTCATTTTATCTGCCGGTTCTGTCGGCTCACCACAATTGTTGCAGCTGTCCGGCATTGGGCCGAAAACGGTACTCGAAGAGGCCGGTATCCCGGTTCAGCATGAGCTGCCGGGCGTGGGCGAAAACCTTCAGGATCACCTGGAAGTCTATTTCCAGTATGAATGTAAAGAACCGGTCACGTTGAACAGCAAGCTGGGCCTGATCAGCAAAGGCTTGATCGGCACCCGCTGGATTCTGTTCAAAGACGGCCTGGGCGCAACCAACCACTTTGAATCCTGTGCCTTTATTCGCTCCCGCGCAGGTCTGAAGTGGCCGAATGTGCAGTATCACTTCCTGCCTGCTGCGATGCGCTACGACGGTCAGGCCGCGTTCGACGGCCATGGATTTCAGGTCCATGTCGGCCCGAACAAGCCAGAGAGCCGCGGCCGGATCTGGGTGACGTCTGCCGATCCGAAAGCCAAACCGGGCATTGAATTCAACTACATCAGCACCGAACAGGACAAGCAGGACTGGCGCGATACCATCCGCCTAACCCGTGAGATTCTGACCCAGCCAGCCATGTCTGCCTATCGCGGACAAGAGATCCAGCCGGGTGAAGCGGTTCAGAGTGATGAAGCCATTGACGCCTGGGTTCGCGAGAACGTCGAGAGTGCCTACCACCCGTCCTGCACCTGCAAAATGGGCAGCGACGACGATGTCATGGCTGTGCTGAACAGTGACTGTCAGGTCCGCGGTATCGACAGCCTGCGCGTGGTGGACTCATCCGTATTCCCCACAATCCCGAACGGCAACCTGAACGCACCCACGATCATGGTGGCCGAAAAGGCCGCCGATAAAATTCTGGGCAAACCCGCCCTGCCTGCAGCCCATGTCCCTGTCTGGATCGCAGACAACTGGCAGGAAGCACAGCGCAGCACCGTGCCTGAAACTGCCGACGCAAACTAAGGCGTCAGTCACCGGAAACACCCTAATTCGTGGTGGTGAATTTCACCACCACCGGGCTGGCTCACCCTGATTTCAGGAACAGGCAGCCCTGTTGATGCACGCCTCACCCGAACACGAGGCTGAACCACAAACGAAATGGATAAAGGACAAGTCATGACGACAATGAAGAAGACCCTCAAATACACTGCAATCGCAACACTGATGGCCGCTGGCGCTCAGCCAGTGATGGCAGCACAGTGCGACACGGTACGTTTCTCTGATGTTGGCTGGACCGACATTACCGCCACCACAGCCGTGACCAGCGAAGTCCTGAAAGGTCTGGGCTACACAACCAAAACACAGCTGCTGTCTGTCCCGGTCACTTACTCTTCCATGGCCAATGGCGACATCGACGTCTTCCTCGGCAACTGGATGCCAACCATGGAAGGCGATATCGCGAAGTACCGTGACAACGGTACGGTTGAAACCATCCGTGCCAACCTTGAGGGTGCAAAATATACCCTGGCCGTGCCGAAATATGTGTACGACGCAGGGGTCCGCAGCTTTGCCGATCTGGCGAAATTCGAAGATAAATTCCGTGGCCGTATCTACGGCATTGAGCCGGGGAATGACGGCAACCGTCTGATTCAGGACATGATCGACCAGAATGCTTTCAGTCTGGAAGAATTCCGTCTGGTGGAATCCAGTGAAGCTGGCATGGTTTCTCAGGTCAAACGTGCCGTGAACCGCGAGCAGTGGGTGGTTTTCCTGGGCTGGGCGCCGCACCCGATGAACAACAACTTTGATCTGGAATACCTGTCCGGCGGTGACGACTTCTTCGGCCCGAACTACGGCGGTGCCAGTGTTTACACCAATGTCCGCAAAGACTACATGGAAACCTGTCCGAACGTCGGCCAGTTGCTGCAAAACCTCACCTTCAGCCTGGAGATGGAAAACGAGCTGATGGGTGACATTCTCAACGAACAGAAAAAACCGGCCGCTGCGGCAAAAGCCTGGTTGCAAGCGCATCCGGAAGTGCTGGACCAGTGGCTGAAAAACGTGAAGTCCGTTGATGGCAGCAACGGCACTGAATCCGTGAAGCAATACCTGAATATTTAATCCTAATTTTGCAGGCGTCAGTCAGTCTGATGGCGCCTGCAACTGCTTTTGTTGTACCCCTTTTAAGGAGTTAATGTGAATTTTATTACCGATCATAAGATCCCACTGGGTGAATGGATGGCAAACCTTGTCGACTGGCTGACTTACAATGCGGCCGGCTTCTTCGACGCCATCTCCTACAGCCTGGAATCTCTGATCATGATGCTGGTCGATGTCTTCAAGTGGATGCCACCTGCAGTACCAATTCTGATGACCGCGGCACTGGCCTGGGCGCTGCATCGCAGCTTCTCTCTGGTCGCTTTTGTGGTCGCCGCCCTGCTGCTGATTCTGAATCTGGGTTACTGGCCGGAAATGCTGGAAACCTTCGTGCTCGTGCTCACTGCCACCTCAATTTCGGTGCTGGTTGGCGTGCCGATTGGGATCATGGCTGCTCACCGCCCCTGGCTGTACACCCTGATGCGCCCGATTCTGGATCTGATGCAGACGATTCCGACCTTTGTGTATCTGATCCCAACTCTGGTGCTGTTTGGTCTGGGCGTGGTCCCCGGGCTCATTTCCACCATTATTTTTGCCATTGCTGCTCCGATTCGACTGACCTATCTGGGGATCAGCCGCGTGCCGGAAGAACTGCTGGAAGCAGGTCAGGCCTTCGGTGCAACCCGCTCCAAATTGCTGTTCAAAGTAGAACTGCCGGCGGCAATGCCAAACATCATGGCAGGGATAACCCAATGTATCATGCTGTCTCTGTCGATGGTGGTCATCGCTGCACTGGTTGGTGCTGATGGTCTGGGTAAGCCTGTCATTCGGGCGCTGAATACCGTGAACATCTCGCAAGGCTTTGAGGCCGGTCTGGCCATTGTTCTGGTCGCGATTATTCTCGACCGCCTGTGTAAAACCCCAGCCAGCAAAAACCAGGAGGGCTAATCATGACTGCCATTCGAATTGAAAATTTAGACGTGATCTTCGGTAAAAATACCGAGCAGTCACTGGCATTGCTGGATCAGGGCAAAAGCCGTCAGGAAATTATTGATGAAACCGGCGATGTCGTTGGCGTGAATAAAGTCAGCCTGGATGTAGCCCAGGGTGAAATCTGTGTGCTGATGGGCTTATCAGGTTCCGGTAAATCCAGCCTGCTGCGCGCCATCAACGGCCTGAACCCGGTATCGCGCGGTAAACTGGAAGTACAGGATGGCGACAGCATGGTGGATCTGGCTTCCTGTGATGCCAACACCCTGCGCCATATGCGCACCGAACGCATTTCTATGGTGTTCCAGAAATTTGCCCTGATGCCCTGGCTGACCGTGCTCGACAATGCTGCTTTTGGTCTGGAAATGCAGGGAATCAGCAAATCAGAACGCCGTCGCCGGGCCATGGAAAAGCTGGAGATGGTCGGTCTGGCTGAATGGAAAGACAAATTCCCGCACGAACTGTCTGGCGGAATGCAGCAGCGTGTTGGTCTGGCCCGTGCGTTTACAATGGACAGCGACATTCTACTGATGGATGAACCGTTTTCGGCACTGGATCCATTGATCCGCAGTCAGCTTCAGGATGAGTTGCTGGAACTTCAGCGCAAACTCAACAAGACCATTGTCTTTGTCAGCCACGATCTCGACGAAGCGCTGAAAATCGGGAACAACATCGCGATCATGGAATCCGGTGAACTGATCCAGCACGGGAAGCCGGAAGACATCGTCCTCAAGCCCAATACGCAGTATGTGAAAGACTTTGTCGCCCATACCAATCCACTGAACGTGCTCCGTGGCCGCTCACTGATGACACCGACCAGCGAGCTGGAAAGCCTGGAAGACATGCTGATTCTGAATCGCCATGAAGGCACACGCCTGAACACCAATGATGCGGGAGAAGTGTTAGCGGCTCGCCGTCAGGAGCAGGATCTGGCCCTGCAACTCTGGCAGCAGGGCGATGATCTCGACCGTCTGTCTCAGACAGATATCGTGACAGCCAGCCCGGATATCTCGATGCGCGATGCGCTGGAAATCCGCTATCGCACGGGTCAGCCCGTGCTGCTGACTGAACGTAACGGCAGCGATAAACACACCTTGGTTGGCATCCTGTCTGATCAGGACTTTTACCACGCATTGCTCGGGAAGCACTTTGAGGCAAAAGTGGCTTAACCCACTGAATCTCGACACCCCACAGAAATGAAAAAACGCCCGGTGATTAACTAGGCGTTTTATTTTCGTGGCAGTAAGCGGTTATATTCTATTGATCCGATTCACCAAACCACCAACGTTTTTCACCATCTAACCAAGCGTTAATTGTAAAATGTGTACTCAACTCTGAGTAGAACTTTGATTTAACTGAAATAGATTCCGGCTTCCATCCCTGTGTACCGGGTTTATTGATCATCAACCTTGTAATTGGACCAGATAAATAAATAGGCAGCCTGATTTCAACTGTATCTGTTTTTCCTGTTTGCCAATCATTGAAAGGTTGATCAATATGAGTCAGTGTCGATGCATTTCCGTAAGAATCAAATAGCTTAATATAGACGGCGTTATTTGTTCCTGCATGGTCATCATTTGCAGTTTTGATTGTTAAGATGAAACTTGAATCCTTTTTATCCCGATGTGTCGAGTCTCCACCATTATATTGTGAAAGCCCAACAGATTTAGATGCATGATTATCCAACCATGCCCCGCCACCGGCAAAACATTGACCATCGTTGATACGCGTAACCCAAGTATTATTTAATGACCATGCATCTTTGCCGTCAAGCCGAAAAACTTCAGTTGTTAATGGCGCATCCCCTTCGGTTAAGCCATTCAGAACAGAAGAAAAAAGCTCCCCTTGATTGAAATTATCACTGGATAGCTTTTTCTCCGGCCCTGTTTCTGTCTCGGATTGAAGTTTCACATAAACAGGATTTTTAGTATTATCGCCACTATCCGTATCCGTAATTGTGATGATTTCATAATCGTATGACATGGTTTACCCTTTCATAAATAATAATTAATTCAATATTTTCTAAACACTGCAGTAACAGTATGAGAAGCATTTTATTTATCGGCAACCAGAAGAACTTAAAAACTTATTTATTGCGACTCATCACAAAAAACACGAGACAGAGCTTTCGATAAAAAATATTTTTTAGATTTAACCTGTCATTAAAAAACACGGTATAACTCATACACTGAGACCAAACCATCAACCGGAATGAAATCCATCTGTCATATAGCGAATCACAGATTGCTCACCAATTGATAAAAGCCTGTTATCGCTATCCCGGATATATTTTATGCCATCACCGATGAGATATCATAAACTGTAACTTGCAATCAGCGTGACATGACGGACTGACGGCGAAAAAAATTTCGCTTTCACCTTCTGGTACGCCGGGTCATTGAAAAAGGCGGTTTTCTGATCTTCATCCGGGAACCGAATGGTAAATACGCGATTGATTGGCTCAGGCGTTTGGGCGATCAGCACTTCTGAAACCTGAAAATCATATCCAAAGCTACCACCGTAGGAAGTCAAAATCGGAAGCATTTCCTGACGATATTGCTTGTACCCATCCTCATCCGAGATATCCATACCCAATAACAATTCGTACATCAGCACATTCCCCTTGATCGCGGATCGCCTTTCTATTGGCAGATCCATAAAAAGCATTTGTCTACAACAACGATAATGGCATCAGCAACAATCGGGAAGGTGTGTGATTCAAGCCTGTGAAAGCATGGGCAAAAAGAAATCATTCAGTAGGGGTTGACGGAAATGACCCTGCGCAATGCAGACAGCGGCCAGATCTGGATCAGGGAGCATTCCCTTTCAGTTGAATGAATTAATAACGATCGAGTTCTGGATTAGCAACCAACTTACCCCAGAATGTAAACAGTCCGACCCCCGCACGAATCCGTTCCGCGATAATGGTCCCAACCACAAGCCCGATGGCAGAAAAAGACAGCACAATCTGTAAATTCAGATCATCCAGTAACAGACAAACCGGACCTGCCAGTAATACACCAAACAAAGCAGGAAAAAACGCGATCATGAGCCAGAGCGTACAGGCAACAAAACCAGACACAATTTTCAACACAGTGACATCCTTATTCACGTGATGTTCAAATAACAACAAGAACGATCCTAATCCTCAATGCATGATGTTGCACTGAAGAAGGAGAATAAGTGTTAAGAATTGTGATCCGGTGCAAAAGCAAGCGTTTACGTGTAAATAA
Source organism: Photobacterium sp. 1_MG-2023 (assembly GCF_030547945.1). NCBI lineage: Bacteria > Pseudomonadati > Pseudomonadota > Gammaproteobacteria > Vibrionales > Vibrionaceae > Photobacterium > Photobacterium sp. 1_MG-2023. Next base: position 86,157 of record NZ_JAUORR010000014.1, on the reverse strand, counting down.
ATGATTTTGAATGGGTTATTTGTCATCTCCATGAAATATTCTGCAAAACATTTGTGAAGGCACTATTTTGTTGCGCCCTGTCATCCATAATGCAAAGACTTTGTTAAATTTGGACGTTCATACAAGGAGGCAACATTGAATCCGCATTATGACTTTATCATCATTGGCGCTGGATCCGCGGGCTGCGTGCTTGCCAACCGCTTATCTGAAAGTGGCCAATATTCCGTATTGGTGCTTGAAGCTGGTCCATCGGATCGGACGCCACTGGTCAGTACGCCCGCCGCATTTGCCTGCTTTATGTTCTCGAAAAAATATAACTGGGCTTACAACGCAACCTCAGACCCTGCGCTTCGCCATGGGCAGCCGGTCTTTGTGCCTCGGGGGAAAGTGCTGGGCGGCAGCTCATCCGTGAATGCCATGCTCTATGTCCGGGGACAGAAAGAAGATTATGATCATTGGGCATCGCTGGGAAATCAGGGTTGGGGATATCAGGACATGCTGCCCTACTTCAAGAAAGCAGAAAGCAATGAACGCGGCGGCTGTGACTATCATGGCGACAGCGGCCCTTTGCACGTGAGTGATCCCCAACCGCAATTTCCTGTGATGAGTACCTTCATTCAGGCCAGTCTGGAAGCAGGTTTCCCCTTCAACCCGGATTTTAACGGCGAAACTCAGGAAGGCGTCGGATTTTATCAATGCACCATCAAGGCGGGTCAACGATGTGGTGCAGCCCGCGCCTATTTACATCCGGCCATGACCCGCAAAAACCTGAAGGTGCTGACAGGTGCGCTGGTAAAGAAGATCATCATTCAGGATCATCAGGCCGTCGCTGTCACCTTCCTGCATCAACGTCAAACGCATACCATTCATGCCAACCGGGAAATACTTCTCAGTGGTGGCGCAATCAACTCCCCGCAATTGCTCATGCTCTCCGGCATTGGCGATCAGGCGCATCTGGCTCAGCATGGCATTCCCTGTCAGCAACACCTGCCGGGCGTCGGACAAAATTTGCAGGAGCATGTTGATGCCTGCGTGCTGGTGAAAAGCCGGAAAAAAGATGGCGTGACCACATCGTTCAGCGGCGTGATGAAGATGGTGCCTGAAGTCGTGAAATATATCCGGCGAAAAGAAGGGAAACTCTCTAGTCCCGTGTCGGAAGCGGGTGGCTTTCTGAAATCACGCGACGACCTGGACCGCCCGGATATCCAATTACATATGCTGCCTGCCCTGTTCGACGACAGCGGTCGCGACCTCAAGCTCATGTCACAGCATGGTTACGCCTGTCATGTCTGTGTTCTGCGCCCGAAAAGCAGCGGTTCAGTGACGCTCCATTCCACCGATCCCAAGGCCGCGCCTGTGATTGATTTTAATTTCTTCTCGCACGATGAAGACAAACAGGTCTTAATTGACGGAATCCGACAGCTTCGCAAAATTCTGGCGGCGCCAGCGTTTGATGACTACCGGGCAGAAGAGCTGAGCCCGGGCACAGGCGCCGAATCCGACGAGGCCATCTTCGAGCAAATCAAGCAACGGATCGGCCTGGTCTTTCACCCGGTGGGCACCTGTAAAATGGGGCACGACGACATGGCCGTGGTTGACTCGGAACTGAAAGTTCACGGTATCAGGAACTTACGGGTTGTGGACGCATCAATCATGCCGACACTCATCAGCGGCAATACCAACGCGCCAACCATTGCAATTGCCGAAAAAGCTGCGGACCTGATCTGCAATCCCGTCCGCATACGCGACACTACCCCTGAAATCGCGACGGTTTAGGCGCCACCCAATCGGCCAGTTGCGTCTGGCCGATTCACCTCACGGCAGATTAATTTGCCAGGACACGCCAAACCGATCATTCACCCAACCAAAACGCTGGCTGAAACCATAATTTTCAGCAGGCATCAGCGCATTGCCACCTTCAGATAAAGCGGCGTAAACGCGCTCAAATTCCTCAATGGACTCGCAATCCACAAACACCGACATGGCTGGTGTAAACGTGAACTGATGCGATACAAAGGAGTCAATGGCCATAAACTCCCGGCCTGCAAGGGTGAACACAGCCACCCGGATTTTTCCCGCAGCATCGCCGTCTTCATAACGATCAATCGATTTGATCTCAGAAAACTCGAATAAGCGGGTATAAAGATTGATCGCCTCTTCGGCATCACCTTCAAACATCAGATGTGTTCGGACCGCTGTAACCATCGCTATGGCTCCTCTTCAGATCAATCAGTCCGCAGAAACAGCAACGGATTCAGAGGGTGTAATGCTTCGTAAAACCCGGCACGGGTTTCCGGCAGCAACACTGTTGTCCGGGATATCTTTCGTGACCACACTGCCCGCACCAATCACGCAGTTATTACCGATACGAATGCCCGGCAAGACACTGACATTGCCACCCAGCCATACGTTGTCGCCAATTGAAATGGGCGCACCATCTTCTGTTTGCAAGCGTTCCACAGGATCAATCGGATGTGTCGCCGCAGAAATCATCACATTCGGGCCGATGAACGCATTCTTGCCAATGCGTACCGGGCAAACATCCAGAATCGTCAGATTGTGGTTGGCATAGAAATTTTCTCCCAGCGTAATGTTGTAACCATAGTCGCAGTAGAAAGAGGGTTCCATGTGCGCATTGCCCTGGAATTGAACCTGCGCTGCTAAAATCGCCATCCGCGCTTCCGTATCCCCGGGATCCGCCAGATTAAAACGGTGACACATCAATTTAGCGGCCTTGCGATCCGCAATCAAGGCTCCATCCCGAGCGTTATAAGGCAGCCCAGCCATCATTTTTTCTTTTTCTGTCATCGATTCTGACACGGTCTTCCTCCTGAGTTCACTCACAACGCAACGCCATATAATGCCAGTTGACCACCCTGCGGCAAATCTTCCTGAATGCGCTCAAATTGAAATCCTAATCGCGCCAGCAGTTGAATACAGCGCGTATTCTGAGCATCGGTGATCGCGACCAAGCGTTTCAGGTTCATGTGTTGTTTTGCAAAGTCCCGAAGACACCCGGCCGCTTCAAACGCATACCCCAGCCCTTCATATTCAGGCAGATAGCCGTACCCCAAATCGATATCCTGCAGGGAGTCCCGCTTGATCAGGCCGCATATCCCAATGGGTGTATCATCCGATTTCAGGCTCACCCGCAGTAAGCCCATGCCCGGGACGTCGTATAGCCGGATTAAGTTCTGGATCAGATACCGTTGTGCATCTTGCCGGCTATGCAGTTGCTTATCGCCGACGAAACGCAAAAATCCTGCGGTGTTGTATAAGGCATAAATAAAATCAACGTCTGACTCTGTCAGCGGCCTGATATTCAAACGCTCAGTCGATAAAATAGTCACGGCTGGCCCTCTGCCAATGATTTCACCAGATAATGTCTGTCCGCATTCTGCGGGAAATCCTCGAGCGTCATCACGCAGCGGTATCCTTGCTTTTCATAGAAGGGCCGGGCCTGAAAACTGAACGTATCGAGCAGCACAGAATGACATCCACACGCTTTGGCATGGTGTTCAATCTGCGTCAGTAGCTGGCGGCCAATGCCCTGATGCTGAAGAGACGGATCAACCCAGAGGAAATCAATTTGGAGCCATTTTCCCCACACCATTCCACTGACACCACCCAGTCTTTTCCCTTGCGGATCATGATAAAAGCAAGCGACAGGTTGCCTGTCGATGGTCCCGAGATGCGGCAGATTATGCGCACGTAACCCCGTGCGAATGACTTCAATGTCCTCTTCGGTCGGTGCCGTCGTCAATGTAATACCAGCGCTCATGTCCTTCCTTGCAGCTTTTTTCGATGATGAATGCACTTGTGCTTCAAATCGGTACAAATGCAGACAATGCTGCGTTTAGCGAGGAAAAGCAACAGGAGCATTTTTATGAAGGGGAATCAACGCGGATCAAATCAGTTCATACAGATGACCGATCCAAGCGGATGAACTCAGGCCGCCACTTCTTCCGGTCGCAACGTCAGGACTTCATAGCCGGTTTCCGTCACCAGAACCGTATGTTCCCATTGCGCCGAGAGCTTTTTATCTTTGGTGACGACCGTCCAGCCATCTTTTTTAGTTTTGGTTTTGAACGTGCCTTCATTGATCATGGGTTCAATCGTAAAGGTCATCCCGGGCTGTAACTTTAAGCCACGTCCTTTCAAGCCGACATGCAGCACTTGCGGGTCTTCATGCATCTCCCGGCCGATGCCATGACCACAATATTCACGGACCACAGAATACCCACGACTCTCAGCATGCTTTTGAATAGCATACCCGATGTCACCCAGCGTCGCCCCCGGTCTGACCTGCTTAATCCCTTCCCACATCGCTTCATAGGTAATTTTCACCAAACGCATGGCATGCGGCTGAACCTCACCAATGCAGTACATTTTACTGGAGTCTGCAATAAAACCGTTTTTCTCTAACGTGATATCCACGTTAATGATATCTCCCGATTTCAGCAGCCGATGCTCATCCGGCATGCCATGACAAACCACTTCATTAATTGACGTGTTCAGGACATAGGGATAATCATACTGACCTTTACTGGCCGGGCGGGCTGACAGCTCACCGGTAATCAATGCTTCCACCCGATCGTTAATGGCCATGGTCGACACACCAGCAGCGACAAAATCATCCAACATGGTGAAGACCGAAGCCAGTAAACGCCCCGATTCCCGCATCAGTTCAATTTCTTCCGCAGTTTTCAGCTTAATTTTGTTCATGCATCAATTCCTGAACCGAGACCGCATCACTCAGTAGCAGCTTACGAATCAGTTCGTTATAAGTGAGTGTCGGATTCATTTCTGCCAGCAGCCCGATTTTGATCCAAAACTCAGCCTGAGCATTAATGGAGCGTGACATCGACTGACTGGCTTTTCGGATCTCTTCGTGAAGTTCTTCCGAGATTTTAACAATTCCCATTTTGCGACTCGCATCTTATACGTTTGATATACGAATTGTATACGTTATATATATTCCTTTCAACAGAATGGGATCAGGATCCAAGTCGGTCTTTTCCGACACAACCGGACTTTGCTTTCTGAACGCAGGCGCACAATAATATCGCCCAGTTATTCATATTCGAGCAGTATCATGATTCAGGTACCCATTACGCCCCGTCCCAACTGGAAAACCCTTGCCGATGAGTTTGGATTTCGCTTCCATACACTGGATGGCGAACCTTACTGGATGGAAGATCGCTACTATCAGTTCTCGCTGAAGCAAATTGAAGAAGATCTGGAAGCGCCAACCGCGGAACTTCATGAAATGAGTCTGGAAGCGACAGAACGCGTGATCCGGGATGAACAATTACTGCGTAAATTTCAGATCCCGGAGAACATGTGGGATCTAATTGCGAGCTCCTGGAAACAGAAAGCACCCAGTTTATACGGGCGACTGGATTTTTCTTATGATGGAAAGCAGCCTGCCAAACTTCTCGAATTTAACAGCGATACGCCCACCTCACTGTATGAAGCCAGCTTCTGGCAGTGGTTGTGGCTGGAAGATCAGGTCAATGCCGGCAAACTGCCGCGACGGGCGGATCAGTTTAACCTGATTCAGGAACTCATGATTCAGCGGATGGCCGCATTGGGGAACTATCAGCCCGGCCAGACACTGCACTTTGCCTGCTGCCGGGACAGCATTGAAGACAGAGACACGGTGCAATATCTGGAAGATTGTGCAAAAGAAGCCGGCCTGAACATTGCGTTTGTTTACGTGGAAGATATTGGCGTGAACGAAGACGGCGAATTTACCGATCTGGATGATCACCCGATCCGATGGATGTTCAAGCTGTATCCCTGGGAATTTATGTTTCGTGAGGAGTACGCCGTTCATCTGAAAACAGCCAATGTGAACTGGCTGGAGCCAATGTGGAAGAGCATCAGCTCCAATAAAGCCATTCTGCCACTGCTGTGGGAGATGTTTCCGAATCACCCGAACTTACTGCCAACATACTTTGCCGATGATCCCAAAGCAGCCAGCCTGACTGATTTTGTGAAAAAGCCAATTTTCAGCCGGGAAGGCTCTAATATCAGTGTTCACCGCGCGGGCCAGATCCTGCAACATGAGCCCGGCCCATATGGAGAAGAAGGCTATATTGTGCAGCAATACACGCAGTTGCCTCGCTTTGGTCACAACCATATGCTGATCGGCAGTTGGCTCATCAATGACGAGCCCGCCGGATTAACCATCCGGGAAGATGTCGGATACATCACCAAAGATACCTCAATGTTTATTCCGCATATTATTCTGGATTAATATTTCCCGACGGTAAGCGGCGGAGGTCTCCGACTCTTTCAGTACGGCGATTCCCTCCCCTTGGCAAGGGGAGGACCAGGGTGGGGTTGGAACTGCGCGCACGGATTTGGCATTTTCACCATCGAAACCGCATCAATCTGGAAGCACAATAACACCGAGTGGTTCCAGCAATTGCGCTTGTTGCCAGTCGCAGATTTTCACTCCTGTTAAATCGACTTTTCGCGGATCAAGCCCATCAAGTTCAGAATGGCTGAGATCTGCCCCCTGGACAGAAAACTGTCCCCAGCAGTCTTCAGAGAAAACACTTCTGCATAAATCCGCCCCTTTCAAAGATGCTCCCCGTAAGTTCGCCCCATACCATTTGTTTTCAAATAATTCACATTTTTCAAGACACTGGCGTTCAAAATTGGCATAGCTTAAATTGCAGCCAGTAATAAAAGCAGCGCAAAAATACATTTGATGACTGACCTGATTCACAAAACTCGCCTGAATAAAATTGGCGCCTTTCAGGTCGCTGTCTCTGAATTCGATGCCGAAACAATTAGCACCTTTAAAATTTGCCAACGCTAACTGACAATCTTTAAAACTCGCATCACGTAAGTCGCAATAAGCAAAATCACAGCCTTCAAGAGCACCCGGCTCAATCAACTTACAGTTTTCAAAGACAGCATCCCTCAAATTAGCCCGACTAAAGTCACAACGATAAAACTGACAGTGCTTGAAGACAGCCTCTGATAAATCCTGACGGGAAAAACTAACCTGATTAAATAATTCATTTTCTTTGTGCATCATCGTCTCCTTCAATTTGAATCAGAGACTAACACTGCGGATGTACGGAAGAAAGAAAAACAACCCCTTGAAAAACAAATATTTAAAACACCCTTATTTCGCCATTTTAAGGCACCAAATCGACGCGTAGAGACACGAAACTCGAATATTCCGACGCCGTAGACGAAGAAAAAATTTTATACCCGCAGGAGGCGGCGGAGGGCGATTCCATTAAATGAGCAGATGCTCGGCTGCGCTGCAAACATCATGCGCAGCACGGCTGGATTTATCCTAAGGAAATGAAAAATGAAAGTTCTATTGATACTTGATTTCCCAAGTCAATACCGCCTTATTTTTATGCTGACTTGGAAAAGCAACTCAGGTCATATTTATCGCTGAATCAATAAAAGTTGATTTGCCTGCAGCGCCACATCTGCCACTTTGTCGATGAGATCCGCTTGTTTGCTAACAATTTCCCCGACAGACATCCAGCGGCAATCACTGGCATCATCCCCCGCTTGTAAATCTCCGGCCACATACCGGCAGAGCACGGGCACCAGAATAAAATGATGATGCCGGTTGTCTGCATCGAATTCGTTCACTTCAACGACTTCCAGCAGTTGCTCAGCGATAGCCTGCACGCTGGTTTCTTCTTTCAGTTCGCGCACGGCGGCATCACGCAGGCTTTCTCCCGGCCAGACGGATCCACCGGGAAAGCCCCAGCCGCCTTTTTGTGGTTCATTTTTACGCTGAACGAGGATGAGCTGATCATCTTGATAGGTGATGGCAAGTACAGCCACTTTGGGCGAGGAGAGTGATGATTGAGAATGAGTCATGCTAGGCTTCCGAAAAAGTTAACGGCCGCCATGATATCGCAGGTTACTTGGGGATCAAACCGGAGACCCCGCTTGTAAAAATCGGTAAAGCGAAGGATTGTCCCTCCCCCCTGTATCAAGGGAGGGAAATCAGCGACACTGCATCAGTTCAGTGGTTTGATCGGCGCTGTTTTATATTCCTGATCCAGTTGATCATTGATTTTGATGTAGTCTTCACCTTTTGCATCGTAAATCGATGGTTTTTGTGTCACCACATTTTCACCGGTCCAGAATTCAATCGGGTTCAGCACCATGTAATCTGCCACTGTGGTGACGGCATAAACCGGAGACATCAAAATTGTCAGGCCACCTCGTGCATACCGGTTATCCACCGCATCCATATTAAGTTTCATCGTCGCCTGTGTGGCAGCCATCTGCCCCGCACATCCAGTCAGCAAAGACGCCAGAGAAACCGCCACAAAGATCATTTTTTTCATCTTCAATACCCCTGTCAAAAGAAGGGCTGAAGTGTACCAACCGGCTTATTTTTTGGAATCCGGGATGTGTCAAACCTCGTCAAAATTCAGCATGGGTTCAGAAATAAAACAACGTTCTATTGATATGGAGAATCGTTCATGCTTCTGGCTTTGATAGCGGGAATACCAGTGACAAAAAAGTAACTATTCTTTATCAAAACTATCTACGATGATCGCGCCCATCGACGCAGGCATGGCAATGACGAATGCACGCTTCACCGCAACAATCCAGTTTTCCAGAATTGGAAACTGATCAAGCGAAAACAGGATCAGGCAAACCACTAAATAAGTGATCAGATAAGCACCAAAGACACGCGCCAGAAAAACAGGAACCCGACGCCGGATATTCTGGCCAAACATGGACTGGTAGGCATAGAGACCAATGAATGCCAGCGTTAAGGCAACAAGCACGATCAGGTTCAGCAGCGGCAGGGTTTCGCTCAGTTGCCAGGCTTCTTCAGAGAACGAGATGGGTACGCCCAGCGCAAAAGCGCCGATCACAATCTGGCCTAAATCTTCTGCATTGAATTTCCAATCCATTGATTGCCCCGGTTCTGTTGATGTGGATCTGTGCTGACTACAAACTCGGACTGTTCCTCCCCCTTTTCAAGGGGGAGGCTAGGTGGGGGTGACTGTGCACAAATGTCAAATCCATGCGCGCTGTTCGAACCCCACCCTGGCCCTCCCCTTGCCAAGGGGAGGCAATTGCCGTGCTGACAACAAACTCTGACTGTCCCTCCCCCTTTTCAAGGGGAGGAACATCCGGGGTTAACCCAGCAAAAACATGCTGCCCAAGCCTAAGAAGGTAAAGAAGCCCACGACATCGGTGACTGTGGTCAGAATCACGGATCCGGACAATGCCGGATCGATTTCGTATTTATCCAAAATCACCGGAATCACAACTCCGGAAACCGCGGCGACGATAATATTAATCGTAATGGCTGCAGCAATCACACCACCAATCGGAATACTGCTGAACCAAAATGCTGCAATGATCGCAATCACAATGGCCCAAAGCACCCCATTCAGACAAGCCACCAGCAGCTCTTTTTTCGCCAGCGTCCACACGTTACCAAACGTGATCTGGCCCATGGCTAAACCACGAATGATCAAGGTCAGCGTCTGGCTGCCGGCAATTCCCCCCATGGAAGCAACAATGGGCATCAAGACTGCCAGTGCAACCACCTGACTCAGGGTGGCTTCAAACAACCCGATAGTCCAGGATGCCAGAAAAGCGGTCAGCAGATTAATACCCAGCCACAAAGCACGCCGTTTCGCACTGAGCCAGACAGGGGAAAACAGATCCGTGTCTTCATCCAGACCTGCTCGTGCCATCAGTTTGGCTTCATAGTTTTCACGCGTGATTTCCATCGCCAGACGCAGGGTCGCCCGCCCGACGAAACGGCCATGCTCATCCACCACTGCCATGGCCGCCTGATCGGAGTGCTCCAAACGTTCCGAGGCATCATCCACATCCATGTCCGCCTTCAAAGGTGATGCAATATCATCTTCAAGGCTATCGACTCGCGCCTGACCATCCGCTGCCAACAGCACGGATAAGGTCACTTCGCCTTTGTACATGCCTTTTTTGTCGACGATGTAAACCCGGTCCAGCATCGGATATTCTGCACGACGTACGGCACGAAGCGCCTCAGCAACCCGGGTATTTGGTGTCAGCATGACCAGACTGTGATCCACAAAACGGCCAATCTGCTCTTCATCATATTGCTGGCTTTGTTCATACCAGGTTTTCTGATCCTGACTCATTTTCGCCAGTGCAAAATCGACCAGTTTGTCGGACAGACTCTGCGACAGCTCGATCAGATCTTCTGCATCCAGGCCATGCAACATGGCCCGAAGATCGGGCATGCTCAGGTTGTCGATCAGCACACTTCGGGCATCTCCGCGCATCGCTACCAGCACGTCGACCCGTTCTTCTGGTGCAACGGTTTGCCACAAGGCCAAACGTTCATCAATCGGGAGGGTTTCTAACAACAAGCCAATTTCTGAAGTTTCCAGCACTTCAGTGGCTTCATTAAACACGCGCTCCTGCTCTTCATCATGAGCACGGTTCAGATCCTCAACCCACTGACTCAATTCCTGCTGCGGTAAAAGGTCTTTGACGGCTGTTTTGTTCTCTTCTTCAGTCATACTTCTGTCTTTTAATCGTTTTTATGGGGTGACCTGCGGCGCTGCAGACGGCTGTGGTGGCTCCGGTACTGGCTTTGGCAACTCGGGCAGTTTGGTCAGTTTAATGACTGCTTTTTGCAAAATAATGTTATTGGGATAAGTCACCAGACTGCCATCGACCCGCTCGATCAGGACATGGAACATGGTGATATCTTGAATCACACCACTGATGTCTTCATCTTTATCGACCACTTTCACCATATCGCCAATGCGGTACGGAAAGGCAAAAAAGATCAGCACACTGGCCGTCACATTACTGAGCATGGACCACTGGGCGAACAATGCGACACCCAAAACCGCAAATGCAGACGAGAAAAACAGCGAAATATCGCTATACCCCAGCCCCAGACTAATCACGGTAATGCTGAAGAGTACGAAAAACACCACGGAAGACAGCACCCGCGAAATAAACCGGACTCTGGCTTCACTGACCATTTTGGTCGTACCCAGTTTGGTGAGCCAAAGATTCAGTACGCGCTTGGCAATCATGTAAACAATCAGGAAAGTCAGAATCACCAGCAGGTTATAGCTCAACCGACTTTGTAGAACAGCCTCGAACATTAAATAAATTTCATCCTTCTTAACAAAATGATTTCGAATAAAGTGATTGCAGTGAGTGCAATACAAAACGCCCAGAAAGCCACCGAGGAGTCAACTCCTGGCATGCCGCCGATATTAACCCCCAGCAGGCCGGTAAGAAAACTGATGGGTAGGAAAATAATCGAGATCAATGAAATTAAATAGGTATTTCGGTTCACTTTTTCCGATTGAATTTGCCCCAGATGCTGATTGATGACCTGAATCTGATCAATGTAAAAGTGAATCGATTCGTTAATGCGGATCACCAGATCCCGGCAGTTCAAGAGCTGCATCCGAAACACTTCCAGCGCTGGCATGTCTGCCTGCAGCATATCGTCCAGTGCGTATCGTTGCGGTGTCAGGAAACGACGGATCTTCAGCAACCGCTTATTCAGATTGGCCAGTGACTGGCTGTCGGCCTCATCCTGATGTTCGGCGAAATATTCAATATCTTCTTCAATCGGGTCGAGAAAGCTTTCGATGTTCCGGTTCAGTTTATCAATGATAGTTACCATCATTGCCAGCAAGCTGGCCGGGCTTTTCCCTTCTTCACATTGCTTTCGTGCTTCGGCAATCGCACGGGACGGATACTTTCGGGTCGAGATCAGACTGCCCCGGTAATACAGGAACCGGATACTCAACATATCGTCGGGATTCGTGCCTTCATTCAAATTGATCCCCCGAAGAATCAAAAGAAAAATATCATCGTCCAGTTGCTCAAATCGCGGCCGGGTATCGTCGGCAAGCAAGACAGATATCAACGAGCCGGGAATATCGACAGAAGTCAGCCACTCTTTTAATCCTTTGGCATCACGCTGACAGTGATACCAGCAATCTTCCTCGAGCTGGTTGCAATCTGCCAGTGTAAGCTGACGTGGCTGACCGCCCAATTGCCATCCATCGATAAACCAATCGGTCTCCATTGCCGTATTGACCATAAAAACGCGCCTCCTGTGCGCGAAAATTAAAAGGGTATCGCGAGACACTGTATTTCCCCCGAAGGGGAATACATCAGGTCACATCAACCTCATCACTGACTTCATCCAAAAAGTTTTCGATGTATTGTTCGACTTCTGAACTCGCGCCTTTGCTGAAATAGGCCAGATGGAAAATGGCATCCCCTTCATTGACCAGCGGCATCATCTGCTGACCAATCACAATGCCATCACGGGGTGCAACCAGCGTTTCTTCTCCGTGTCCCAGCGGGGCACTGATATAGGCGAGAACCTGACCTTTCGTCACGCGTTCACCTAAAGCGGCCACACTGCGAAATATGCCGTTTTGTTCGGCTCTGACCCAACTGCTGGAGCGCGCGATAAAAGGCGATGCGCGTTCCTTCTTGCGGCTGACACGCCGAATCATCCCCAGCATTCGCATCACACCAATCACCCCTTTCACCGCCGCAGCAATGATCAGCGGTTCAAAACGTAACGCTTCTCCGCCCTCATAGGTAATCACAGGAATATTGGACGCATCGGCCACAGCGCGCAAAGAGCCTTCACGAATCGCGGCATCCAGAATCACTGGAGTGCCGAAGGCATGTGCCATCTCTGCACTGGCTTCATTGTCAAGATTCGCACGAACCTGCGGCAGATTTGCCCGGTGAATCGCTCCGGTATGCAGATCAATAATATGGGTACATTTTTTGACGACATGTTCACTGAACTGGAAAGCCAGTCTGGCTGCTGTCGACCCCCGTTCAGAACCGGGGAAGCATCGGTTCAGATCGCGACGGTCCGGTAAATAACGGGATTTATGAATAAAACCAAAGACATTCACGACCGGAACAGCCACGAGTGTGCCGTGCAGTTTGTCCGGATTCACTTTGTTCAGTAATTGCCTCACGGCTTCCACGCCGTTCAGTTCATCGCCATGAATGGCGGCACTGACCAGCAGTACCGGGCCCTGATATTTGCCATTCACCACATGGACAGGGATATGCAAGGGTGAATGAGTATAGAGTTGTGCCGCTTCCAGATCGATCGTTGCTGAATGTCCGGGGGGCACTTCCGTGCCCATAAATTCAATAACCTGATTGAGTTTAGCCTTTGCCACTGGTGCGCGTCCTCTGCGGTTTCGCCGTTGATTCTATGTACTTGATTATCATACCGGCAATGTCCTTGCCAGTGGCTTGTTCAATGCCTTCCAAACCTGGTGAAGAATTCACCTCCATGACCAATGGACCCCGTTGTGAGCGAAGCAGATCCACACCGGCAACTCGCAGGCCCATCACTTTTGCCGCCTGAACCGCCGTTTTACGCTCTTCGGGCGTGATCCGAATCAGAGAGGCAGACCCACCCCGATGCAGATTGGAGCGGAACTCTCCTTCAGCCCCCTGACGCTTCATCGCAGCGATCACTTTATCGCCAATCACAAAACAGCGGATATCCGCACCGCCGGCTTCTTTGATGTATTCCTGCACCATGATGTTGGCTTTCAGGCCGAGAAACGCTTCAATCACGCTTTCGGCGGCTTTTCGGGTTTCCGCCAGCACAACCCCAATCCCTTGCGTCCCTTCCAGCAGCTTGATCACTACAGGTGCACCGCCGACCATTTCCAGCAAGTCGCCAATATCATCCGGCTTGCTTGCAAAACCAGTGATCGGCATCCCCACCCCTTTTCGGGAGAGTAGCTGTAAGGAACGCAACTTATCGCGGGAACGCGTGATTGCCACCGACTCATTCACCGGAAACACACCCATCATTTCAAACTGCCGCAGGACGGCACAGCCATAAAATGTGACAGAAGCGCCGATGCGCGGGATGATGGCATCAAATCCCGACAAATCCTGGCCTTTGGAATGGATGGAAGGTTTGTCTGAATTGATGTTCATGTAACACCGCAGCGCATCGATGACTTCAACCTCATGCCCGCGTTCACGGCAGGCCTCGATCAAACGTCGGGTTGAATACAGCTTTGAGTTGCGGGAAAGAATGCCGATTTTCATTGTTACTCCAGATAAGCAATTTCAGGTAAAGCAAAACATGGAACAACCGGTGAGATGTCATGCCTCTTCCGGTAAGGCGGTATCTCCGTTCAGTCTGCAGGAACAACATTCCATCCGGGCCTTCAGTCTTTTGAGTGTAGTGAAAACACACCGGACGCAACTCTGGACACCCCCAAAGATTGCAAAGCTGAGGCAACGGAACGCGCCGTCTGTTTCTATACTTTCTGAGGACTGAGAAAAATTTTGCCTTAAGTCCAACAATATAGCGTCAAAAATGGTATCTCGCCTATCAGAATCATCAAGACCCGAAGGAATCAGTTACAGGTTCTCTATCAAACACAGCATGAGCATTCTCCGCAACGCGAGACAAACAGGAAGTCTGTTCATTGCAGGGATCACGATCTGCACGGCCAGTGCGTCTGCGGCAAGCAGCACGCAGGATTTCGGGCCGCTGAAAACCTATGCACAATCACCGATTCAGTCCACCAGTCTAAGTCCGCAGCTCAGAAGCGGATTCGCGCTGCCTGTACATGGCAGAGAGTTTTATCTCAATACGACGGCTGCCAGCATCTGGGCCGAAACCGACGAATACAGAGCAGATTATTACCAGTCCACTTTCAGTACAGGTTTGATGTGGCAGGTCACACCGGGCTGGCAGCTGGAACTGGATGCCAGCTGGCGGGTAGCACTCGAGACACATTTAGATCATCTGACCTTCGGTTTTCACCGCATGTTCGGGATTGATCTGAACGGCAGAGAGGATGTCCCCAGACACAGTTTCGACATCTCCATTCCTGAATACGGCGTTGAGTATTCAGATTTCAAGGGGGAAACACTCACGCGGACCGTCACTCTATACAGTGGCTGGCAGCTATGGGAGCAGCCCGACGAAGCTTTGTCGCTGGGCGCTTCACTCTATTACAACTATGTCGGATCCGGCCCCTTTCATAACCACAACTTCGAACAGGCCCTGCAACTCAATTACAGCTATCATCGGGATCGCCACCGATTTCATACCCTGCTCGCCGGCGTTTACCGCCATCATCCGGCGGCACTGATTCCATACAACAAACTCACTTATGCTGCCGCGGCTGGCTGGCAGTACCAGTTCAACGGCCCGCACCGGTTCCTGCTGGAATACCACTTCTATGAAGGCGCGACCGACGCCACATCCGCTTTATCTCAGCCTTCCAATGAGGTCTTGATCGGGTATCGTTATCACTTCACCACCAGCGTGCTTGAACTCATCCTGATTGAAAACGTCTTTAACATGGATAACAGTCCAGATGTAGCGATTACCTTGGGCTACCGTCAACGCTGGTAAGCACTTCGAATCTTTCCAGCAGAAAATCAATGAACAGGCGGAGTCGATTGGGGATTAACTCCCGTTGCGGATAAACGAAACTGATGGGCACCACAGGCGATTTCCACTCCGGCAGAATCTGGACCAACTCCCCTTTTTCCAGATGCTCCCGACAGATAAACTCCGGTAACATCGCGATGCCCAACCCATCCAGACAAGCACTGACTGCCGAGGTGATGGTGTTCACCCGAAAACGATACGGCAGATCGATGTGAACCCGTTCATCGCCTTGCTCCAATTCCCAGTACGCCAGTTTCACCGCGTTAAAGATCTTGACCTGATGATGAGGGGCCACCAGATCCGCCGGTGTATGAATCTCGCCCTGTGCCGTTAAATAGTCCGGGCTGGCAACCAAAATCCGGCGCGATGAATGAAAGGGCCGGGCAACCATGCCGGAATCATTCATATCACCAACCTGAACATATAAATCGATCCCTTCGGCAACCAAATCCACCTCGCGGTTGCTCAATTCCAGATGAAGGCTGACCAGCGGATACGTTTTCAAGAACTCATTGATATGTTTGCCAAACACTTTTTGACCGATTTCTACCGGCATCACAACGTTCAGGCGCCCGCGAACCAGATCCTGATTTGCAGACACTTCCAGCTCAGCCTGACTGGCAATTTCAACCAACTGTCGGCAGGACTGATAAAAGGTTTCACCTTCATGGGTCAGCACCAGATTCCGGGTGCTCCGGGTCAGCAACCTGACACCCAAGTCCTTTTCCAGGTCAGCAATTTTTCTACTAATGGTCGATTTCGTAATATCCAATGCTTCTGCAGCCTGCGTAAAGCTGCCGCATTCCACCACCTGAGCAAACATTGCCAGCGCATTTAAATCCATGCCTTCACCCATTTAACTAAATTCTGCAACAGTGTTTTCGTTTTTTCCTAACTAATAAACTAATTCATATTTTTTTACAATCACCATCCAAATGATAAATCACAACAATATGAGCACACATGGCTGATCAGTCTTCCCCAAAAAAATCACGTTTTCCCCTGATTGCAGCACTGACTCTGGGCGTTGCTGCCGCTTCTGTCGCCGTTTACTGGTCCAGTTACGGCCGCTATTTTCAATCGACCGATAATGCTTATCTGCAAGGTGAAATCACCAATATCAGTCCGAAAGTGTCCGGTTACATTCAGCAGACCTTTGTCAGTGACAATGATCAGGTTCAGGCCGGTCAGTTACTGGCAATTCTGGATGACCGTGATTATCAGGCCGCCTTCGAAAAAGCCAGCGCCAATCTTGCCGTTGCTGAAGCGGCGATCACCAGCCTTCAGGCTCAATCGATCCTTCAGAAAACGGTGATCCGCCAGTCGGCCAGCCAGGTTGCTTCGGCACAGGCCGATCTCGAACGCGCGGCACAACAGGACCAGCGGGCACGTTCACTGTTGGCGAAAAGCTACTCCTCTCAAGATGAAGTCGATGATGCCCGCTCACATCTGAAAGTCAGCCAGGCCAATATGGATGCTGCCCATGCCAGTCTACAGGCGGCAAAAGATCAGCTCTTAGTCCTGAACAGCCAGAAAGTTCAGGCAGAAGCTGCTGTTCGTGAGGCGAAAGCGCAGGTGAAACAGGCGGAACTGGATCTCAGCTATACCCGCATCACTGCCCCCGTCGACGGTATTGTCGGCAAGCGCAGCCTGCGGATTGGCTTATATGTTCAGCCGGGCATGCCACTCCTGAGTCTGGTTCCTACCAAAACGGTATGGATTGAAGCCAATTTCAAAGAAACTCAGTTGGCCGACATCCAGCAAGGGCAACCGGTCGACATCGCGCTGGATGCTTATCCGGACCAGACGATCACGGGGATGGTTGACAGCTTCTCCCCGGCGACCGGCGCAAAATTCGCCTTACTCCCCCCGGAAAATGCAACTGGCAATTTCACCAAAATTGTCCAGCGTGTGCCGGTGAAAATCGTGATTCCGCATCCGGAGCAATTCAAGGGCCAGCTCTTACCAGGCTTGTCTGTGGTGGCCACCATTGACACCCATCCGGCGTCTGACAAAGCGACGGAAACGCTGGCAAAAGCAGAGGTCAGCCATGAGTGAACAGGCAATGCCCCAAGCGGCCTCTCTGCCTGCACAACCCGCTGAGCATGAGGTGCCACGACGCCACTGGATTGCACTGCTCGGCGGGATGCTGGGCGCTTTTATGGCTATCCTCGACATTCAGATCACCAACTCATCCTTAAAAGATATTCAGGGCGCACTCTCGGCAACACTGGATGAAAGCTCCTGGATTTCGACCTCTTATCTGGTGGCCGAAATGATCGCCATTCCGCTGAGCGGCTGGCTTTCCAGAGCACTGGGCACCCGGCGCTATCTGATTGGCACCACGGTGATTTTCACGATCGCGTCTTTGCTGTGCTCCATCGCCTGGAATATGGAGTCGATGATCCTCTTCCGAGCCATTCAGGGTTTCAGCGGCGGAGCTTTGATCCCACTGGCGTTTTCATTAGTCGTGCAACTGCTCCCGGTCCATAAACGCGCCATTGGCATGGCACTCTTCGGAGTCACCGCGACTTTTGCGCCTTCCATTGGCCCAACGCTGGGCGGATGGCTGACGGAAAACTTCACATGGCATTACATTTTTTATATCAATTTGCCCCCGGCTATCCTGATGGTTGCCATGATCCGTTACGGTCTGGATGATCAGCCCGCGAACCCTGATGCGCTGTGGCAGGCCGACTGGGTTGGTATTGCAACCATGGCAATTGGCCTGGGGTGTCTGGAAGTGATGCTCGAAGAAGGGAATCGGGAAGAATGGTTCAGTTCCCGGTTCATTATCGGACTCACCGTTGTCGCCTGCGTAAGTTTGATTGGATTTGTCATCACCGAGCTGCGGCATCCCAAACCACTGGTGAATCTCCGGTTGCTTAAAAATCCGCATTTTGCCATGTCCGGACTGGCCTACCTGATTCTGGGCATGGCTTTGCTGGGCTCTATCTATGTGCTGCCTTTATATCTGGCTCAGATTCAGCACTACAATGCGTTAGAAATTGGCAAAGTGCTGATGTGGATGGGATTTCCACAACTCTTGCTGTTCCCGTTCATTCCAAAGCTCACCCGGGTGATACAACCCAAATATCTGGTCGCGTTCGGATTTACCATGTTTGGGATCAGTTGCTACGTGAATACCCATATGACAGCCGACTTCGGGGGCCAGCAATTGATTCTGTCCATGTTACTTCGGGCATTGGGCGGACCTTTCATCATCGTGCCGCTGTCCTTGGTCGCGATGCAAACGATCCGCAAGCCAGACACGCCGGATGCATCCACAATCACCAATGTGCTGCGGAATCTGGGCGGTGCATTCAGCATCGCATTGATCGCCACTCTGCTCGACAACAAAGCGCGAGAGCATCTGGCCCGGATCAAAGCCAGTTTACCCAGCGTCAGCAATGATGCCTGGCACCAACTCGCGCAACAGGCAGGGAACTACCTACAGCAAGGCAGCGATCCCAACACCGCCATGCTGAAAGCCAAAGCCAGCCTGGCACAAAGCATGCAAACCGACGCTTACATCATGGCCTACAACGACGTGTTCATGATGATGACCGGCTTTCTCGCCTTTGCCGCCATTCTGATCCTGTCACTGCCCAATGCTGCTCCCGCCAAAGATTAGCGCATTCGGCTGACTTGATACACAAAGCGCCTTGCCTATCAGTTCTGGCAAGGCGCTTACTTTTAGGAACACATCGGAATCAACTTCAGACTGTGAGATGCGAATACCTGCGTTCAGCCATAACGTACGCACCAACATTGTATAGCAGGCATCAGCAGGCTCTAAGATAACGAAAAACGATAAAGCACACGGTTCCAGTCCTATGAATGCCAAAGTAAATCGAGGCAAGAAATCCATCATCAAAGGAACAGCAATCAATCAAAATTTACTCACTGGAAAAGTCATGTTCTTTTGACTCATTCTGTGGATCCTCGTCGTCTTCCGTATGCCAGTACACATAGACGGTTCCCAAAAAAATCAGGCTACAAAATACAATCCAGAAACGATGCATACTCAGATTCACTTTGATATAACTGAATTCGGGCGGAATTTTTTCCAGATGATAAATGAACACAACCAGGGTTTTCTCATCGGTAAGGAAAAAACTGACCGATGCCTGCATCGTCTGTTTGGAACCGTACAAATACTGAGTGACCAACTGCCGGATTCTCGTGTACAGCGCATTCGAGTGAACCAGTTGATTTTCTGAGAAATGGAACGCATTGGCCTGAAGTGCTTTCAGCGACAAGGGTTTTATATCAAATTTTCGTTCGCCAATATCAATGTTGATATAAGGCTGGGATAACACTTTTTCTTTTGCTGCAATCAGTTCAGATTCAAGGTCCACTTTCTGTTTTTCAACCTTGTCCTTCCCTCTCAACAGAGATTTGATCGTTCTGAAATCAAAACTTTCCCGACGCAGGTGCGCTGGAATGGTCTGCCAAACTTCGCTGAAGAGGTTCTCCGACAGTTGCTCAACCAAAAGCATATCAATTTCACTGGTGGCCCGTAACATGCCGGGACGATTTCCGGGAGAAAAATAAACCCCTTCAAATTGAATCGTATCTCCTGAATCAAAAGTGGATAACTGCTGAGGGTCAATCGTATTCAGGATCTGGTAATTTTCATGGAAATTAACAATGCGTGCATAATCCCGATAAACCGCAGACTGATAAAACCGATCTGTCATCAGAACCAAGACATAGCCCAACACAAACCAGATCAACATTCCCCAGCGCAGGTTTTTCTTGGTTTCTGCTGAAGACACATGAAGGGGCTGATGATTAACCGATTGAACTTGAATATGATATTCTGGCTGAAACACCACATGACCATGGACGGTATAATTCTGATCTTTTTTAAATTCAAAGTTCTTAGCGGTTATCGGAAAGCCATTGATTTCACCAGGGCTTGAAAATAAATAGCCATCCGTTCTTCCAACAGGACAAAACTTCCCATTCAACTCATAAATAACGTGCTGCGTGGTTATTTTTTTCGACACCCACAATAAAAAAATGATGCCAATTGCATTACACAAAAATAAGAAGTCCGGTGAGTCGTAGTATGTCATGACAGCGAATACAAGAATATTGAATAATACGACAACGCCTGAAAATAGAATCATCTCCAACAACCAAGGATGATTGTTCTTGATTTCTGGCAGAGAAAAATAGGCAAACAATGACTCGAGAATATCGAAATCATCTATTCGAGTCACGTAGAATTCATTTTTAAAAAATACACCTTCGATGTGAAACGGTTGCTTTTCAGCATAATCAAACGCTTCCGTTTCTTCGGCGGAAACAACGGTCGGAATTCCCGATTCAGGCCAGTACACAGAGTTCAACTTCAAATCATCCATATACACAGTTGAATACGTTTTGTGCAATGGTCCTTCAAGCGCAATCACTCGATTGTCCCTGAATTTTTGTTGATAAATTTTCTTCAACAGTTTCATCTGCTGAGTAGACAAATGAACTTTGTGCCTTTTTCTTGCGAGTTTTGAAATCCTTTTCTGCTTTTCACATCCATCCATGACCAACCCAGCGATCATGGCCACAAACAGGTACACAGACCCAATAATGAATAAAATCAGTAATATCATAGCAACGGAGGGATCATCCGAACACAGAGAGACGCCTTTCTAAAGCGACTATCAGAACCAAAAAATGAAATCAGTTGTCTATTTATTTCTCCTTTTATTGCGGTATTTTTTCCATCTCATCACAATACGGCGATGTTTGGGCTGCCAAAGCTTGAATATCATCTGGCACTGTATATTCGTTCAAATCATCAAAAATATCTTTCTTACCGCTCGAAATAAATCCATATGGAAAGAATATATTCAATTTTTCAATGATATCCTTTTTCTTTCTTTTCGGACAAAATATATTTATTGAAAAAAATTTATATTTTTTAATTCTATTTCATCTTCATCAACTTCTTGAAAACTGGAGTAGCGGTGAAATAAAACAAACCAGTCTCTGGGTTCATCAGAGTCATCATGCTCCCTCAAAAAGAAAATATCATGAATATGACTGATTCGCTGTGACAGCAGGTACTTATCTAAATTTGTTTGGCTTAATAACAGCCAAGTCACCCCAAGGCCACCAAATCCGACTAATGCAGAAGCACCAATGATAAAAACGGCAGGAATCATGAAGATCGCGGTAGTAATCAGCATGATTTTTAATATTTTATTGCCAATTTTAGATGCGTAAACATGATCTTCAGAAATCAACCGTCTGCTTTCTCAAAAGTTAGAAAATTTTCTCATTTTTTGAAGCGGGGAATCAGAACCTTGGGAGTAAGGTGGGGATGTTTCTGTGGTTCGGAAAGCCAAACAGGGCGCGCTGCGCCCTATTTACATTGTAAATTTGCTTACTTTTTCACAGTCAGTCCTTCATGTGCCAGCAACCATTGTTTTTTATCCAGCCCCCCGGCATAGCCGGTCAGTGTGCCTGAACTGCCGATGATCCGGTGGCAAGGCACCACAATTGGAATCGGGTTTCTGCCATTCGCTGCGCCCACAGCCCGGACGGCTTTCGGACGCGCAATGCGTGAGGCAATGTCGGCGTAAGAGCAAGTCACCCCAAATGGCACGGCAGTCAGGGTTTGCCAAACTTCCTGCTGAAAATCAGTGCCAGGCATGTTCAACGGCAAGTCGAACGTTGTTCGCTGACCTGCAAAGTATTCTGTGAGCTGCTGAACCCCGGCTTGGGTGATTGCATTATCCATATCCTCTGGCTTTTCTGTGGCATCAAATTCAATGGTGAGAATTGCCGATTCATCCGCAACAACCGCCAGCCAGCCGATCGGGGTATCAACCAACTGCCGGAATCGCGGGGATGCAATTGACGTTTGAGACTTCATAACATGCTCCATAAATACAAAGTGAGATAACTGCGCCAAGGGGCGGCGGCTGTTTCTTCGACCGGATGTTCCCATTGTGCCAGCGCTTTTTTCACCCCCAAATCTCCCGACAGAAAAATATCCGGGTCGCTCAAGCCACGCATCCGCATATAGTGAAGTGTCCAGGGGCCAATACCCGGCAGGGCCAACACTTCTTTTTCCGGCGCGTCCAAACCTGCAGGATGCGACTGCGCAAAGCGGGCAAAGTGCTGTAAGGTTTCACGCCGCTTCTGTGGCATGCCGAGTTGCTGCAAATCTGCCGCCAGCACCTGCTGTGGCGAGGGGAAAAACAATTGCGTTTCACCACTGTCCGGGTTCAGTTTCACCAGTTTTTCGACCAGGTTTCGGGCCGCTTTGACAGAAACCTGCTGACCCAGAATCGCACGAATCCCGGCTTCAAACGGGCTCCAGATCCCGGGCAACCGGATGCCAGACTGAACCTCTGATGTGCCGGTTGATGCCATCGCCCGCCGAATTGCATCTGCGATCCGATCGCTGTCTGCATCCAGATCCAGACAACGCCGGATGTTTTGAATCACCGGGATCAGACCACTCAACTGATCCATCTGAATCGTCACGTCGAAACAACATTTTTCCGGGCGGTGCGTAGCCGTAAATTCCCCCTGATAATGTTGTTCCGGCGTCCCGGCGCGCGAAGAAAATGTCCGGCCATAGCTATTTTCCTGCTGCCATTCCAGACCGGGAATTAATCTGGCGGCATAAAAGCCATGCACCTGTTTCCAGTCATAAGGGGGGCGATACGCAAGCTGAAGCTGAATCCCCTGCCCCAGTGGCTGATCAGCTTTTCCTTGCTTACGCAGTTGCGAGGGCGACAGATTGAACTGTTTCTGAAAACAGTCATTGAACCGACGGACGCTGTGAAAGCCACTCGCATAAGCGATTTGCGTGATCGGCAGTTGAGTTTCATGAAGGAGTTTTTTCGCCATCAGGCATTGCTGATACAGGCTGTATGCTTTCGGCGAAAGGCCCGTGGCATCGGTGACTAACTGACGCAGGTAACGATCCGTGACGCCCAGACGTTCCGCCAGATTTTCCAGAGACTGATGCATGAGCGTGCCCTCATCCAGCAATCTCAGGGCACGTTTCACTGTCGCCCCTGTGCCCATCCAGGCCGGGGAACCCGGCGCACTGTCCGGACGACACCGCAGGCAAGGACGATAACCGGCCTGAGCGGCTTCAATGGCGGTTGGAAAATATTCCACATTGGTTTCTTTCGGCGCGGGTGCAGGGCAAATCGACCGGCAATAAATCCCGGTGGTTTTCACTGCCGTAAAGAATAATCCATCGTAACGCGGGTCTTTTGCCAGCCTTGCCTGCTGACACTGGGTGGGTGATAAATCCATACACTGAGCCTGTCAAAGTCCATCTGCACGCCATTGCTTGTTGGCGTGACTTCATTCATGTGCTCAGTGTACGCTGCTGACCAGTGAAAACTAGCCAGAATCGGAACTCAATCCAAGGAAAACAGTCAGCTTAGTTTTACCGCTGTTCCATACACCAGAATTTCAGAAGCACCCTGCATGATGGTGCTGGTGGTAAAACGCAGATTCACAATCGCATCCGCTCCCATATGCTCTGCTTCCGCAATGGCCCGGTGCATGGCTTCTTCTCTGGCTTCCACCAGCATTTGGGTGTAACCGCGGATCTCTCCGCCAAAGATGGACTTGAATCCAGCCATGATATCGCGGCCAACATGTTTGGATTGCACGACGCTGCCGCTCACAGTCCCCAGCACTTCCCGAATCGGACGATGCGCGACGTCCGGTGTCGTTACACAAAGCATAAACAGTCCCCTAATCTCTCAAGCGCGGCACCTGTGTGCCGCCCTGAATGTTTATGATTATCAGTCTGTTGAATTATAGTTCTTCATCCAGATATTCAAGAAACCGCTGCCAGGATTTACGGTCAGCATCTTCACGATACCGGTCGGAGCCAAACACAGTGAATGCATGGGGTGCACCACTGTAGACAATCATTTCATTTTCAATCCCGGCTTGTTCAAGAGACTGGTTCAGACTGACAAAATCCGACATCGGCACTGCGGTATCAGCAGCCCCGTGAAAGACCAGCACATTCCCTTGCGTCTTGCTGTAGTTTTGCCCGGCCGGTGTATCCAACCCACCGTGGAAAGACACAAAGCCTTTCATGTCCGCCCCGGATCGGGCAAGCTCCAGCACGGCAGCTCCGCCAAAGCAATACCCCATGGCAACGGCATCGGACACATTCCCGCCCAGACGCTTCGCCTCCGCGATGGCCCCTTGCATCAGCTTGCGCATCTTCTCCCGGTTCTGATAGAGCTCACCCGTCAGTTTTTTTCTGTCTTCAACTTTGTCCGGCCTGATGCCTTTGCCAAACAGGTCCACCGCAAAAACCGAGAAGCCCTTATCCGCCAGCATCTGAGCCCTTTTGACCTCGTAGTCAGTCAAGCCATCCCAGTCGTGAATCATCAGCACCAGCGGTGCATTATTTTTCGGTGAGATAAAGTACCCTTCATAAGCCGCACCATCGACCTGATACTGAACAGCTTTTCCTTCAGCCGCCATGCCCGGTATTGAAATCATCCCGGCCAGCACTGTCATCGCAAATCCCGTTTTTGCCATTTTCATGAATATTTCCCCATCTGATTGAAAAACGACAGATCTCAAGTGTAGGACAGCCATCAAAACCGGTGTTTTTTTAACCACTGAAGAAATCGACGCCCTTAAAGTTACCCACCGTTTTTGTGGATAAACTTATTTACTCTTTCCAAAACAGTCGTTTAAAAAATGCAAACAGCATTAAGACCAATTTCGCATTTCAGTTTTCGATTGTCGAAATCTTCACCACATCGATTTTTCATCAAACGTCGTCTAAAATAAAAATTCATAAGTAATTGATTTATAAAGATTTAAAGTGGCTTTGTGTAGCGCGCCGCACACAGCAGTCTGTGAAAACGACTCCGCCTGTTTTGAAAAAACCATGGTTCAGGTTCAGCAATTTCAGGCTTTTCTGTCATCCAGCGCGATTGGAAAGGTGCCGGAAGGATTCATCACACTTCACGCAAACACCCGTTCTGCTTCAACTGAAGCCGGAAACAACAATGCTGTCTGTGACAACAGACAAGATCATGTCTTCAGACAAATCTCACACTCTTTTGTAAAAACAAGACTAATCTTGATCTAAATTCACGACACAACAAGGAGTTGGACATGGGCAGTTTTGAGCTGAAAAAAGCAAAAAATGATCAGATTTACTTTGTTCTGAAAGCCGCAAATGGCGAGGTTATCCTTAAAAGTGAGATGTATACCACCAAGGCTGCCGCACAAAACGGAATCAAGTCCGTTCAGACCAATTCCCCGGATGCCGGACTGTACGACCTGAAAGAAGCCGCAAACGGCCAATTCCACTTCAATCTGAAAGCCAAAAACCACCAAATCATTGGCAGCAGTGAAATGTATCAATCGAAATCAGGAGCAGAAAATGGGATCAAGTCGGTGCAGAAAAACGGGCCGACCGACAAGATTAAAGATCTGACTGTCTGAGCGCACATAACCAATCCGGTGCATTTTCCCTGACTGACTCGTCAGGGAAAATGTCTATTCCTGCAAATTTGGAATCAATCTTTTTCATTCATTCTCTATTTGCCATGCCAACGAAGCGTTAACATCATTCCAACAATTCACAATCGAGTCAGTCATGTGACCGCATGTTGTTCAGGGAGCGCCCATCGTGCAGATTCATCGCCTTTATCCTGCAAAACCACAAAAAGTCTACCTTTATGCGACCTGCCTGGTGGATCTGTTTGACCCGCAAGCCGGGCTGGATGCCATCACTCTGATTGAACGTGAAGGCATTGAAGTCATATATGTCCCCAAACAAACCTGTTGCGGACAGCCCGCCTACAGCAGTGGCTACAATGACGAAGCGCGTCAGGTTGCTTTGAGTCAGATGAATTTATTTCCGGAGCCCTGGCCGGTGATCGTCCTGTCCGGTTCCTGCGGTGGCATGATGCACCACCATTACCGGCGTCTGTTTCAAAACACGGCACGGGAGAAAGAGGTCGCGCAATTTTGTGACCGGGTGTTTGAACTGACCGAGTTTTTGGTCAAGGTGTGCCGGGTCCAGTGGCAGGACAGCGGGACATCGGCTTCCGTGGTGATGCATACCTCCTGCGCCGCGCGGCGTGAAATGCAGGTTCACCTCACTGCGGGCGCGTTGCTGGCACAATTGCAACAAATCGAAGTCCGTCAACAGGCTTACGAAAGTGAGTGCTGCGGCTTCGGCGGGACTTTTTCCGTTCGTCATCCCCAAATCAGTCAGGCCATGGTAGAAGATAAGACCCGACATCTGAGCGACACGCATGCGGATCATCTTGTCAGTGCAGACTGGGGATGTCTGCTGAATATCAACGGCGCACTGTCCTATCAGGACAATCCGTTACAAGGGCAGCATCTGGCCAGTTTCCTGCTCAGCCGGACCGGTGGTGCCCATGAGTAAATATCAGCCGGAAAAGTTTCATCAACAGGCTGCTGATGCCTTAGCCGATCCGCAACTGCGTCAGAATTTTCGCGGCGCCATGGACTATCTGCAGGAGAAAAGACGCACTGCCTTTGCCGACCCGAAAGAAGAAGCTGACATCCGTGATTGTGCACAAGCCATTCGACAGCGCTGTTTAAGCCATCTGCCTGATTTGCTCGAAGAACTGGAAACGAACTGTACCGCCAATGGCATTCAGGTCCACTGGGCCGAAAATGCTGCCGATGCGAATGCGATTTTTCTCGCCATTGCTCAGGCCGCAGCTTCGCCTTCCGATCATCCGCTGCTGATGATCAAAGGCAAGTCCATGGTCAGTGAGGAAATCAATCTGAACCATGAAATGGCGAATCATGGGATCACCTGTCTGGAAAGTGACATGGGCGAATACATTATCCAACTGGATGGCGACACGCCCTCTCACATCATCATGCCGGCCATTCACAAAAATAAGCAGCAGGTCAGTGACACTTTCTCTGAGCATCTGCCCCACTTCACACCGACCACAGATGTCGACACGCTGATTCAGACCGGTCGCCAGCAACTGCGGGAAAAGTTTCGGACCGCGCAGATTGGTGTCTCCGGCGTCAATTTTGCCGTCGCCGAAACCGGCACGCTCTGTCTGGTAGAAAACGAAGGCAACGGCCGCATGTGTACAACCGTGCCTGACATTCACATCGCCATTACCGGCATCGAAAAAGTGGTGGCGTATCTCAGCGATGTCCCGCCGCTTTACAGTGCGCTGACCCGTTCGGCGACCGGGCAAGCAATTACAACGTATTTCAATATGATTTCCTCGCCAAGAAAACCGGGCGAGCTGGATGGCCCGAAAGCGGTGCACCTGATCTTGCTGGACAACGGACGGACTCAGGCCTATCAGGATGAAGAAACCCGGCAGACGCTGCAATGTATTCGCTGCGGCGCATGCATGAATCACTGCCCGGTGTATACCCGGATTGGCGGACATGCCTACGGAACCGTCTATCCCGGCCCCATCGGCAAAATTATCTCCCCTCATTTGCTCGGCCTCGCAGCAACGCAGGATTTAGTCACTGCGTCCACTTTATGTGGTGCCTGCGGCGAAGTATGTCCGGTGCGGATCCCGATCCCATCTCTGCTGCAGCGACTCCGGCACGAAGCAAAACAACCACCAGATTCTGGCCATGACCCCCTGAAAGGTCAGCAGGCGGCCGCCAGTACCTCAGAAGCCCTGATGATGAAAAGCTTTGCGCTGGCGGCCACCCATCCTGCTTTATATCACGCAGGCACCTGGGCTGCGGGGAAGGTCAATCAATGGATTCCGGACAAACTGGGCCACTGGACCCAATGCCGCACAGCGCCAAAACCCGCGACCAAGAGCTTACACCATCTAATGAAACGAAAACGCAAGGGAGCGTCATCATGAGTCAGGCCAGACATGCCATTCTGGCAAAACTGCGGGCAGGAAAAAAATCGGGGGAAACGGACAAGCCCACTCCCCTTTATTCCCCCTGGCTGGCACCTGACGAATCCACGCGTCTGGCGCGGTTTTGTACACAGCTCACCGCCAGCCACGCGCAGGTTCACCGGTGTAAAACAGCAGACCTGCAATCACAGGTACGTGACATTGTCACAAGCATGGCAACCCCCCGGATCGCCACAGGCACACAGGGAAAATATCTGACGGAAATTCGTGAAGGCTGTCAATCGGCAGACGTTGTGCCGTTTACGCAGCCGATTGAGCGCTGGAAGGAGACTTTATTCTCTGAAATCGATGTGGGTATCACACATACCCATGCGGCTATCGCAGACACGGGGACGCTGGTTCTCTGGCCGGATTCGAATGAGCCCCGGACTTTGTCTCTGGTGCCACCTTGCCATATTGCACTGGTGAACGCGTCTGACATTGCCGACAACTTTGCCAGTTTGATACAAGCGCAAGACTGGCACCAAAGGCTGCCGACCAATGTGGTGCTGATTTCCGGTCCGTCAAAAACAGCCGATATTCAGCAAACGCTGGCGTATGGTGCCCATGGTCCCCGGCAACTGATCGTCATCGTGCTGACTGATCGGTAAAAACAGCGGCTTCATCATGCATTTCCAGCCAGGCAGGCAAAAGAAAAGCCGCACGTTGCGTGCGGCTTGTTTTCGTTATTGCCTCAGTCTACCTACTCAGCACACTGATGGCCTTTCTAACGGGGGCTTCGCCACTCATTACGTTGAGTATGCCGGACTCGATAATCGTCAATATTTTTCAATCGAGCTATATGCTTTCTTGGCGAAGAAGTATCAATTTTTGTGATGTTGCTTTCCAAATTGTAACACTAAGTTTTCACGGGCTTAGTGCCTTTGCGGTTGTGCCCTCTGAAGCCGGATACAACCTTGAAGCATGGAAACCAAGAAAGTCGAAGAACAGCTTAATCCTCCAGAAGCTAGAGCATGAAACTCTCTCACTTCGCACACTTCACTATTACTATGGTATCAAATCCTGTATTTCGCAACTTTGTCGGCCGATTCTTTAGCTAAAAAAGATGCTTCAGGTCACAAAAGAGAAGCCCGCGTTCAGCCCTCCGTCACTCCGGATTGCTTTGCGACGAGATTCACAAGTCAGAATCATTTTGCAATCATTTCGTGTAAGATCCGTTCTTTTGACTATCCAATCAGTTGTGAGGAAACAGAGTGACACTTGGCAGAGCATTTATTCAAGTCCCAACCGCCCAGGCAGCATTAGCGCTTGCCATCACGGGCACCGGTCTTGCCTGGTCATTGTTCTACCCCGAAGTCGGGGGCCATATTCGCGCCATTTGCGCTTGGGTGGGCGCCTGCCTGCTGATACCGGTGATCATGAAATACCTGTTCAATCCGAGTCTGTTTCTCTGCGACCTGCGGCATCCCTTATATGGCAGTCTGATGGCGCCGATTTCGATGACCATGCTGGTGCTCGCGGATTATCTGGCCGGTATCCATCAGGCCAGCGCGAAACTGATCTGGTATCCGGCCCTGGGCCTGCATTTCACCATGATGGTGCTCTTTTTCAAATTTCAGTTAAACCAGTTCCGACTGATTCACTTGTATCCGAGCTGGTTTCTCTACCCGGTTGGCGCAATCAGTGGCACGCTGGCGGGCTCTCAGCTGGGATATGCTGAGTTTTCAATTTTTATGACCAACGCCTGCGTTGCGATTTACTTTTTCATGCTGCCCGTTGTGTTATACCGCCTGTGCTTTGCCGGAAGACTGCCCCGTGTGGCAAGACCGACACTCACCATCATGGCCGCGCCGGTGAACCTGTCTCTGACAGCTTACCTGACCAACCTGACGCAACCCGATCCAATTCTGACGGGCGCACTGGCCGGTATCGCAATCACCATGACGATCTTTGTTTACCTGTGCTACATCGATATCCTCAAATACCGATTCCAGCCTTCGATGGCGGCCATCACATTCCCGTCGGTCATCAGTGCAGTGGCGATGTACCGGCTCACAGAGTGGCTGCCGGCTGATCATGTACTGGCCAAGTATCTGAACCTGACCGGCGTATTTGAAATCACGGTCGCAACCTTGCTGGTTCTGTGGGTGGGTACCAACTATGCCATCCATTACTGGAACTGCTACATTCGCGAGCCGCTTCAGGCCAAATAGTAAACATCAAGGCTCTTTCGGGCCTTTTTCATTGAATTCATCTTTAAACCGTTGCGGATTGCGTTGAACCTGCCGCCGCTTGATCGAGCCGCCCAGACAGCCCTAACCACGATTTTGTGCCAGAGCGAGGCTGAAAGCGTCCGACTCTGGAATGAAACCTGGCAGCCACAGTTCAATGGCTGCCAGTGCCTCTGGGCATCTGACCTGTGTTCTCTGTCAGTCTCTTGACGTCTGGATTGGCATCGTCAGCGCGTCAATCACGGCTAAAGTGGCACACTCATGTGGATTGAATTCATCCTCAAGATGATATTTCTCCAGCGCCTCCCGGGTGTTATTCGCCTTCATCCCCCGGAAATCAAGTTCAAAGCCTTGTTCAAACAATTGCTTTTCTTCTTCCCGAAACGTTGGCGCATTCACATCAACCAAAGTCACACACTCACCTTTGATATAAATATGATAAGTATTCATCCTTTTTCCTTTTTCATGATCATTTTTTCTATCCGGCATTCCAAACCAATCAATGGAGAGCACTGGATTCTCTACAAAGAGTGTACCGACGATATAAATTTTCCCCCGGAATTTTCTGAAGGATTCAGATTCCCCCGATGTAAGCATTAAAATATTTCGAATGGGTATATTGAATTTGCAGCAGAGACTTCATCGGTCCAACCTGTGTTGACTCAACCAATAAACGGGAGGGTTTTCCGTTGAAAGAGGAAATAAGATAAGTTTGCATCGTTTACTCAACTTTCCGTGACAGAGAATAAAATTAAAAAAGTGTCTGGGCTATTCACGAAAATATTAAGATCAGCAAGACTGTAATCTATACGAGATATTTTCAAAATAGAAATAAAATAAATAAATTTATTAATAATATTGCGATTCACTTCACGGTGGATTGAAAGTGCCCTGAGCATTCAGGGCACAAAGAAAAACATGGCTGCCATTTACGACGAAACAACGACCCGACCATTCAGGGGTTGAACTGGCCGGTTATTACTGTGACCCAATAATTTTTGGAAGGTTGCCACCTGCGCAGACGAAATAGTTTGCGGTTGTTTCATCACCATCCAGCGAACGCCCTCCGTACACGGTGGTGTAGTTAAAGAACCACTGAAGCGATAGTAATCCTGCTGCGCCGGCAGGATTTGGCTTGCATCCACAGGCTGCGACAATGCGACCGTTTCACCCACCGTGCGGGACAGCTGTGACCAGATCGTGGCGAGCATCTGATTTTCTGAGCCCTCCTGAAACATCACGGCAATCACAGCCAGATTGCCTTGTTCATCGGCATGTACGAAATGACCTTCCAGCGGGAAAGAGCGCCCATGAATTTGATTTTCACTCGGGGTGTGAAAGTGAAATTGTTTTAATTCAAATTGCTGCCCATCTAAAGTGATATAACTGCCCGGCGCATAATTCACCTGAACCGTATGGCCGTTATAAATCACGCTGGCTTTAGAGGACTGGTAATGCAGCGACAATGGGCTCAGTTTTCCTTCAACCGTCGCTGTTAAATCAATCGGCGACTGATTTTTCCCGGTGTCGCAAGTGCTGTAATCTCCGCTTAAGGCAGCCCAGTGTTCCGGCCCTTGATTTCCCTCATAACCCCATTCAGATTCTGAAGCGTGGGCAACCATCGCTCCCTGTAACCCAAAAACGATGCCAATCACTTGAATCAGTTGTTTCTTTTCCATACTGAACCTTTTGAATAAACCTCAAAGTAAAAAACAGCCTCACCCACAAACATTCACTGAATATTTGAAATAAGACTGAACAATCGATAAAACGAATTCATCCTAATCAGAGCCGCGCTATCAAATCATTCAATGAATTGTTAGTTTTTGTCCGACATCAAAGAAAAATATGTAACTATTTTTTTTCATCATCAATTTTTGCAAAACGCTGACAAACACCAATCGACATTGAATTCAAAAAGAATGATCAATCGACTTTGTATCAATTTTATTTTTGAGTTTTATTCAAGCCAGAATATTCTGAATCTTATCGTGCAGACAGATGTCACTCTCGCCCGCCGATCTGTTCGTCTAACATAAAGTCTCCTGGGTCGTCTCATCTCACAGTTCACTGTCCCTTTAGGGACATGTGCAGCGCCTCTTATGGAAGTGTGCGATCACCTGCATCGCTTTCGTCGCTGCCAGCAGGAACTGTATCACCAGTTTTGGCTTTATCAGAATCAAGAGCAACATAACCAACTGACAATGCCTGAAAAGGCCTCAGGGGAGACGTAGGTGACACCGACTGTCAAACGCTACCCCCCCACAACCCAGTGCAATTTCATGCCAGTCATCAATCCACCAGCTCGACGCCGAGGCTTTCGAGCAGGTTCAGGGCTTCGAAGCGGGAGAATTTCGCACCTTCAACCTGATTTTCCAGTAGATGAATATGGTACTGGGTCGATTCGGTGAGATCGGCACCACGCAGGTCGGTGCGCATAAAAAGGCTGTGGGTAAAATCACAGAAGGTCATTTTCGCTGCTTTGAAGTCGCCTTCTCTGAAGTCAACATCGTGCAGTTTACATTCGGTCAGTTCCAGTTCATTCAGCGTCAGTCCGAAAAAAGACGCATCATTCAGGATTGAGTTTCTGAATCGCAGCTCATGGTCCACATTAAACGATGGCCAGTGCGCCTGCGTCCAGTCGACCCCCACCAGTTTGGATTCAACAAAGGTGACATCAAAAAAGCGGGATTGCGGGATCCGGATTAAACTCAGGTTACAGCGATGAAAATAGCAGTTAATAAACTTACAGTACTTCAGGGTCGATTCAGAGAAATTACAGTCCGTGAATTCGCAATCTTCAAATTCAATCTCAGTCAACTCTGAAAAGGATAATGAAAGCTTTTCAAACGTTTCATCAAAATATTGCTGATAATCCTCAATTTCCCGCACAATACTGTCTCATTGAATGAACTGACAAGCCGCCAGTTTAGCACTTTTACGAATCCGGTACAGCGGAGCTTTCTCTGAGTCCCAAAAGCGAAAGTATCAAAAAAACCTGCCCTAAATCTATCTCGCAGCAGGCTTGATCAACTCAGGAATACCGGAAAACATTAACGGTAACTGATGGCATATAATCGGCAATATTTCCCTTCAGACCCTGACCAAAGTTCGTCAGCTAGCCCGTAAGCTTCGATAGAAGATTTTGCATGGTATGCCGCAATTGCCATCGACAAATTCGCTTCAAAACCAGGATCGGTTTTCCGCAGCCAGTATCCGTTTGGACAGGCAGTGGTTTCTGGTTCTGCCAGCGTAAAATACACATCTCCGCCACCATATTCAGAGTACGAGTGAAGTACCTTGATTGTTGAAACCCCTGAACCGACAAAGTTCATATTCACTGCATTTGCAGACATCGATACGAATCCTGCAAGTAAAACCAATAACAGTCTCATTTCATCTCCTTTTTTGACTCGTGTGTTTTCAAAGTCCGGGATTATAGCTGAATCAGATTGATTTCAATCAGTTATCTCGTCTGAAAGTGCAGGTCTCAATCGCATGTTCAAAAAAAGCCCACCCGACGAAACCGGGTGAGCTGGCCATTCCGATGAAGCGCCTCCGCTAGATCACGATGCGCTGCTCCGTGGTCGCATCGAAGAAGACCGCTTTTGAGAGATCGACAGACAATGGCAGCGTTTCCCCAGCTTTTGCCTCAAAATCCGGTGAGATACGGCACGCCACTTCCTGACCATTCAATGTCACCATGGCAATGGTGTCCGGCCCGGTCGGTTCGAGCACATCAATCGTCAGCGGCAGACGGGCCATGAGCTCGCTCTCAACCGCCTGCTCCGTGATGTTTTCCGGACGCAGACCAATCACGATCGATTGTCCGTCCCGCTCGCGCAGAGACGCCGGTAAGGGTAAAGCATGTGACTGCTCACCAACCCTGACGACTGCGACAGGCTGATTCTGCCCATCCAGATCAACCGTGGCATGAATGAAGTTCATGGATGGCGAGCCCATAAAACCGGCAACGAACATATTGCTGGGCTGGTTATAGATTTCTTTGGGCGACCCCAGTTGCTGCAGTTCACCGTCTTTCATCACCGCGATGCGATCAGCGAGCGTCATGGCTTCAATCTGATCATGAGTGACATAAACAATGGTGGTGCCCAATTGCTGATGCAGCCGTTTGATTTGTGTGCGCATTTCAACCCGCAGTTTGGCATCCAGATTCGACAGCGGTTCATCGAACAGATACAGCTTAGGCTGCCGAGCCAGCGCACGCCCCATCGCCACACGCTGACGCTGCCCACCGGACAACTGGGCGGGTTTGCGATCCAGCAGATGATCGATTTGCAGCATCGCTGCCACACGGTCCACTTCCTGCGCAATGTTAGCTTTTTCCATTTTGCGGATTTTCAGACCGAACGCGATATTGTCGCGGACTGTCATGTTCGGATAAAGCGCATACGACTGGAACACCATGGCGATGTCCCGATCTTTCGGGGCCACCTGTGCCACATCCACACCATCAATCAGAATCTCGCCGGCGGTGATATCTTCCAGACCCGCAATCGTGTTCATGAGTGTTGATTTACCACATCCGGAAGGTCCCACCAGGATCAGAAATTCTCCGGAGTCGATGCTGATATCAATTCCTTTCAGCGTCTCGATGTCAGCGTTGCGGTAGGTTTTACGAATATGTTTGAGAGCGAGTGTTGCCATGCTGATTATCCTTTCACTGATCCCGCGGTGAGACCGCGTACAAAATATTTCCCGGCCAACACATACACCAGCAGCGTTGGCAGTGCTGCAATAATGGCTGCGGCCATATCCACGTTATATTCCTTCACCCCGGTACTGGTGTTCACCAGATTATTCAGGGCCACAGTAATCGGCTGGGTTTCAGCCCCGGAATACACCACACCGAAGAGAAAATCGTTCCAGATGGCGGTGAACTGCCAGATCACGGTCACCATGATGATGGGCGTGGATAAAGGCAGCAGAATCCGGAAGAAAATCGTGAAAAATCCCGCGCCATCGAGTTTCGCGGCTTTGACCAGTTCATCCGGCACGCCCACATAAAAGTTTCGGAAAAACAACGTCGTAAATGCCAGACCGTAGATCACATGGACCGTCACCAGACCGGCTGTAGTATTGGCTAATCCCAGTTTCCCGAGCAGTGCCGCCATCGGCAGCAGAATCACCTGAAACGGAATAAAACAGCCAAAGAGCAGTAAGCTGAAAAATAACTGAGAACCGCGAAACTGCCATTTACTGATCACGTAACCGTTGAACGCCCCCAGCAAGGTTGAAATCGCAACCGCTGGAATCACCATCCGGAACGAGTTCCAGAAGTAACCTTTAATCCCATCACAGCTGACACCGGTACAGGCTTCAGACCAGGCCTTTTGCCACGCATAACCCACCCATTCCTGTGGCAGCGACATCAGGTTACCGCTTTTGATATCCGGCAAGGTTTTGAATGACGTGATCACCATGACAAAGAGCGGCATCAGGTACACCACACAAAAGAAGAGCAGTCCGCTGTAGATGGCCAGACGACCGAAGGTGAAATGCTGATTCATGACTGCTTCTCCCGCAATTCCGAGTAAAGATACGGCACCAGAATCGCCAGAACGCCTGCCAGCATCATCATGGCGCTGGCCGCACCAAGACCTAACTGACCCCGGGTAAATGAATGGGCATACATAAAGAGTGCCGGTAAGTCTGAGGAGTAACCCGGTCCCCCCGCTGTCAGCGCCGTCACCAGATCAAAACTCTTGATGGCAATATGCGAGGTGATAATCACTGCACTGAAAAAGACCGGGCGCAGGCAAGGCAGAATAATTTTCCAGTAAATGGCCGGCATGCTGGCACCATCCATCTGTGCCGCCTTGATGATAGAGGAATCAATGCCTCTTAATCCTGCCAGAAACATCGCCATCACAAAGCCGGAAGATTGCCAGACCGCAGCAATCACCACGGTATAAATCGCCATGTCCTGACTGACCAGCCAGTTAAACTGAAAGTCCGTAAATCCCCAGTCATGCATCAGTTTTTCAATCCCCAGACCGGGATTTAAAATCCATTTCCAGGCCGTCCCCGTCACAATGAAAGACAAGGCCATCGGATACAGATAAATCGTGCGGATCGCGCCTTCCTGACGAATGTTCTGATCGAGCAAAATCGCCAGCGCAACACCCAGCACAATCGCGATCAGCATAAACATGAGCCCGAAAATGCCCAGATTGGTGACAGAAGTCATCCACCGGTCATTGTCCAGCAATTTTTCATACTGCAGTAACCCTGCAAAGTTAAAACTTGGCAGAAAACGGGAATTCGTCAGCGACAAATAAAAAGTCCAGAGCATAAAGCCATATATGCAGACCACAGTCACCAGCATGGTTGGTGCCATGACGATCTTCGGCAGCCATCGCTGTAATCGGTCAGCCATGGTTGGACGGGTCGCTTTCTGCTTGAACAGCGACAAAGTGTGCTCCATAGTGCGTCCTTGAAATCAATTCAATTTCTTTCGGGTGATCTCTGGCCGCTGCAAGTCGCAGCACGATTGCTGAACGGTGAGATCCATGAAATGCGAATGAAGGTCTGTTGACCAGAAAACAGCGGGCCAGTCTCCGGCCCGCTCAAAGATTAAAGGGCAGCTTTCACCGCACGCGCCAGCTGTTGCGCGGCTTGTTTCGGATCAGCTGAGCGATCATTGAAGAAGTTCGTGACCACATCAAAAATCGCCCCCTGAACATAGCTGGTCGTTGCCAGACCGTGCGCCATACTCGGGACCAGATCGCCGGTTTTCGCAGAGGCTTTGAACGTGCTCATGGAATCCAGTGCACATTGGTCGAACTTGTCCATATTCATGTCCAGACGAACAGGAATAGACCCTTTGTTCAGGTTAAACACTTCCTGGAAATCTTTATCCAGAATGGTTTTCGCGAGATGTTTCTGCGCGACCTGGTTGTCCTGATTGCTCAGTTTGAAGAAGGCAAAACTGTCAATATTGAACGTAAACTGATTCGCTGTGCCCGGTGCCGGGGCGCAAATGTAGTCTTGACCCGGTGTTTTACCGGCAGCAGCAAACTCGCCTTTCGCCCAGTCGCCCATAATCTGCATCGCGGCTTCCCCATTGATCACCATATTGGTCGCAATGTTCCAGTCGCGGCCCGGAGAGTTCTCGTCGATGTAATTGTGTATCCGCTGGAAGGTTGCAAAGGTTTCAACCATCTTCGGGCCCGACAGTACCTTCATATCTAAATCGACAAAAGCTTTGTTGTAGTCTTCAGAACCCAGTACATCCAGCGCCACAGCTTCAAACAGGGTTGCGTCCTGCCATGGCTGCCCGCCGTGTGCCAGCGGAATCAAGCCCGCGGCTTTGATCTTATCTGCTGCAGCGAAGAATTCTTTCATATTCGTCGGCACTGAGGTGCCTGCTTTCTTGAATACGTCTGGGTTTGCCCACAGCCAGTTCACCCGGTGAACGTTCACCGGTACGGCGACATAGTCCCCGTCATATTTCATAACTTTGGTGACCACAGACGGCAGAATGTCATCCCAGTGACCCGCTTTTGCCACATCATCCAGCGAGGTCAGAAAACCCAGATCACCCCACTCCTGAATATCATGGCCTTTGATCTGTGCCGCAGAAGGCGGATTCCCGGAAACTGCGCGGGTTTTCAAAACCGTCATCGCACTTTCACCACCCCCTCCGGCAACGGCGAAATCTTTCCAGCTGTCGCCCTGGTTTTCGAGCATTTGCTTCAGCACAGCGGCCGATTTTGCTTCACCACCGGAAGTCCACCAGTGCAGGACTTCAACTTCACCGGCATGCGCCACAGACGTCGCAGCGGCAAACGTAATTGCAAGCAGTGATTTTTTAAACACAGATTGTTTCTGAGCAGAGGTACGTTGCTTTTTCATGTTGAACTTCTTCCTTGTTATCCATTTTTATCTGGCGTGTAGGGTGAATGTCGCCAGTGAAGAAGAGTCTACTGAAGCCAGGAAGCCGCACTGTAACAAAAGGCAACCCGAACGTAACACCCCAGTAACGCGCGAATTTTTTACCTGATAAAGCAACAAGATAGATTGTTAATAAAATGATCAGAAGTGTGAGATCAGTACGAGAGGCAGGACTCAAGCGAAAGAAAACAATCCGGCTTCATCCCGATTGAAAGATGCGAGACACCGGATTGCTTCATCGATTCCCAACTTGGCAGGCATGGCAAAGTCATTCATGCTCGTAGGACACAGGCGCCGTAAAAATATAGCCGTTTCCCCGCATGGTTTTGATGAATTTGGGCTGTTTGCCACTGTCGCCCAAACGTTGCCGTAACCGGCTGAGCTGAACATCGATGCCCCGTTCAAATGGCAGGGCTTCCCGGCCACGCGTCGCATTGGAAATCGTATCGCGATCCAGCACCTCGTTCGGACGGGACAAAAACAACATCAGCATGCTGAAATCCCCGCCGGTCAGTTCAAAATCTTCTTCTGTCTGCAGGTTAAACAACCGGTGAGACAAGGTTTCGAGCCGCCAGTGGCCGAACCGGATCGAACGGGGTAAAGTCGTCGGCTGCTGAATACCATCCTCAGCGACAGGCCTTGTCCGGCGCAGCAAGGCTTTAATCCTCGCGAGCAATTGGCGCGGACTGAAAGGCTTGGCGATGTAGTCATCTGCACCAATTTCCAGCCCGAGAATCTGATCCATCTCATCTGACGCTGCGGTCAGCATCATGATCGGTACTTCGGAAGATTTACGGACGAACTGACACAGCGTGAAACCGTCGTCCCCTGGCATCATCACATCCAGCAAAATCAGATCCGGCATCTGTTGTTCAAGCTGATTTTTCATCGTGATGCCGTCTTCTGCGGTCATCACGATATAACCCGCTTTCATCAGGTACTCTTGCAATAATTCGCGGATTTCAGCATCGTCATCCACAACAAGAATAGTTTTCATCGACATTCTGGCGCTCTCTTTCCTTGTACACGTCTTTATACCCAAAGCAGTTCAGTCACAAAAAAACGTCATTCAGGAATGATTTCCCCAAACCCGGCGGAAGCACCTGAACCTGCTTTACGTTTTATTTTTTGACAGTTTTATTCATTCAAGGCATGAGATCACGGTCATTGGGGTAAAAGTTTGAGGCGGGTAAGGTTTTCAGAGCCACGCGAGCACAGAAAAAGACGATTGACTTTGACTCATAAGCCATTCAGGCATAAGGTCTGAAAAAAAACAGAAATCACAAAAGAAGTACCGCTATGCTGACCATTCACAAAGCAACATTCGACGATCATCAAGCCATCGCCAGCCTGCATGTCCAGAACTGGCAAACCGTTTACCGGCATGATTTATCCGAACAATATCTCACGCAGGAGATTCATCAGGACCGTTTTCAGGTCTGGCTCGGGCGTCTCAGCCACCCTGAACAGAAACGACACATTCTCGTTGCGAAACAAAACGAGACGCTGTGCGGTTTTATCTGCATCGAATTAGATGCGCATCCTGAGCTGGGCACACTGGTCGATAACCTGCATGTGAGCCCGTCCGCCAAAGGACAGGGCATAGGGAAGCAGTTACTCCGGCAGGCGACTGAAGTGATTGCACAGCATGCCTCTCATCGCGGGCTCTATCTGGAAGTGCTGGCGTCGAATGTCCCGGCCATCGGGTTTTATCAGCGGGTGGGCGGTACAGAATTCTGTGCGCAAACCTGGCAGGCCCCAGACGGCACCAT
Organism: Photobacterium sp. 1_MG-2023; assembly: GCF_030547945.1. Classification (NCBI taxonomy): domain Bacteria; kingdom Pseudomonadati; phylum Pseudomonadota; class Gammaproteobacteria; order Vibrionales; family Vibrionaceae; genus Photobacterium; species Photobacterium sp. 1_MG-2023. Next base: position 45,914 of record NZ_JAUORR010000014.1, on the reverse strand, counting down.
CGTTGATGAATTTGTCTACCACTGGGCAGATCTCGGACAACTGCAGCTCTGAATGCTAATACCAATCGCAGTAAATAACTGGTCATCCTAGCTTGCTAAAATGTTCGATAACTGCGTTAGATTTTTTGATTGTAGAATAACTACTTATCTAAAAAATCCGCCTTGTTCTCAAACATTTTCCCGGCGCTATTTCTGATCATTTACTTACTTTGATTGGTATAAAAAGCCGGGTCATGAACTGATCCAATCGTTCAAACCCCGGCTTTTTTCAATCATGCAGGCTTAAAGCTCAACAATCAGCTTGCCTTTGTTTTCCCCGGTAAACAGCAAGTTAATGCCGTCAATAGCGCTGTCCAGCCCGTGCAAGGTATGGGCACGATACTTCAGCTTGCCCTCCATCAGGAGTTCAGCCAGCTTCTGACCATATTCTGCAAAACGATGATAATGATCCGGCATGGTGAATCCCTGAATCATCAGACGCTTACGGACGATATTCATCCAGTTTGGCCCCGGCTGAGGCGTCGCGGTGTTGTAATCCGCAATCATGCCACAGACCGCCACACGACCATGGGCATTCATCCGGTGATAAATCGCTGCCTGTGCCGCACCTCCGGTGTTTTCAAAAAACAGGTCGATCCCCTTCGGCGTGGCTGCAGCCAATTGCGCAGCGAAGTTTTCGTCGTGATAGTTTAAAGCGGCATCAAAGCCCAGCGTTTCCGTTAGCCAGCGGCACTTTTCTTCACTGCCCGCCACACCGATAACAGTGACGCCTTCCAGTTTGGCCAACTGACCCACCATGGATCCCACAGAGCCTGCGGCACCTGTCACAACCAGTGTCTGACCCGCCTGAGGTTTCAGCACTTCATACAAACCGTGATAAGCCGTCACACCCGGCAGGGCGACAACAGAAAGCAAGGCTTCCTGAGGCACTGTGGTCGGGACTGGTGACAGGCCGCCGCGAGCAACGAAATACTCAGTCCAGCCCATCATCCCCATCACACGGGTACCCACCGGAAAATCCGGGTGTCTGGACTCAACCACATCCCCAATACCACTGGAGCGCATCACCTCGCCCAGCTCAACCGGCGGAATATAACTGTCTTTGTCGGCACTCATCCAGCCACGCATCGCCGGATCCAGTGACATATGTGTCTGCTTTACCAGAAACTCGCCATCCGCCAGTAAAGGCATTGGCTGAGAGACTTTTTCAAAGACATCCGGCGTGATCCGAATTTCTGGTCGTTTTTTTAATAAAATCGCGTTGTAGCTCATGTTGTTGTTCCTCCCGGTTTCTTCAGGCACACTTTATCTCTTGCTGAGAATGAAAATAAGACAGCCAAATCAGAAATCACTTTTGCTGAAAATGGGAAAATGAGATGGACAAACTGAAAGCGATGGAGGTGTTTGTCGCCACCATTCAGTGTGGCAGCATTTCCGGCGCTGCCAAGCAACTCAAACTGCCGGTGTCCAGTGCTTCACGCCAGTTAAGCTGGCTGGAGTCTGCGCTGGGCTCTGAGCTGATCAAGCGAAGTACGCGCGCCATTCATCTCACGGAAGTCGGGCAGGCGTATCTGGCGCAATGTCAGCAAGCCATTGAGCAGATCCGACAGGCAGAGGAACTGGTTCAGACCTATCAGCATACGCCGTCCGGCGTGCTGAAGATCAGTTGTATGAGTCATTACTTTGACAATCAGGTGCTGCCGCATCTGAGTGAATTCGAAGCCTTATACCCGGAAATCAGTCTGGATATCGATGTCTCAGACACAGTCAATGATCTCAGCAAGGCTGAAATCGACATCGCGATCCGGGGCGGTTACATGCCGGACGACCGGATACATGCGAAATGGCTGTGCGACAATACGCCGCATCTGTGTGCGAGCCAGACCTACCTTCAACGATTTGGCCGGCCGGAAAACCATCAGGCCCTCCAACAGCATCAGCTGGCATTTTATCGCGGGCCGAATCAGATTCTGCGCTGGGGGATTGTTCAGCAGGGGCAGTGGCGCCCCTTGAATCTGAAACCGCATACGGTGACCAATTCCGGCCGCTATATCCGGGAATTGATGCTGGCTGGCAAAGTCATGGCACTGCTTCCCGACTGGGCATCGAAAGCTGATCGGGACAGGGGTGAGATTGTGAAAATTGACTGGCCGCAGCCGGTTTGCCTGTCGACAGAAAAGCTGGGGCTTTTTCTGCTGTATTACAAACCCAGGTATCAGGTCCCTAAAATTAAAGCCGCCGTCGATTTTTTCTCTCAGCGACTTTTTTCCGGATCAGACTTGCCCGTCCAGTAACACGGCGCCAGTTCCCTCTGATGCCAGCGCATCGTCCGGGTTTCGAAGCTGGCATTTCTTCAGCGACAGACAGCCGCAGCCGATGCAATTGCCCAGTGAATCGCGCATCTGCTGCAGCTTCTGAATCCGCTCATCCAGTTGCTCCCGCCAGGCACTCGCCATTTCCTGCCATTCCTCCTGCGTCGGGGCGTGATCTAAAGGCAAATGAGACAGCGCCACCCCGATATCCTCCAGCGAAAACCCGAGCTGCTGCGCGGTTTTGATCACCGCAATGCGCCGAAGGACACTGCGATCATACCGGCGCTGATTCCCCGGATTGCGCCAGCTCTGAATCAGCCCCTTTTCTTCGTAAAAATGTAGCGTCGACACTCTCACGTTAGAGCGCTGTGCCACTTGCCCGACCGACATCTCCATCCCTGTTTCCTTCTGCCTGAAAATCTTCACGATTGCGCTTGACCTCAAGTTTACTTGAGGTTTTATGCTCTGCACAACACCAATAAAAAGAACAGGGAAATCATCATGTCACGTTCCACACCTTATCTGGCAGGCCGCTTTTTTGATGGCATCTCTTCCGGTATGTTCATGCTGGCTCTGCCCTGGATCATGCTCAGTCAGGGAGATATGGGCGTTTTTGTCGCGGCATTGTCGCTGCTGTGTACGCTGCTTTCATTTTTCACAACCCCCTTTTCCGCCACATTCATCGACCGGCATTCCCGTAAATCAATTCTGATCACCATTCAGCTTATTCAGGCTTCAACGGCACTGGCCGTGCTGATCGCGTTTCAGCTGGAAAAAGACACCCTCTGGTTACTGGCGCTGGCGCAAATCATTTTCTGGCTGACTAATGATATCGCCTGGAGTACCAATAACGCGTTCACTCAGGAAAATTACGACAAGTCAGAATACGCCAGAATCACGGGTCAGCAGGAAGTCGTGATGCAGCTGACCACGCTGGGGGCCGGTGCAGCGGGCATTGTGTTGCTGACCACCTGGTCGATGATTGAATTTTCATTGCTGGCAACGCTGGCATCCGCAATCGCTGCATTCAGTTATTTTTGTACGCCTTACCGGCGTCAGCTGAAACCACAAAAGTCGCAGCCTTTCTTCTCCCAGTTAGGGGCAAGTCGTGCGATTTTCGCCCGTCGGCCCGCTTTCTTTATGTTTCTTGCACTATCGTGCCTGACGTATCCCATGCTGTCTTATCTGGCCAAGCTGGTTCCGGTTTATTTTTCAGAACAGCAGATCAGCGGCAGCTGGTTTGCCTCTTGGTCGCTGAGTTACGGCGTTGGTGCATTGATCACAGGCTTGCTGATCACCCGTTTGCTGGCCCGCTTCAGTCACGAAAAAGCCATGATCAGCGCCGTGCTCATCATGGGGTGCTTGCTGCTGATCATGTCGTTCTGGCTGATCCCGGAAGTCCTTGTGGCCCTGACCGTGGTTCTGGGTTTCTTCAATGCATTCAACCGGATTGCCCGCACCAATAAAATGAATCACGAGGTGAGTGTGCATGAACGGGGACGCATCGAAGGCGGACTCAAGCTCTTTTCGGTCCTGAGTCAGGGGCTGGGTTTTACGTTGATTGCTGTACTCAGCGGCCTGAATCTGACCGCATTCGGTTTCACCATCATGGGCATCATCATTCTGCTGGCCGGATTCACCATGCAGTTTCTTTACCGGCGTCAGGCACATGTTCATCTGGCCACGGCCTGATTGCCACGCGTGACACCCCTTCCCCAGCAGTGTCGGGGAAGTTTTTTTACAAGGTTTCCATCCACTCCAGCAGAAACGTGGTGAATGCCTGAACCGGGCGGGGCTGGAATTTCCGGCCGGGATAGACCAGATGGATCCCGACCGATCCCGCATCGCTGCGATTCAGCCCAATCACCTGATCGTCGAATAACAACATCAAGCGACCATCAAGCACATCCTGGCGCACATCCCACCAGGATTTCATGGCAATGCCGCAGCCGTCGACGGCCCATTGCCGAATCATCGCGCCGTCCGTACTGGTCATCGCGGCACGCACCCGGACGGCCGACTGTCCTGACTCTGTCGTGAAATACCATTCATCCATCGCCAGACCGCCCCACTCCATCACTAAGCAACGATGCTTTGCCAGTTCAGCCGGAGTGTCTGGCGTACCGGCTTTTTCAAGATAGGCCGGAGACGAACATAACACGCGACGATTTTGCACCAGTGGCCGGGCCACCAGCGTGCTGTCCGGTAAATTCCCCAGCCGGATAGCCAGATCAATCCCTTCATCAACCAGCTTGAGGTTACCGTCAGTCAGATTCAGGTGCGGCATCACATCCGGATGTTCACGGGCAAATGCTGCCAATGCCGGCGCAACATACTGACGGCCAAAGTCCGACGGAGCCGTCACCCGCAATGTACCGGATAATGCCGCTTCCTGTTGACTCAGCGTGGCCTCAGCAACAGCCACTTCATCCAGCACGCGTAAACAGCCCTGGTAGAATCGCTGTCCGGCATCGGTGAGGCTCACCTGCCGGGTATTCCGGTTCAGTAACCGGGTTTGATAACGCTGTTCAATCTGATTCATCCGGGCCGTCATACTGGCCGGAGACAGCCCGAGCTTTCGTCCGGCGGCTGCCAGCCCGCCAGATTTAGCGACTTGCACAAACAACGCCATATCATCGATTTTTGACATATCCACAGACACCTGAATTCAGAAATAGTGAAAAGTATTTTTGTATTTATACCCATTATCAATTTTTTCTGAAAGTTTAGACTGTCATGTATCCCATCTTTTTTGATTCACGGAGCATTCAGATGACACACGAACCACTGTTTACCCCATACCCACTCGGTGACATCACACTCAGCAACCGCATTGTCATGGCACCCATGACACGCTCCCGCACCAGCCAACCGGGGAATATCCCAAACGACATGATGGCTGAATATTACGCGCAGCGAGCCAGCGCGGGACTGATCATTTCTGAAGCCACGCAGATCTCTGCACAGGGTCAGGGTTATTCATTCACACCCGGTATTCACTCGGCTGAACAGATTCAGGGCTGGCGCAGTGTCACACAGGCAGTGCATGCGCAAGGCGGCAAAATGTTTCTGCAGTTGTGGCATGTGGGGCGGATGTCTCATGCCTCATTCCATCCGGACGGACTGCCCGTGGCACCTTCGGCTATTGCACCGGATGCACAGGTGTGGGTGGTCGGCGGCGATGGCAAAGGCCGCATGGAAGACTGTCCGGTCCCCAGAGCACTGACAACAAATGAAATTCAATCGGTGATCGCCGACTATCGGCAGGCTGCAATCCATGCGATCGATGCCGGATTTGACGGTGTAGAGATCCACGGTGCGAACGGCTATCTGATCGATCAGTTTTTACGTCAGACCTCCAATCAGCGCACGGACGAATACGGCGGCTCGCTGGAAAATCGTATCCGGTTCGCAACCGAAGTTGTCAATGCCGTCAGCGATGCCATCGGCGCCAAACGTGTTGGGATTCGTCTTGCACCGTTCATTACCCAACGCGGCATGAACGATCCTCAGGCCACAGATGCCATTCTGCTGGCAGCCCGGTATTTTGAGCAGACCGGAATCGCCTATGTTCATCTGGCCGAGGCCGACTGGGATGATGCGCCTGAAGTCACCCCTGAATTCCGGCAGGCACTGCGTGAGACCTTCAGCGGCAGCATCATGGTGGCGGGCAACTATACAGCTGAAAAAGCACACGACCTGATGCAGGCCGGGCTGGTGGATCTGGTCGCCTTTGGCCGAAGTTTTCTGGCCAATCCTGACTTACCGTTTCGGATGAAACACCAGCTCCCGCTCAATGAAATCACCGATCCCGCTACACTCTTTGGCGGCAATGAAACCGGCTACACCGATTATGCTTATGATCAATCACAAATCTGAGGACCCTTTGATGAAAGCTGTTGCGCTGACGCACTATTTACCGATTTCCAATCCGGACAGTCTGATCGATGTTGAACTGCCTGCCCCTTCTGTCTCCGGTCACGATATTCTGGTCCGGGTAGAAGCCATTTCGGTCAATCCCGTAGACACCAAAGTCCGGGCACCGAAAGATAAAATCGAGCCTCAACCCCGCATTCTGGGCTGGGATGCCGCAGGAACGGTCGTCTCTATCGGTGAGCAGGTCACCCAATTTCAGCCGGGGGACGAAGTCTATTACGCAGGTGACATTACCCGCCCCGGCACAAACAGTGAATATCATGTGGTGGATGCGCGCATCGTCGGCAAAAAGCCACAATCCCTCACCATGGCAGAAGCGGCTGCGCTCCCACTAACTGGGATCACCGCCTGGGAAGGGCTGTTTGACCGTTTAGGGATCAAGCCGGAAGGCGATCAGCGCCAGCAAAGGCTGCTGATTATCGGCGGTGCAGGCGGTGTCGGTTCGATGGCCATTCAACTGGCCAGTCAGATCCAGGGGCTGACTGTGATTGCGACTGCATCACGCCCCGAAACGGCACAATGGTGCCGGGATTTAGGTGCTGCGCAGGTGATCAGTCACCGTGAGAACATGGCTGAACAGCTCGCAGAGCTGGGGGTGACCTCTGTCGATTACATCTTCTGTCTCAACGACACCGCCGGACACTGGCAAACCATGGCGCAAATTATCAAGCCCCAGGGCATGATTTGCAGCATCGTGGAAAGTGATCAGCCGCTGGACTTGGAACCCCTGAAAAGTAAAAGTGCCGGTTTCGTGTGGGAGTTCATGTTTACCCGCGCCATGTACCAAACCGAAGATATGGCGGCTCAGGGCAAACTGCTGGATCAACTCGGCGAATGGGTCGATCTGGACAAAATTCAGACCACCTTGCGGGAGCACCTCACGCCAATCAACGCAGAAAACCTTCGTCAGGCCCATGCCATTGTTGAGCAGGGCAATATGATTGGTAAAGTCGTTCTCTCCGGCTGGTAACAACGCACGATATTTCATCGCCCGACACAACCCCTGCATGGCCCCGGTGATGCAGGGGCTTCTCGCTTCTATCCTGCCCTCGCTGGTTGTTTTCATCTGCAAGCTCAACACGGCGGCATACGAAAACCAATGCATTCTAAATTTAATTCATCCACCGACAGGTCCGCCCTCAATGGGTAATCAAAAAATTAAAATGATTCAATGTCTTTGTCTAGGGACTTGTGGTGAACCATAAAAAAACATTCCTTCTTTTCGCATCGATCACACTCGCTTTGATCGCTGAAACCGCCATTGCAGGACCCGGCGGTTTTTGGTCGTCCGGCTCCTCTGGTTCTCTGTCGTTTTCTTATTCATCCCGCGATCGAGGTGGGGACGCAAGTTTGAGCGTTGTGATCAACTTGTTTTTGTATGGCGCGTTGCCATTTTTCGTCCTGAGCATTCTTTGTTTCAGGAGAGATAAAAAGAAAAGGAAGAAAGAAACTGATGCAGTACTCAGCCAGCTCAGCGCCATTGACAGCAAGTATGAATGGGAGCAACTGAGAGAGTATTTCAAGGGTTTCATTGACGAAACCTATCAGGATTGGCAAGCCATGGATACCCGAGCACTCGCCTTGAAAATGACTCATGGTTATTTTCGCAGCCAGGAAAGGAAATATCTGTCCGGTTGGAAAAGCAAAGGGCTCACGAATATTTGTGATGTTGAAAAAATCCACTACATCTTGCCCTATAGTGCTCACCTTCAACCTCGTCGTGAGCCACTCAATGCCGTTACATTCACAATCAGTGTCTATGCCAGCATCAAAGATTACTTAGTGAATCACAGCACCGGTGAAATTATCCGAGGCAATCAAAACACGCAAAATCAATCAAGCTATTGGACGTTTAAACTGGAAAACGGTGTATGGAAAATCGCTGAAATCGTCTACAAAAGTGAAGATATTAAACTCATCAAAATCAGGAAGGCAGGCTCCTGATCTCACGTCCCCCGCAATATGATCATTCAATATTTCAATCATTCCATGTCTTAGATAAGGAACTTTTCGGTGAATAATAAAAAATTAATCCTTCTTTTCGCATCCATCACACTCGCTTTGATCGCTGAAACCGCCATTGCCGGACCCGGCGGTTTTTCCTCATCCAGCTCCTCTAGTTCTGGTTATCGCCCGTTTTCCTCTTCTGGCGGGGGCGGAGGTCTTCTCGGTTTTTTCTTATTCTTCCTGCTGCCTTTCTTCGTCATTATTGGGATAGCTTCCCACTTTGATTCCAAGAAAAAAATGCAAGAAATGAATGAGGTCCTCGGCCAAATCATTCCGCTTGACAGCAAGTATGAATGGGAAAATCTGCAAGTATTCTTTCAGGACCTGATACGCGAGACTTATCAGGATTGGCAAGCGTTAGATACGGATGCATTAGCCACTAAAATGACTCATGCCTATTTTCAAGAACAAAATCAAAAATATCTGAAAGAATGGAAAAATAAAGGTCTGACAAATATCTGCGATGTGAAAGAAATTAAGTTTATGATGCCTTATGGTGCACATTTCAATCACCGCAAGGGGAAACTCAATGGTGTCACACTCAGTATACAAGTCACGACAAAATTAGCCGATTATTTAGTGAACAATGAGACAGACGAGATTATTCAAGGGGATAAATACACCAAGTCTCAGGATACCTACTGGACATTCCAACTCGAAAATGGTGAATGGAAAATCGCCGAAATCGCCTACAAAAAAGAAGAGATTCAGCTCATCAAAAAACTGAAATCATCTTCTTGATCGCGTGTGATATCGCAATGCGGCCCATGAAACATATCAACGATTTGTTGTCTTGAGTGTTGCTGAAAATGCCTATCGTGCGGATGAAATCCAGTTCTTCCATACGCTGAAAAAGGTCAAGTAACGGGTTCCGCCCTGCACGCGAGCAGGGCGGGTATTTCTCATCGGATTACGATGTCGTTTTGACTGGTTTGCGCACCATTATCGCCACACCAAACAATACGACGGCCAGGACAAAGCCTCTGCGAAGAACGCACCAAAAGCCGGGCTTGAAATCATACCCAGTGTCAGCCCGGACTGAACCCAGGCGATTTGCTTCATTGCATTTTCACCGGATGCATCCGCCGCCAGTGCAAAAGCAATTGGCAGCATGCCAGTGCAAGACTGTAGGCCGTGATAAACAAGGTGACCCGTTCAGGTGCAACCCCTAAATCCTGTCCGATCGGGACCAGAATCGGTCCCAGCATCAGTTCATCAGCACCCACCAAGAAAGCAATGAAAAACAGCAAAATTTTCATTTTATGATGCCTTAAACTAATTCTGAGTCAGCAACTGGCATCATCTTCTGGATGTTGATCACCTTGTCTGGCCATCCGGCGACAAAGTCCCGTTCATGAGACACCAGAATCAAAGTGCCGGTGTAATCCATCAATGCCTGTTTCAGTGCCGCCTTCACTCTGGCATCCAGATGTGTCGTGGGTTCATCAAGCACCAGCAGATTCGTGGGCTGCAAGGCCAGACGGCACAGCTTCACCTTGGTCTGCTCCCCACCGCTGAGCGAATGAATCGGCTGCAGTGCCAGTTTCCCGGACAGGCCGAATCGTGCCAGATGCTGGCGGGCGGCCTTATCATCGAGACCATGACAGGCAGATTTCACCAGATTGACCGGCGTCGCCTGGGGATCGTACCAATGCAGTTCCTGCTCGAAATACCCCAGCTTCACGCCCTGCGCCAGTTCAATGTCTCCGGCTATCGGTGCCAGCTCACTCACCAGGGTTTTCAGCAGCGTGGATTTACCGATCCCATTGAAACCGGCGATCACAACTTTCTCTCCCCGCGCAATGTTGAAATCCATCTTCGGGAGCAGAGGCCTGGTGTAACCAATTTCCAGATCCGTGGCCGCCAGCACCTGCTGAGCGCTGTGCGAAGCTGTCCGGAAACTGATCGACACCGTTTTTTCCTGCTCGGGTGCGCTCAGTCGCTCCATTCGGGCCAACTGCTTTTTCCGGCCATTGGCAATACTCGCATTCACTCCGGCGCCATTTTTAGCGATAAACTGTTCCAGCTTGTCGATGTGCTTTTTCTGTGCCAGATACTGCTTTGCATGCGCCGCGTCATCACTGGCTTTCTGTGCCATAGCTTTCTCGACGTTCCCTTTGTACTTGCGTATCTGCTGATGATCGATGTCGCATATGCCTGTCGCGATTCGGTTCAGAAAAGCTCGGTCATGCGACACCACCATCAATGCACCTTCAAAGCTGTTCAGATACTCTGCCAGCCAGTCCACATGCACGGTATCAAGATAGTTCGTCGGCTCATCCAGCAACAATACATCCGGTGCAATTAACAGCAGCGATGCCAGCATCACTTTGTGCCGCTGCCCGCCACTCAGACTGCCCAAGCGGGTTTCCATGCCAAACTGGACGATGCCTAGCCCGTCTGCAATCGCATCGATCCGGTTGTCGATGAGATAAAAAGCCTGACTTTCCAGCGTCGCCTGAATCTCGGCAGCACGGGCCAGAAAACTGTCCCGCGAACATTGTTCAGGGGAGGCGTAAATCGCCATCATCTCCGCTTCAAGGGCATATAAATTGGCAAATGCCGTCTGCAGATAATCCCGCACAGTCATCGCCGCGTTCATTTCCGCATGCTGATCAAGATAGCCAATCCGGATCGCGGGCTGCCAGATGATATCGCCCTCATCCGGTAACAAATCGGACTGCAGCAGTTTCAGCAGGGTACTTTTGCCCACACCATTCTTGCCGGTCACCCCGATATGTTCACCGTGAAAGAGTGTAAAGCCGGCATTCTGATAAAGCGTTTTATCACCAATGTGGTACGTCAGATTTTGAATTGTAAGTAAACTCATGGTGTTACATCCATAAAAAAACGGGGGCGGTATTTTGATACCGGCCCCCGTCGCAAGCATTTTGCTTCAAGACATGCTGTTTCTGAATCACAGAAACAAAAAAGGCCGACGATGAAGGTCATCGTCGGCCCACTCTCTACTTGCTTCAGATACGGGATGCCCCCCTGACAGGTTCAGGCATACAACACAGTATCTGATGAAGATTCAAAAGAGTTTCAGCTCCGAGCAACACTTCACCGTGTTAATGCGCGGAGCTCACTCGTCTGACAAAATTCTTGTATAGGATGTAAAGCATGGTAGAGCAGTCCAAATTCGTGGTTCGGTGGCAAAATACCCAAAATTGATCCGGGCGTCAACTGCCCGGCCCACCGCTTATCCAAACAATACCGCCAAAAGTACGATCACAACGGCTAATCCGAGAATCGCTTTCGCCAGCAGACCCAGGCTTTTACTGCCGCCGTTTGGTGCCTGGTTACAGCATCCCATCATTGTTGCTCCCTGTATCCGAATCCCCTCGCATGCTAAACCTTCCCCCCAATGGAAGGTAAAGAAAAATGTTAACCGCTGCACAATTTTCTCAGATCACTGAATCCCCCACGAGCATACTCAATGGATTGCAATTATGGTGAAGACATCTTGTTTTTTGTCACCGGGATTTCACATGTCTGTCAAAATTGCTGCCGCCTCCCTTTCTCTGCTACTTCTCATGGGCTGCAGTCAGCATGTAAGCAATGATCTCGGTGTGTATGCGCAAGCCAGCAATCAACTGACCACGCAACTGGGTGAGATGATGCAGGAAAATAAAGCCTTACAGACACAGCGGGCAACCCGCACATTAGCACTGGAACTTGAAAATCCAACGACCCTGCTCACCTCCGACCGCCTGACCCGACAAGCCAAAACCTACGCCGATATCAATCAGCAGCAACTGACTCTGTTTCGACTCAACAATTCGCTGAAAGAATACAGTCAGGCGCTGGGCGAGCTGGCTGATGCGCGCTATCGCGCAGACATTGATTATGCCGCAGCCCGCCTGAGCGGTGCGATGATCCGTGCCAATCATCAGTATGAGAAATTAACGGAAAAACCACTCTTTGACACCGATGAAGATACTTTTTTTGTCCTTTCATCTGCCATTGCCGGTATTGGTTCCACTGTGGCCGAATCTCAGCGACGAAAGGCCCTGAAAGCCATCATCCTGAGTTCAGACCCAGCGGTGAGCGCCATCTGCGATGCCATCAGCCAGCGTCTGGCATCCGGTCGGTTCTATGCATCCCTTTTATCTGAGCGCCGGGATAACCTCAGCACGGATATCCGCCAGTTTAATCTGATGAAAACGCAGGGAAAGCTCAGCCGGCAAGACATCATCAGCCAGATTGAAATACTCACACAGCGCTCGGTAAACATTGCCGCCACTGAACTCATTTTTCAGCAACTGGGTGCCGCAACACAAACCCTGAAAGACAAGCATCACGAAATCGCTAATCTGGTCGCGAACGATGAATTCAGTGGCAAAGCGTTTATCAGAATTGCAGGGGAACTCAGAGACACCGGACGCCATTACGCTTCGCTCAACGATCTCCTGAGCAGTTGTGAAACCGGCTTTGAACTTAAAGATGACCAATTAATCTGTAAGGACGACGCATGAAACAAACACCACTGGGCAACTATCTCGTTGAAGCAATTGATGAGCTGAGAAAAGTCAAAGAAATCACCCTTGATTTTGAACAGGCCCTGCACTTACAGCAAAGCATAGACACCCTGTTGGATCAGCTCAGTCAAGCAATGGAACCAACGCAGACGCCAACCACAGAAGCCAGCCAGGATGCCTTATCACAGCTGTCCCTGCTCAGCCAGCAGGCTCGCCAGGCCAGACAGGATCCGCAGCAGGTTGCCCAGATCATCTACACGACAGCGAAAGTTATCCGGGTGGTTGAAAAGGTGCTGAAAGGCGCCAGCACTGTGCTGCGCTGATACATTCAGACCATGAGGAAATCTTATCCTGAGTGCAAAAAAATTTTGCTTTATAGACCCGAATTTTTTATTGCACCAATGCGGTGTTGACCTTAATATCGCGCCGCTTCTTGATGATAGCCAATCCGAGTACATCACAGCTTTGTGGCAAGGCGATAGAGCAACTATCCAAGAGTGACTTTGACTGCGCAACCGCGCTTTTTTTGACGCTCCACGTTTCATGACATCACCGTGAAACGTGCTTTGATTGATGGATGGCTTAAAATGGCTCATGCGCCTTCTGTTCTGGACTTTCAGTCTTTTGCGACACAAGCGATCTCTGCTGAAGAGATTCAATTTATCGAATCTTCCGTGGCCCAGTTTGGCGCACCGCTGCTCATGCTGGACTGCGATGTGGTCCGCCAGCAATACCGTGCTTTAAACCAGGCACTGCCGAATGTCACCCTGCACTTTGCGCTCAAGCCGCTGCCTCATCCGGCAGTGGTCAGAACACTGCTGGAAGAAGGCGCCAGTTTCGATCTGGCGACCAGCGGAGAAGTGGATCTGGTGGCACAGGCAGGTGTCCCTGCCGAACGCACGATTCATACGCACCCGATCAAGCGTGATGCCGACATCCGCGATGCGCTGGCTTATGGCTGTCGTGTGTTTGTGGTCGACAACCTGAACGAGCTGGCCAAGTTCAAGCCGTATCAGGACGAAGTGGAATTGCTGGTTCGCCTGAGTTTCCGCAACTCAGAAGCTTTTGCCGACCTGTCGAAAAAATTCGGCTGCTCACCGGCACAGGCACTGACGATCATTGAAACGGCGAAAGCATGGAATATCCGGGTCAAAGGTCTGTCATTCCATGTGGGTTCGCAAACCATGCATCCGCAAAAATACGTGGATGCGATCCGAACCTGTCATGAAGTGATGCAGGCCGTGGTCGCCCGTGGTCTGCCAGCCCTGAGTACACTGGATATTGGTGGCGGTTTCCCGGTGTCTTACACCACACAAGTGATGCCGATTGATGCTTTTTGCGAGCCGATTCATCAGGCTTTGAGCGAACTGCCTGAAACGGTTCAGATCATTGCTGAACCGGGTCGCTTCATTGTGGCGCAGGCAGTCACCAGCGTTGCGTCCGTTATGGGCATGGCCGAGCGTGAAGGCCAAATGTGGTACTACCTGGACGACGGTATCTACGGTTCGTTCAGTGGCCTGATGTTTGATGATGCAAAGTATCCGCTGGTGACACTGAAACAGGATGGTGAATATCTGCCAAGCGTTCTGTCCGGGCCAACCTGCGACAGCATCGACGTGATTGCAGAAAATATCATGCTGCCGAAGCTGGAAAATGGCGATCTGGTCGTTGGCCGGATGATGGGCGCTTACACCAGCGCCACAGCCACTGATTTTAACTTCTTCAAGCGTGCTCAGACCGTGGTACTGAACGAGCTGGCACAAGACAGCGAACGCCTGATTGGTTAATCAAGCGTCACAAACCTAAGTCACTGAACACAGCATCGGGAACCAGACAAGGGTTCCCGTTTTTTTAACTCTGGTTCACACCCTCCCGTATTTCCAATCGATGAGTGACTTCACCTCACTTCACAAATCACTGTGCTTCTATTGAAAGCGCTTCACGGCTTCATCTCTGATTTGACTTTGTCGTACCGGGTTGATTGTCGCTTCTTTTCAATCACAAACGGTTGCATCTTGTGCAGCCGTATGTCTGAGCATGAACTGCGACCTAATTTCAGAAAATAAGATAATCTGACAGGATGAACCGACGAATCGCCTATAAATTCAGTCAGATTTCAACCATGGCTTCAGGGTAAAATAGTGTTTATTTTCAAAGGATTCAGGTGGTACCGTGAGCGATTCTTCAGAACGTCAATATTTTCCGAAAGCACATTACGCTTCACTTATCGATAACGCATATGATGCAAAATCAAAAGATGTCGGCAAAGTCAAAGAAACCGAGGAAACACCGCCTGAATATGAATATGTGATTGAACTTGGATGCAAAGCTGAAGTTTGCCGGAATCTGAAGCTTCCTCATTTTTTCTTGCTTGGCAGAACCGAACAGGAACAAAGGATCTCGAATTTTAAAGTTGTTGATCAAGGTGATACGACGCTGCTGGTGGCTGAATTACAGCATCAGGAGAGCCGGAAGTTACATGTCGTTACTGAAGGAAAATCGATGTCCGTGACTGTGGATGCCGTGACAGTCGAGCCCAAAGATACCCGGAAAGCCCGCGAAGCTTTTATCCCTGTTTATGTTGGCCTGGAAGCCGGTTATCGGCTGGGGTTACCGACACAGGGATACTATTACCATTTCATGGATCACAAGTTGCTGAACGAATATAAAATTTGTGAAACAGAGAAAATGTGGGCTTACACCATAACCGAGTCAACGGCTGACAAACTGTCTGACCAGCCGCGTTCAAACCAGATATTTAAAACTATCTTGTTACCCTGGCGCATGAATGACCAAGTCTGTAAGACACAGCACCTTTTCCACAGTGCAACCAAACTGAGTGAAGAAACGTTCAAAAAGATTGATGCGGCATGGCTTGATACCCATGCTTCAAAGGTGGATCTGGATGCAATCCTTTCAGCTCAGAATGAAGGGAAAGTCCAGCCATTTGAACCTCAGCCGGAAGAAAAAATCCATGTCGTTCGACAAGGAGAGACCCTATCTGAGATCGCTGAAGCATACGAGCTGACACAGGCCGAATTGCTGGAGATGAACCCTGAATACAAGATTGGGGACCGTAAAGACAAAATGATCCCGGGCGATGAAGTGATTGTATCTCTGTCTGAAGGGGACGATCCCTCCCAGCAACAAAAACGCAGACAATATTACAGGGTGCAAACCGGTGATACCTTAGCCAGTATTGCGCAGAAGCATGGTTTGTCTGTCGCCGCGCTGAAAGATTTAAACCCTTTCTATAAGTATGGCGAGCGTGAGCATAAAATTTATCCGGGTGATAAGTTCATCATCCAAGAAACGCTTGTTGCAGCAAATACCATGCATACGGTCAAAGCGAAAGACAATGAGTATGGGCGGGAAACCTGGGGAGATATCGCAGACTTATATGGTTTCTCAGCA
Source organism: Photobacterium sp. 1_MG-2023 (assembly GCF_030547945.1). Lineage (NCBI taxonomy): Bacteria > Pseudomonadati > Pseudomonadota > Gammaproteobacteria > Vibrionales > Vibrionaceae > Photobacterium > Photobacterium sp. 1_MG-2023. The sequence continues at coordinate 29,764 of NZ_JAUORR010000014.1, read as the reverse complement.
AAAGAACTTTGTGAAATGAATGCGGGTTATCTCGGTAATGAAAGTTCCCTCCGCGTGGGGGATAAACTGAATTTATCTTTCCCGGAATTGATCAAAGATTTGCAAAAACGTAATACCTTACCAGCCAAGCCGATTCGGGAAGTCAACCTGACCGATAATATGATTTACCGCTTTCGTAGCACTCTGTTGCAGCATCAGTTAGCGCCGCTCAGCACCTTTGCTCTGTTATCAAATTCAGTCATTTTGAATCTAAAGAGCCTAATTGATGCCCCCCAGCAAACCTATAAGCTATGTTTGGCCCGTTATGCGTTAGACGAAGTTGCTCCTGATACTCGCACACTGGCAGAAAAATCAGAAGCTGGGTTTGAAGAGAAAGTGCTGGCGGGATTAAATCCGTTGAATCAAGACTTAGTCAAAAAATACAACCTCAAACCAAGCCGGTTTGAAGGCCAGACTGTGCACACACTGACTCTGCGGCAGATTCGGGAAGGTTATGTATATGTCTATTATGAGCCGTTGGGCCAAGGCATGGAAAAAGATTACCCGCATGCATCCATGTTGTTCGAATATAAAAAGTCAGGTGAAAATTTTGAACGGGACGGGGCGATAACGCCTTACCTACCGGGACATTTTTTGATCGGCAAAGCGTACATTGTATTCTCTGAACGTCAGTGGACAGAACGGCAGCGAAGCATGTTCTCAGACGATCCCGACTTCCGTCATCAGGCAACCCAAATATCCGGTGGTGTATACGATTTCATGCGACTTCTGGGGAAACCACCCAGTGAGCAGACCGTTTTTGACGATTTACCGCAATTAATCGCCGATATGGATGCTGGCGACGCAAATCAGGATGACCGTTTTGCCAGTACGATCATGCCGACAAAGCAACATGTTGACGAAAAAGGAAATCCCCAACCCTTCATGCCGGTGGTGAGTAACGATGTATTGTTCAACACCATTGATGAAGAAAACCCGCAATTTGCAGATATTCTTGCTCTGGAAGATCCCATTGCGATGGTTGAAGATTCGTTCGTAGTGACAGTTGATTACTTGGCTGACTGGGTTGATTGGCAGGAAGAAAATCAGGATAAATTTAATGTGACGAAAGCTGTAACAGGTTTCTGTAATTTGCAATTAGATGAAAGTGATCCGTTAGGGCAGGAACTGGCCAAGGACCCCGTGAAGTATGCTAAGGCCATGTCTAAGATCTCGTTCCACGCAGATAGCATTTATCTTCCGGAAGATGTTAATGGTATTGATAAATTCTCAAGATGGTCTGCTTTTTACTTGTTAAAAGATGATCTACAAAAAGTCGGTGTTCGAAATAAATTTGAATCTGTGAACTATTATGAGAAACAGTTTAATCAAAAGATACATTGGAGAAACTGCGTAAAACTCCGAGAGTCCAATGAATTCAACATCTCGTGTACTTTAGCTGATGTGTACTTTAAGAACAGATTGAATTTTTCAAGTGATTTTTCGTTATCCATATTAGATTTGATAGGAAATGATCCATACATATTGTTTTTTAACCTTGACGAAAAAGAACATGCAGAGATTTTCTATGAAAAAGTAAACACATGGCTGAATTATTTATTAGCTTCATTAAGTGATAGTGGTAGACTAAAACTTGATGATCAATTAGAAAAAGACAAACCAATTACTAATTTAATTGGTACATCGGCTTTCTTGGGGGACCCAAAGTTTAAGTCTTTCATTTATAATGTGACAACGCTAGCCACAGAACATTATCCGAATGAGGCGTTTAACACTTTAATTAGTCAGGCTATTTCTGAGGAAAGGCTAAGCGATTGGTTAGATATTGCAAATGAGTGGTCTATCCAATCGAGTAGTGCTGATATATCTGCAAATATAAATACGCTAACTAAGTTTTTTGAATTGTTAGATACTGATGAATTAGATAACTTCAAATTTTATCACGACACAATCAGACCAAAATATCAAAACTTTCTAAATGCAAGACTTAACAGCGGTTTGGATAAAGCTGCTGATAAACTATTAGATATGGTGCCTACCTGGATGATAAGGTTTTCAGTGAATAAAGTAATAAAAAGCTGGAAAAATAAAGTGGAACTTAAGTTAGAGTCATTGACACCTGCAACAGTTAGTCTCCATGCTTCAGGCTATGGTGTAACTTTACCTGAAACAAGCTTAAATAAAATCACTGAGACATCTGAAAAACTATCATATTATTATCATCGAATTGATGAATTAAATGAGTCTTATAGAAAGGCCACAAGTGCTGCAAGTAGAACTAAATATTTTATTGAAAAGTCATTCTATGAAATAAAAGCAAAACCTTTATCATTCAAATTGCTTTTTTCTTTTAAATTTACTGATTCGGATATACAAAAGATTTTCAAATCCAGATTCATCCAGCCTATTTTAGATAACAACAATCTCATTGTTTCAAACAATATACCTCGGTTATTGGTTTCTACGATAGTTTTATTTAACGTGTATGCATTGCATGAAGATTACAATAAGATACTTAGAAAGGATCAAATTTCAGAGAAAGATCGCTTGACTTTAATCTATCGACCAATGTGGCTAGCGGAGTCATTGTTAAGAGTTTATTATGGATACCTTAAAAATAATATCGGTTCTTTATCATTAAATACAGGTGAAAGTATCATATCGAATAATAGTCGATCGATACATAAAACATTATTGGCTAGTCGTAAATCAGGAGATTTAAAACTAGCTAGTTCTCTTGCGAAATATTTATTAGTTGGGGTGCTAACTGAGTTTACTTTAATTGTGGCAGGTGCAATTGAATCTTATCAGATTTTCAAATATGACATTTCAGAGTCAAGTGGTCGAAAAAGAAATGCCAATATTGTGAAATTGCTAGGGACATCACTGATGACAACATCTGGTTCTATTGGACTATTTTCTCTATTTTTTAGAATATTCACAATTCCGATTATCGCCATTCCTGGTTTCGCTGCAGGTATCATTGGTGGTATTATCTATGGGTTTGCAACCATGTATCTTAATCTATTAAAAGAGGATGACATAAGTATTTGGTTGACTAAGTCAACATGGGGCATAAGAGACTCTTTAGATAATGAGAAAATTTTGAAAGAGGATCAGGCATGGGAAGAGACAATTGACGGTTATCAAAAGTGTCTTGAAGCATTGAGCCAGATCAAAAATCGCCCGAAAGTATTTTCACAACCGACTGTGGTACACAATGGTAAGCTGATTGAAGAGCAGGTGGATGGATATTGGTTGTTCATCGAATTGCCGAAGGCATTGCAAAATGAAAAGATTCGAGTCGATCTCATGAGCTACCCTGATGCGACAGAATTAAAGGTTCCTGATACGGATTATCAGTTTTTTCATATCGATGAAATAGGTACAATAAATAATCGTTCATGGTATGGCGAATGGATTGATGGCTATGTACCATATGTAACTAATGTCAAGGAAAAATCTGAGTCTAAGGTTTCGATACCATCCTCTAAAAATGAAGAGTTTAGTGTTGCATCTTGGGGAAAAAACTCTGATTCTATCTTATTAAAGCTTTGGGTAGCGAGAAAATGGATGCCATCTGGTGTGATAGGATATCGACGTTGTCCGGCTCTTCTGTTTGTATGGTACGAGACAGATCTTGATTTAAACACGGGCAAACCGAAAGATAAAGCAAAGCCACATGCTTATAAGCTGGACCTATCATTACAGGATAATGATTCACTTCAGAAATCTTTTATTTCTGGTACACTGATGTATGAAAGTGACATGAAAGATTCTCTCGCTTACAAGAAGATGATGTCTCTTGCACGTGAATTAACTTCTCCAAAACTCTTAAATGTTGGACATAAAATTAATGAACTCGAAAACTTCCAATAAGAAAATATATGAAAATATTCGAGAAGAGATCATGAGTGATCAAGCTCTTCTGGATGATTCATCACGCCTTGTCGTTTTTATGGAACGATATGTGAGTCTGATGAAGGATGAATCAGCTATTCTCGAATGGGAGAAAGATGTTTGGGCGAAAGGGTTAAGATTGATGTTGTTGGTAATGTCATTGATGTTATTTTCAATGACAATAGTAGTCTATTTAGAATATGATGATGGTGGCCTAATATTTGGAACTTTATCTTTTTTTGTAATGTTACTCATTGGGTTGTTATCGTGTTATCCAGACAGGCATCAGTACAAAATCACAGAAACAGGCATCTATTTTCGGGGATATCGAAGAGGGAAGCGTTTTCGACAAAGTGCATTTAAGTTTATGATGATTGTCTGTATTCCGCTTGTGTTATTTGCTCTAATTTTTGGTGGGCCAATGATTTTTGCGGGTGCTGGTGCCGGCATGCTCGGTATCTTTGCGCTTCCTGCCATGATGAAAGAAAGAAAACCAAAAGAAATGGCAATACCCTGGGAGGCAATATTTATTTTCTGTAATTATACTGAAAAAAGTCTGATGAAAGAGGACAAAGTGATTATTCCTCAATATCAAATTAAGCTGAGATGCAATGGTGAACTGGCTAATCGAGTTGAAGACATTATCAGAGAAAAGATGCGACCAGATTGTATTTATACAGAAGATTATTTTTCAGAAATAGACTCTGATGATTTCAAATTTGCTAAGGAAAAGTTAATGGATGAATTACCTTTTGTTTGGGCGGCTCATCCTGAAAATGTCAATGATTTTATTTGAAGTGATTCGTGGATCATAGAAAAGTGAATGTTTTCGATAGATAAAGACCATGAATATGAATACTAAAAACCATCAACAGTACCAAAAAATTCGTGACTCGATTATCGATGATATAAAATTTACAACAGATGCTGAACGTTTAGCTGAATTTATGAATTCATACTGTAATATCATCAAGAAAGAGAAACCATTAATCGCTTGGGAGAAAAACCGGTGGGAAAAAGGGTTACGAGGCGGTTGTCTATTTTTCTTTCTCGTTGCTATTTCGATTTCTTCTGCGATTGAATTCTTGGGAGATGAGTATTTAAAAGGAACCGGGCTAGTCATCGGTGCGGTTATGTTATCTATACTTTTTATTTCAATGTTATTATCTTTTTATCCCGAGAGATATCAACACCGAATCACAACATCTGGTATTTATGTACGCTCTTACCGTAGAGGTAAATCAATTCGTCAGGGGACGCTCAGATTTTTTCTTCTGCTCGCAATTCCGACCGTGATCGGACTATTCTTGATCATGGGTCCAATGGTTTTTGCAGGTGCGGGTGCAGGCGCTTTGGGTGTATTCTCAATGGCGAGGGTATTCAGAGAAAAAGATCCTGAGGAAATGGCTTTGCCATGGGAAGCGATATTCTTCATTAGAGTGATTAACGAGGAAGGTTTTTTTTCGAAAGAAAAAGGGTTTAGAATACAGTTCAGGTTTGATCTGGTCTGTGATGATTCAAATTTTGATGAAGTGAAAGAACTCTTAGATTCTCATAGGTTAGAACAAATGATTTATGTTCAAGATACACTTTCAGAGATGCGAACTGAAAAGTTTGAGAAACTATTGGAACATGGAAAAAGAGAGATTCCATTTTTAGTGAAGTGAATTTTTCATGTTATTTAACTTAGCGCACTCCTTTGGAGTGCGTTAAATTGATCAGTTGTCTGAAAGCTGTAAATATATGGACGACATATTTGTTCAAATCATCTCTGCAGGAATTTCCAATCGATACGTGACTTCGCCTCAATTCACAGATAATCGTTCCTCAACTGAAATCTCTTCATGGCTTCATATTTGATTTAACTTTGCCGCACCGGTTCAAATTCACTGAATTTACTCAACACGCCGTATTGAAAATGAACCGAAACGGAAAAACTCACTCAATTTGCATTGAAATGGTCACGTGATTTTTCTGTCTGGAGATTCAACCTATCTGGAAACGAAGTCACAGATATGCATCAGATCCATTTTAAAAAATATGCTGCGAATGGATAGCATTATACAATTTACGAAAAATCTGAATGATCTCTGCTCAACCCAAAAAACATGGCGTGCTACAGTGGACTTCAATAAAAACGATTCGAGGATTGATGCACTGAGTGGAAATAAAGGATTTACATTGCGGATAAGAAAAAAGAGTCTGTTTCGGAAATCTTTTATTTCTCGTTTACTGAAGTATGAAAATAACATGAAATATTCTCTCGCTTACCAGAAGATGATCAATCTTGCACGTAAATTAACTTCTCCAAAACTCTTCAATGTTGGATATAAAATTAATGAACTCGAAAACTTCCAATAAGGTAACATATGAAAATATTCGAGAAGAGGTCATGCGTGATCAAGCTCTTCCGGATGATTCATCACGCCTTGTCGTTTTTATGGAACGATATGTGAGTCTGATGAAGGATGAATCAGCTATTCTCGAATGGGAGAAAGATGTTTGGGTGAAAGGGCTTAGACTGATATTGCTGATTATGTTTGTCTTTCTTTTTTCAATAACAGTATTTGTTTACCTAGATAATAATAATGGGGGTATCATCATTGGGTCAATATTTTTATCTTCAATGTTACTCATTGGGTTATTGTCGTGTTATCCAGACAGACATCAATACAAAATCACAGAAACTGGGATCTATTTTCGGGGATATCGAAGGGGGAGGCGTTTTCGACAAAGTGCATTTAAGTTTATGATGATTGTCTGTATTCCGCTTGTGTTATTTTCTCTGATTTGGGGCGGGCCCATGATATTTGCGGGTGCTGGTGCCGGCATGCTCGGTATCTTCGCGCTTCCTGCCATGATGAAAGAAAGAAAACCAAAAGAAATGGCAATACCCTGGGAGGCAATTTTTATTTTCTGTAATTATACTGAAAAAAGTCTGACGAAAGAGGACAAAGTGATTATTCCTCAATATCAAATTAAGCTGAGATGCAATGGTGAACTGGCTAATCGAGTTGAAGACATTATCAGAGAAAAGATGCGACCAGATTGTATTTATACTGAAGATTATTTTTCAGAAATAGAATCTGATGATTTCAAATTTGCTAAAGAAAAGTTAATGGATGAATTACCTTTTGTTTGGGCGGCTCATCCTAAAAATGTCAATGATTTTATTTGAAGTGATTCGTGGATCATGGAAAAGTGAATGTTTGCGATAGATAAAGACCATGAACATGAATAATAAAAACCATCAACAGTACCAAAAAATTCGTGACTCGATTATCGATGATATAAATTTTACAACAGATGCTGAACGTTTAGCTGAATTTATGAATTCATACTGTAATATCATCAAAAAAGAGAAAACATTAATCGTGTGGGAGAAAAATCGGTGGGATAAGGGTTTACGAGGATTTTTTATACTTTTTTTCCTTTTCTCAATGTCGATTTCTTCTGCGATCTATTTTTTGGGGAATGAATACCAAAGAGATGCGGGGTTGACAATGGCTATAGGATTGACATCTATTCAGGCATTTTTAATGTTGTTAGGCTGTTACCCTGAAAAATATCAACACCGAATCACAACATCTGGTATTTATGTGCGTTCTTACCGTAGAGGTAAAGCAATTCGTCAGGGAACACTCAGAGTTTTTCTTCTGCTCGCAATTCCGACCGTGATCGGGCTATTCTTGATCATGGGTCCGATGGTTTTTGCAGGTGCGGGTGCAGGCGCTTTGGGTGTTTTCTCAATGGCGAGTTTATTCAGGGAAAAAGAGCCTGTAGAAAAAGCGTTGCCTTGGGAGTCAATCTTTGTCGTAAAAGTAATTGATGATAAGAGCTTTTTCTCATCGGAAAAAGGGTTTGATATACATTTTAGATTTGATCTAATTTGTGATAATTCAAACTTCGATGATGTAAAGAAAGTATTAGATAATTGCATGTCAGATAAAATGATTTATATCAATGATTACTTGCTTGATACGCGTACAGATGAGTATAAACAGCTGATTAGTTATGTAAGATCGGAAATACCATTTTTAGTGAAGTGATTTTTTCATATTATTTAACTTAGCGCACTCATTTAGAGTGCGTTAAATTGAACAGTTGTCTGAAATCTTTAAATATATGGACGTCATATTTCTTCAAATCATCTCTGCAGGAATTTCCAATCGATACGTGACTTCGCCTCAATTCACAGATAATCGTTCCTCAATTGAAAGCTCTTCACGGATTCATACCTGATTTAATTATGCCACACCTGGTTCAAATTCACTGAATTTACTCAACACGCTGTATTGAATTGAGCCAAAATAGAAAACTCACTCAATTTTCATTGAGATGGTCACGTGACTTTTCTGTCTGGAATTTCAACCTATCTGGAAACGAAGTCACAGATATGCATCAGATCCATTTTAAAAAATATGATGCGAATAGATCCCATTTTACAATTCACTGTAAGCGTATCATTTCAAAAGAAACCCGGGGGTCGATGGAAAATTTCATAGGCTTAAAGGTTCATGCTTACAATGGAATGAGACACGAATTTATGCATGTATTGAAAATCAGAGAAATTCTTACTGATCAGGCAGGCGTCTGATTCAGAATATATGGATTAAAGAAGAAAAAAATATTCTAAAACCACTAAAATTAAAGAAAATACCATGATAAAAATCATATCAGCAATAGCCATCATCCTAACGACAATGTCCCTTTGGATTGGTGTACTTGAAGATCCTGAGTTTTTCACTTACGCGCCGTTTATCAAAGCCAGGCCTTGTCCTAAAATTATTTTTCACTCGCCAATCGGTATGCAAGATCTTAACGATGGCAACCTCACTGAAGAGGAAAGATATGAAGAATTCATGTTCAAACAATACTTTGGGGTCAATGGTATTCAAGAAAATGGCTTTGGGTTATCACTGTGTCAGCTGTCTCCTCCAGTGAATGAGTGACCTTCGATACCACAAAATCCCCGACTGCTCGGGGATTCTGTGTTTTTGATTGCCAAGGCCTGTCACATTCAACTTATCGCGTCTGGGTGAACACCGTGACGGCCGTCCCTTCCACCAGAACCTGACCGCTTAACCCGGTTTGGTTGCGCGCACCGGTGGCATCTGCCGCCAGTGTCCAGGTGCCTGAAGGCAAGCTGATCGTCTGGTTGTTTCCACTGTTGTAGACCACAAACAGGTCATGGGTGTCTTTCGGATCTGTGATATACCCCGTGACGACCTGGCCGCCAAATGCATCTGGCCTTGAAACAGACAGGTAATTCGCAATGTCCTGATTCGATGTCATCCGCAACCCGGCATGATGACGGCGCAGTGCAATCAAATCTTTAAAGTAATTGAAGGTTGCTGCGTGTTCCGCACGGCGGTGCCAGCGGATTTTGTTGAAGCTGTCCGGGGCATTGTAGGTGTTGTGCGTGCCACCGTGCGCGCCATAATTCCAGGCTTCGGGGACATTCATTTGCTCGTTGTCGGTTTTTGTCCTCAGAAATTCATCCCCGGCATGGATAAAAGGAATGCCCTGGCTTGTCAGCACCATGCCCATCCCGAAGTTCAGCACACGTTTCGCCTCATCCAGATTCGCAGGCGGCGTCAGTGCCAGCACCTGATGTGAGCTGTTCTGAACCACATTACCTGAAAGGCTCAGAAAAACCTTATCCCACAAACCAAAGTTATCGTGTGCCGAGATGTAGTTAATACTCTGCTCTGGATCCGCGGCAAAATTCCGGAACCAGGTCCCGTTGCGGCTGTCCTCTGGATCATACGCCGATCCACGCAGGCCATCGTAAACAGACCAGCCCGCATCTGCGCTGCCCAGATTGTTGAACATGTAACCCGTCCGGGTATCGTCATTTGATCCTTTCAATGCTTCGCGGTAAGCGCCGTTGAAGACACCAACATGTTCCTCAACCAACTGATGTGTGGTGCCATAGCGCACGCGTTGCGCTTCCTTCGGATCGCTGGCATATCCGTTCCAGGGTTCACCGTATAAAAGCAAATTGCGATCAGGAAATTGCAGATTCAGCGCCCGTCCCCACTGTACAACTTCCTGTTGAGAGAAAATTCCTATCAGATCAAAGCGAAAACCGTCAACACCATATTCGTCGACCCAGTACGCCAGCGAATCCTGAATCATCCGGCTGACCATGGGCTGGTCGGCATCAATTGAATTTCCGGTGCCGGACAGATCGGTCGGGGTGTAATAACGACCGCTGATCGATTCAAACATCTCTTTGGCGTACGTGTGGTTATACACCACGTCCATGATGACCCGAATCCCCGCTTTATGGAATTCATTGACCATGGTCTTAAACTCTCGGGCACGCGCCTCATAATCAGTTGGTGACTGAGAATAGCGCTCTTCCGGAACATTATAATTTCGCGGATCATAGCCCCAGTTGTAGCAGGGATCGCTGTCGGGCAGTCCGTCGCAGGTTGCAAAATCATACACAGGCAACAGCTGAACGTGAGTAACCCCCAGATCAACAAGATGATCAAGACCGGTTTTCAGCCCGTTGTAACGAGTGCCCGTTTCCACCAGCCCCATAAACTTACCGCGCTTACCCGAACTCACACCAGCACTGTCATCCAGCGTAAAATCACGGACATGCACCTCATAAATCACGGCATCTTCCCGGTTCACCAGCGCCGGACGCGCGGCCCAGCCACCAATCGGTTCAGTACGGGACATATCCATGACAATATTCACCGCTCTGTCGTCACCGGTGCCGGGTTCAGCCATTTTCCCGTAAGGATCCCGGACCGGGATACCATTGATTCTGAAAGTGTACTCGGCCAGATGTAAATCGCCCGGCACAACCGCCTGATAAACATCGGTGTACCCATTGAAGTCGCTGACTTTCGTCAACGGGTATACCGTACCGTTCACGGTCACCGTGACATCACGGGTTTCCGGTGACCAGATCGAAAACGTGGTTTGTTCCGGCTGATAACTCGCGCCAAGCATCATGGGTTCATCGCAATCCGACGTACAGGGATTGACCGGTGTCATCGAATACGCCAGCGTCTGATCATTGACTGTGACAAGATATTCACCTTGGATTGGGGTAAAAATGTCTTCCCCCGATGCATCCAGCACACCATCACGCTGATCATCGCCATAGTTTTGCGACCAGTCCCCGGTGAGATCAAACTTAAATCGCTGATTGGTCTGTCCGTCAAAATCCATCAGCAGCGACCACGTATGATGGTCAACCAGAGTCATGGCTGTTGGATCCCAGGCATTTGGCGTGCCCCGAAAATAAAGCTGCGGGAAGGTCTGTGCGTAAGACGGGCTTTCACAGTCGGCAACCGGCGTGGTCTGAATCGTCTGGCTGTCGGTGTAAAAGTCGATGCGATAACTTTGATTGCCAGCCACCGTAAAATCGGCCACCGGATAACTTTCTGCCCAGTCGCCATAGTGGTCAATTTTAAAACGCGGTCCGCCTGTGGCGTCTCCCTGCTGGAATTGCTGGCACGTCTGAACATGGTTTGTATCGATTGGTGTCATCGACGAAGCGTGCCACTGATTCGGCGTGCCTCTGAAGTGCCAGTCGGCAAGCACCGGCGCACTGAGCAGCGACGTGCCGACGGCGAGTATCGGTAAGGTTTTCATTTCAATTTCCTTTTGACCGTCCTTTACAGGCAATATTTATTCCCGAAGGATCACGTTATTGTTGTTCATTTCTCATACACCTGATGAAGCCTCAGCTTGCATTCAGGTGAAATGTAAATAGCACAAAAAATAACGAGGAAAATTCTGCTGACGGTAAAATGGAAATGAATTGTGAGGCAATTAACTCATTGTATGGCAAGAATAAATTGAAGTGTGATCCTGTTATCTCAGCCCCTGACTACGCCCCTTGATCTTCGCCCTGTACGCTGTTTCGACGCATTTGATCCGCCACTTTCAGGGCACACAAACCGAAAAAGAATCTGGCAACTGAATCACATCAACGACGTGCTCACTCAACTTCGGCGAACCTGATTAAAGATCTCACAGGACATTTGATAGTTGTATTGCCTTGCGATTTTCTGGGAGAAAAACAATTGCGGCAACTCATAAGCAACGAGCAGGATCAGAAGATAGATGGCACTGGAATGCCCCAGGAAAAATCCAGTGACACTGACAATAAGAATCGTCAACTCAATGAGGAAAAGCGCATACTTACCAAGGTAACAATGATGAAATCCGCCCAGAAAAAACCAGTTCAAAGCGGCATAAGTATCCGGATCTTTCAATTTTTGAGACTGAATTTGATAAAACGCTTTTTTTTGTTCATCTGGTAAGGCGTTGACTTGCTGCCTGAACAGTTCTTCTTTTTTCTCTAGTTCTTCTAAGGGTTCGAATAACCGCATCAAGGCACCTCGTCGTCTATTTTTTCTACTAAGTCCGGTTGATTACATCGTCTGATTCTCGATAATCCCAGCCGCCAGCCTTTTACCGCACCATACTTCTGAATACATTGTTTCGTATATTCGGAGCACGTCGGCTCGAAATTGCACTCGATGTTGAAAAGTTTTTTTGATCCACCACTCGCCTGGTAGCGATGGATCAGATGAAGCGAAATAAACTTCAGCAAGGTTAGCGGCCAAGCGTAATAATCACGGCTTCACGTTTCCAAAACAGCATGAAGCGTTTCTGCTCGACAACCTGAAACACAACCTGCCATCCATCTTGTGCATATTTGTTCAATTCTGCTTCCATTTTCTGTACAGGCAAACCGCTCGCTCCTAAAAGGATTGTGCCGCAACCCCCTTCGACAATATGAGCAACTTTATATTCGGTAAATCTTGTCATTTTTTAACCAACTCATTCAATAAAAACAGCATGCTATAACATCCATAATTTCGCATCAAGGCTAAGAATGGATCGTATGCCACATAAAATAGGTTGTTCTCTGTCTGTGTAATTGCAACAAACAAATCACCCCCACGTAATCATTTAAAAGCCATCACCAATATCCGAAACGCAGATCACATGACTCATAATGACCTCAGAACGAACATGAATCGTCATAGCCTGGTCACTTGTCAGGTACGGGATGTTTTCATCATTCAATCATATTCTACAACGAGCATGACTTTCTTTGACTCAGGTTGATAAAACACCATAAACGTACCTGACAGCTCTAAATAAGGCGTATCACTGAAGTAACCCAAGAAAATGAATTCTTGCTCCGTTTCCTCATCAAAATAGGTGATCTCCCGAGAACTCATGGACTCAAATTCAGGATCATCTCGATCACTCGTTACATCATGATAATGATCTAATTCCGGATTATCGCCCATTTCATCATATAAAATAGCGTCCCAGTTTTGACCTAATGGCGGCTGACCTCCGATGACAAACAGGGGTGCCTTTCTTCCATACGCCTCCAAATATTGATGCTGAGTGAAAAATTCCCGTGATTGCTGGTAGCGATCAATATAATCTTCGCCCTCATCTAATTTTGAATCATTTGCAAATTCATCATCTAATCGCCATCCATCAGATTCGCTCACAAAAGAATAGGTGATTGCACCGTAGTCCCCATCCGGGATTCCTTGCAAATTAGGCACAGCAATGAATATTTTTTCATTTGAATGACGATCAAATTGCTGATACGACAAAACGCCAATTGGTATGAATTGTTCGCGATCAAATACAGCCATCTCATTAGAAGGGAATGCAATGTAACCGTCTTCATCCTGAAATATTTCTCTTTCCGCCACTTTGACTGGCGTGTCTTTAATAATAAATGCCATCCAACGCTATACCTTTATTTTGATTATCAATACATCAATCACGGGAGTGAACATCAGCATTTTCAAACGATAATTCATTCCGTGTCATTCACCCACTGAATACAGCGAAACTTGAAATAACCCTGTATTTCAACTCTTTCCTGAATGATCATTAATGCGTCTGAATCGTTCTGCATATTAAATGCTGAACCAATCACAGAATAACTCAGCCCCAAAATACCGATGCCCAGAATACTTCTGGCCAGAACTTAACGATGAACGGCAGGCACATGAACCACTTGATCAACGCTTGTTGCGAGGCATCGGTCAAAGTCGGTATTTGGAGCAAAACATCACGATGTCTCGTTTGATACTTTTGGCGCCTTCAGTGATTTGCTGTAAAAACCCGAATTATCAAAACAGCAAACCCGACGCTTCCCTTCCGCCAACATATTGCATGCATCCGAAACCCTTTTCGCACGGGTTTTGGCTTGTTTTGCAGACTCAACCCAATGCACCCAATCCAGCCTTGCGATGGTGGTTGTCTGCTGCCAGGTTTCAAGCGCGGTCGATTGTCGATGTATCGCTTCTGATAAGTCATCAGGCACTTTCGGTTCCGGCTCCTCGTCCACCGGGATCAACTGAACGCTGTACTCTTCATCCAAGGTTAGATGACCAGACGCCAGGTCTGTGTGACTTAATTTCGCCCAGTGGCTTAAATTGCCATCCGGCTCTAACGTGACCCGAAAATCATAGCCTTCAATCATCAAATCAACCGTTGTTCTGCCCCGTCGCGGAAGCTGCTCACTCACTGCTTTTGGAATCAGGATAAACCCCTCAAAATCAGGTGCAGGTTTGAACGGCTTAAGCAGCTTGGCCATAAACTCTGATCGTTCAATGGTGGACATAACAGTGACCTTTATTTCAATAACGATAGGATCAGGTGAAAATGAGTCTGTCATACATTAACTCAGCGGAAACGACACAAGTTTAGTTCCTGATTCCATACTTTCAAATCACGTATTTCACCTGAATTTCCATGAGTACGCCTGTGTATGATTGCCGGAACGTCCCTATGCTTTAATCAACGGTACAGAAACGCTCAGTACCCCTGTCAAAGAGTCAGATGCATTCTTTTTTGAACTTTAATACCAATCAAAGTAAGTCAATGATCAGAAGTAGCGCCGGAAAAATGTTTGAGAACAAGGCGGATTTTTTAGATAAGTAGTTATTCTACAATCAAAAAATCTAACGCAGTTATCGAACATTTTAGCAAGCTAGGATGACCAGTTATTTACTGCGATTGGTATAACCCACAGAGAAAGATCGCCATTGAATTAAATAACTGGGATAGCATCACGAGAATGAAAGGATTTTATATCGTCATGCCAATGACCTGCCCTTCACCTTGCAGAACAACCAACATTATTTCCAATATGATGAGGAATACAGGATGTCTATCATTAACGATGGGACAACAATTTCTGGTGTAGATGAGCGAGTCTTAGGGATAGCAGTTTTTATGGTAAAAAATACGAAATGAAACCATAAAAACTGCGAAGTTCAACTAACTTCACTGTACGAACCCGTTAACGATTGATCATTTCTAAAAAATGATCCATATCTCTTGCTTTCAGCACATTCACTTCACCGTCGATTCCTTCAGGCCCAGGATCGCCACTCGCTCCCCTTGGCCCAGATCTTCCTGCGCCTCTTTTCCATAGACCGCACCTCTTTCCAGCGCCTCCTCGCCCACCATCACCGCCATCACCACCATCACCTCCCGGCCCTCCTTGAGTGATAATTTCTAAATATTGCAAAGGAAGTGAACTTGCATCAATACCAAGAATTACATTGCCACCTCGTCCCCCTGCACCTCCCTGAGCCCCTTTCCCTCCAGGACCGCCATTCGTTGCTCCAGAACCTGTACAAGTTGCATTTCCGCCATTCCTCCCTCTCGAACCTTTCGCACCCGTTTCTCCTTTTTCACCAGTCGTATCTACAGTCAACCCTTTGATTTCAGTTTTTCCTAAATAAATAACAAGATTCACACCATCGTCACCGGCCCCATTGCCTCGCCCTTCAAAACGTGTATTCTCTTCTACCCTTGACTCTTCGCAAAAAAGACTAAACTCCTGAAGCTGCCCATCGATCAATATTCTCGATCCTGCCTTCATGATCAGGCTTCTCACGAAGACAACAGTTGCACCGGCTTGCGGCGACCAATCTCCCTGAATGATGAGTTCATCTGTTCTGATTTCTGACATGACTATCCTCTCATATTGTTGGTTCATTGAATGTGCTTGCGAATGACTTGAGTTCCTCAACAGACTTCACCGTACTGAGGAATTCCACTGACGAAACAACCGAAAGTCTCCATGTCCTCATCTGATAAAAGCATGGATTGAGCCAAACACAGATTCAGTATCCACCGTGAGAATATTCAAAACAACTTATTGACACTCAAAACAATATCTCGATCAAAAGCCCTCTGCATTCACCAAATAAAGCTAAACAGGGTATTAACCGATCCAACTGTGGCATCGAAAAGCGAAGCAATGATTGATAAGTCATGCCGATTCAACAAGAAAAAACTGGAGTATTCGATTTGGAAGAGAATAACAACTCAATTCATCAGGCTTTGCCACACAGAATCTTTCGGATTCCAGACGGGCCGGAAAAGACCTTATGGCACTCAGAGGTCATTGAATCTTATGTGATATGCTGCCTGCCATCATCGAAACAGAAGTCTGTCGTGCTGCTTATGGTTGGGCAATAGCTGAGGCAGTTAGGACATCGTTTTAAACGTCATTCTCAGACAAAATTTGACGACAATGACGAACGGTTAGCACGCGTACCTCATGACTGATGCTGTAAATAATGCGGTAATGACCAAAAATAATTTCGCGATAGTTTGTCTGGGGTATTTCAGGAACAAAACGCCCCATTTCCGGCATTCTTCCCAGTAACTCAGTTTTGTCGAAAACTTCGTTGACCCAATTTTCCGCCGCGGATGGATTATCCAAAGCAATGAACTCAGCTACGTCACCAAGCTTCTGAAGCGCTAAAGGAGACCAAACGACTTTCATTTCTTAATGCGATCGAGCACTTGAGCACGCGCTCCTTCATTCGAAACACCGAGACCAGAAGCTAATTGAGCTTCCGCTGCACGCATTTCTTCAAGGATTTCGATTTTTTCTTGCATTGCTTCGTACTCTGCAACATCAAGAACAACAGCGACACCCTTGCCTCGTTGCGTAATGACCAATGGACGACGAGTCTCATTAACTTGTTTGATGAACGAAGTGACCCCTGCTCGAAACTCAGATAACGGCTGAATATCTTGATCGAAATGAATACGACTCATATTGAACACCATGTTGTACAGAATAATGTACAAAATAATAGTTCAACTGACCGTCAAGCACAAGGTGTTGTTGCTGTGTTTCGCCGCAACATCAGCCAATCCTTCATCGCCTTTCGTGACACTTTCATCCCCGTTTGCGGCAATTGGGGCATCCGATAAAACGTATCCGGAAATTTGAAGCGCTCGAGGCGATTTGCCAGCCAAGGTGTCAGATTCAAGGCCGTTAATTCTTCAGACGTGTCGATGAGCGCCACCGGACGGGCACCGTAAACCTCACAAGCCACGGGGATCACCATACTCTGGCGGATTGCCGGATGACGGTTCAAAACGCCTTCGATTTCCTCGCAGTGAATGTTCTCCCCGCCGGAGATAAACTGATTATCGGCACGCCCCAGTATCCGGAGTTCTCCGTCAATCCACTGTCCCAAGTCCCGGGTATCAAACCACCCCTGTGCATCCACCAGCGGGGTGATTTTCCCCTGATGAAAGTAGCCGCTCGCAAGGGTGTCCCCCCCAATCAAAATCCGGTTGTTTATGAGCTGAACCTGCCGATTGGGCAATACACGCCCGGCAGTGGCGATGCCGTCAATTTGCTTCGCCGTTACTGTCGATGCGGCTTCTGTCATGCCATAACCCAACCAGGTCTGAATTCCTTGCTGGGCCGCCTGCTGGCATAACGCCACGGGCACATCGCTGCCCCCCAGCAGGACCTGGCTGAGCGACAGCGGCGGCTGCCGTTCAAGCAGACGCTTGAGCTGGGTGACGACCAGTGAAGCGTGAGTCACGTCCTGAATATCCTGAGCCAGCGCACCACGCCCCACTTTCAGGCAGGCCCCGACACTGAGCCAGCGATACACAATGGCCAGTCCGGACACATGATACAGCGGCAAACTGAGCAGCCAGCAATCCGAAGGCTGGAACGAAAACACCGCCAGCAAACCACGGGCCGACGCCAGATGCTGAGCCTGCGTATGCGCGACTGCTTTGGGCACACCTTCGGATCCGGAGGTGAAAAGAATCGAAGCCAGCCGCTCCGACCGACAGGCTGTTTCTGGGACTGCCTCTTTGCGTGGCGCTGAACTGAACGCTGCATCCAGATCCAACAACGTAATGTCAGCACGCATCGGCAGTCCGTCTGCTTTATTCGCAGAATCGCTCGGATCGTCTGGCTGAACAGGGCCGAACCAAACCCAGTGCGGCTGACCCGGCCGGTACAATACCGCCAGCTTTTCAGAGAGCCGGATGGCAGGCTGCGGCATCACAAATGCCGTCGTGACGCCCAGTTGCAGGCAGGCCAGATGCAGAAAAACCAGTGCCGGTGAATTTTTCCCGATCACCGTCACCACATCGCCGGACGCAACCCCCTGTGCTGACAGATGGGCGGCAAGCGCATCAACCTTCTTTGCCAACGTGCGCCAGTTGTATGATTCATCCGCAGTGCGCAGCGCAAGATGTTCCGGCCGGACTGCCGCCCAGTGTCGCCAGAGAGAGTCAGACGTCATCATTCCCAGATTCCCACTAATGTTTGCGCCGAAAGTTGCTGAACAGGCAGCGGACTGCCCGGCCACGGACATTCAAGCTGCGACTGAAAGCAGTGCAGCGTATCCAGCCCCGGTACAGCGTCCGGCAACAGCCAGTGCGAGAGGCGAGCGATCTGCGTCAGGCCAATGCTGGATTCAAGGCTTGAACTGAGCACGGCCTGCATTCCTGATTGGCGAGCCGCCTGAATCAGCAACAGACAACGCTGTACCGAACCGATCAGCGTGGGTTTCACGACAATTGCAGCCGCTTTACCCAGCTGTTCAAACTGAAAATCCGGCTGGCTGACCGCGGCCTGCAACGTTTCATCCCAGGCCAGCGGCAAGTGACTTTCTGCTGCAAAATTCAGACTGTCTTGCGGTTGCTGACAAGGCTCTTCAATAAAAGCAATGCGTGAATACACATCCGGTCTCAGATGCGCAGAAAACACGCGCGCCTGCGACAGCGTCCAGGCGCGGTTGGCATCCAGACGCAGCACCAGCGCCGGATGTGCCGTCAGCAGTCGATTGATCTGCTCTGATTCCTGAGCCGGGTCCCCGCGTCCGACTTTGACTTTCGCGATCCGGTGCGTTGATGGCAGCGTCACCGCAGCGTCACAGCGCAATAACGGTGCCGGGGTAAATGCACCGGCGGCAGGCAAGCGCCGCGTAAGTTCCATCTCAGCCATCGACAATCCGAACGCCACCGACGGAAACAATGTCGCTGTCTCCATCATTCGCTCCGAGCCATGAACCCAGTCCGACAACGCAAGCGCAGCCTGAGCGCCCGCCTGAGCCAGAGATTCCGCACTCCATCCAGACAACGGCGCGATTTCTCCGAGGCCACTGCCCGCCCCCTCGTGCAGCTCGGCAATGTAACCCCGCCGCTCAGTCACACGCCTGCCCCGGAGCACCACACCGCTGTCCATGGATAATCGATATGCGTAGAGTCTGGCCGATCGCTGTGTCATACGTTCATCCAGCCGGACTACGGATTGCGTTTGAACTTGTTGAAATCAGGGCGGCGCTTCTCGTTGAACGCATTCCGTCCTTCCTGCCCTTCTTCGGTCATGTAGAACATCATGGTGGCATTGCCCGCCAGTTCCTGCAGACCAGCCTGACCGTCGCAGTCAGCGTTCAGTGCGGCTTTCAGGCAGCGCAGCGCCATCGGACTGTGCTGGAGCACTTCCCGGCACCACCGCACGGTTTCCCTTTCGAGCTCTGCCAGTGGGACAACGGTGTTCACCAGCCCCATGTCCAGGGCTTCCTGAGCATCATAGAAGCGGCACAAAAACCAGATTTCACGGGCCTTTTTCTGACCCACGATGCGAGCCATGTAAGATGCCCCCCAGCCACCGTCGAATGAGCCGACTTTCGGGCCGGTCTGACCGAATTTCGCATTCTCAGCCGCAATGGTGAGATCGCACATCATGTGCAGCACATGCCCGCCCCCGACAGCCCAACCTGCCACCGCCGCGATCACGGGTTTGGGGCAGGTACGGATCTGGCGCTGAAAGTCGAGCACATTGAGATGGTGCATGCCGGATTCGTCCTGATAACCGCCGTAATCCCCCCGGATTTTCTGATCACCGCCTGAACAAAATGCCGCTTCACCCAGTCCGGTCAGAATGATCACGCCCACGTCGGCGTCGTATCTCGCATCGGCGAGCGCCTGCATCATTTCCCGAACCGTCTGAGGCCGGAAGGCGTTATGCACCTGTGGCCGGGCAATGGTGATCCGGGCAATCCCGTCGGATGATTTGTGGTATTCAATATCCGAAAATTGCTGGCCACCGTGAAGCCACTCAATCGGCGCATAAAGTTCGTCTTCGGTTCGTCCCACAGTGATGGTCATAAGCGCTCCGCTGTCATTGAATCTGATATATTCTGAAGCCCGGCGAGCTGCGCGACTGTACGAGCAAACGCTGCTGGCCGGGCCTGATGTGTGTTGTGCCCTGCACCGGCAATCTGGGTGACGGGAAAAGCCGTCTCAAAGGCCAGCCGGGAAAATTTTCTATCCCGCGCCCCGCAGATGTAATGCACGGGAACGGGCTGAATGTGTAAGGCTTGCCGCAACGGTTCCTGACGCGCCAGCGAGGTCGCGAGCAGCATCCGGGCCACAGCTGCACCGTCGTTCTGTCGCCGGATATCAGCCATGTGCTGTCTTTGGGTAGGATCGAGTGAGGCAAAAACCGGCTGCTGATACCAGTCCTGTAACACATCGCTCAAAGGCTCCCGGCGAAAGCGCCGTGCCCAGCGCGCATCATGACGCCAGCGCTGTTGTTTCTCCGACGCTGATGCCAGCCCGACATGTCCGCCTTCAATCACCAGTTGCTGAATCGGTAAGGGTCCAAACAGACCCGCCGCCAGACCATGCATGGCAATCCGTCCGCCGAGCGAATAGCCCACCAGCACCAGTGGTTGCCCGGGGGGCAAGCGCGCGGAGAGCGTGTCAGCCACTTGCGTCGCGGCCTGATCCAAGGAATCGCAGTCCACCGCAACACTCTGCCCGTGGCCGGGCAAATCCAGTGCAATACAGCGAAAATCCGAAAGGGAACGGACACAGGTTCGCCAGTCCTCTCCGCTCCCCAGCAGGCCATGCAGAAAAACCAGCACCGGCCGGGTTGTCCCCTCATGCACTGACAGGGTTCGGCTAAACAGCATACAACCGCTCCTTCAGCGCGCGAAGATGGGCCGCCGCCTCGCCTGCAGGCGTCTTCACCTCAAGCAGTAATGCGCCTTGTCCGGTTTGGAAGTGCTCGCTGACTTTGGATTGATAATCCGGCAAAGTAACCGGGTTGTGATACGCCACACCGAACTGGCTTGCAGCATGTGCAAAGGCAAGGCCATGCGGCATCTGATACAGGTGCTGACGCGCTGCGTCCGGCACTGGCAGCAGATCAAAGATCGCCCCGCCGTCATTATTCGTGACCACAATCACCACAGGTGCCGTGCATTGGCGCATGAGGGCCAGCGAATTCAGATCATGCAGCAATGCCGTATCTCCCAGCATCAGCAGCAATGGCTGTCCGGTCGCCCGCTGAACGCCCGCAGCAGTGGCGACCAGCCCATCGATGCCGGAGGCACCGCGATTAGTGTAAACCGAACGCCCTTCCAGCCGGGTGAACCCATCCGCCAGCCGCACAATCAGGCTGTTTCCCAGAAACAACCCCGCTTGCTGGCCGCGCTGGCTTAAATCGATTGCCAGTGCGATTTCGCTCAGCGCCGACGTGTTTGTCAGATAGTCATCCATCAACATCTCTACCCGCTGACAGCCGCTTTTCAGCCCTTCGGCCCATTCCCGTCTGTGGGATGCAGGTTCAGGAAGCAGGCTCATGGCAGATTCTGCCCAGTTTGCAATGCCGGACACCCAGTGTCGCTGCGGCAGATGAGCCGGATTCTGACGACGGGATTCTGCCGTGACCAGCCAGTGCTCGCACCGGCCATGGCTGATGTGCTCTGCAAGCCACTGATTCAAGCGTTTGGACACCAGCCGTGCGCCAAACTGGAGGACAAACTCGCAGTCATTGAGCGATGCGGCCAGCGTGAGATCTTGCAGCCAGAGATCAAAATGGGCCCATTGACTGCTGATCCCGGATTGCGGATCACACAGCAAAGGGCAGCCGAGTTTTTCGGCCAGTACCGCCACAGCCTGCGCCTCCGTTGCCGTCAGATCCCCCGCGATGATCAGCACATTCTTTTCTGCGAGCTGAGGCAGATCCGGCGGTAATACCACAGTCCCATCAGGCATCCACGTCTGGCTGTATGGCGTGGTCCGTTGCCGCCACTGAGACAGCACCGGACGGGTCAAAGCAGACTCATCCGGCGATTCATCCAGATAAAGCGGTTCCGGAAACGGACAGTTGAAATGAATCGCACCGCCATCTCGCAACTGGGCTGCCATCAGCGTATCCACCGAGGTCAGAAGCCAATTCAGCGATACCGACGCAGACGGGCTGGGTAAATCCAGCGATGCCGTGACATGGCCGGAAAAAATACCGGATTGAACGATCGCCTGATTCGCGCCGCAGTCAATCAGTTCTGCAGGACGATCTGCGGTCAGCAGTACCAGCTTTTCACCCGTCAGCCCGGCTTCCACCACAGCCGGCAGCAGATTCGCCACTGCCGTGCCTGACGTCACCACCACTGCCACCGGCTGGCCACTGGCTTTTGCGATCCCCAGCGCCAGAAATCCGAGGCCACGTTCATCGAAATGAGGATGCAGTCGGATTTTCGGATTGGCATCGGCCTCCAGCGTCAGAGGTGTCGACCGGGAACCCGGTGCCACGCACAAGTGTGCCACGCCGTGTCGGGTCAGCTCTTCCAGCAAGGTTCTGGCCCAGATCCGGTTCAGTTGCGCCTGTTCGCTGACCATCAGGCCACCTCCAGCTCATTCAGAACCCGTGCCGGATCATCCAGCAGGGACATCAGGGTCGACAGTTTCTGATTCAGCTCCTGCCACTCACTGGCTGCATCCGAGCCCGGCACAATGCCCGCCCCGGCAAAAAACTTCAGGTGCTCACCCGTCACTTCGGCGCTGCGGATCGCAACACAGAACTCAGCTTTCTGGTGGCTGAAATATCCCAGAGAACCGGCATACCAGCCCCGGTCAAACGGCTCATGTTGCTGAAGAAAAGCCAGCGCAGACGAACGAGGCCATCCGGCAACCGCAGCCGTGGCGTGCAGGGCTTCAAGCACTGCCGCCCCATTCACTCCCGGTTTCAGCCGAGCCTGAATTGGCCGTTTCAGATGCTGAACCTGCCGTAACCGGATCAAACTGGCAGCTGTCTCAACAGTCAGGTGCGCTGCCAAAGGCGTCAGGCGCGCGAGAATGTCATCCACCACATACTGATTTTCCTGACGGTTCTTCCCATCAAAACTCAGCCATTGGGCCAGCTTCTGATCCTGCGCCGGATTCCGGCCCCGGCCGATTGTTCCGGCCAAAGCCTCGGTCTGCACCTGACAGCCTTCCTGTAAGTACAGGCGCTCCGGCGTCGCACCGATAAAGGCGTGCTGCGCATTCAGGGCAAACAGAAAATGAAAACTGCCGACATTCGCCTGGCCACTGGCTTTAAGTAACTGAGTTGCCAGAACAGGTTGGCTGACCCGGACGGTTGTCTGCCTGGCCAGCACTACTTTCCCAACCTGACCCGACGCCACGTCGGACAGTACTTCGGTGACTAATTGGTGCCAGTGCGACGGGTTCGGCGTATGGCGAACTGAACGCAGATGGGTGTCAATGGCGGGTAATCCGGGCGCTTCAGCCACCAGCCGAGAGAGCGCCTCCAGCGCCGCTGCTTTCCCGGCATTCAGATTGACCGACAAAGACCATTGCTGCCCTTGCCGGATCAGCTCAATCTCCGGCAAAAAGAAATAGGAAGACCGGGCAGCATCCCCGCTGTCGTCAAATGCCTTGCATCCCCAGACCCGCTGAGTTTCCGACAACTGGCTCTCTGCAGACACAAGATCGGTGAAAACCGCCTGCTGCCCGAGCACCACAACCTCTTCGAGCCCGTCTCGGGACTGCCAGTATAATTTGGGGAATAACGGCTGCGCCTCCAGCCAATCCGGTACAGATGCCTCGGGCAGACCGGCGAACGGCAGGGTCAGTCTGAGCGTCCCCTCGGGGGCATGCTGAATCTGTTCTGTCAGTGCAGAAATCACCTGATGAATTCGCAAGTTCTCTCCCTCTTCACGCACGGAAAGTTTTGCTTCAGCGCATGGGCTGAAGACAGATGAAACCAGTCTATGTGCATGGCAGGCAAAGGATCCTGCCCCAGATCAATCTTGCGTGCAGATACCGGGCGTTCGGATATAAAAAGAGCGGCCACTGAGGGGCCGCTCGGAGTATTTGATTGACTTTGAAGCCAAAGAATCGACTAAACAAAGGCCAGTCGTGCGGCAAAGGCCAGCAGGACAACCCCTAATGTTCGCTCAATGATGTGCATCTGATGATGGAACCAGTTTCTTGCCTTCGGCGCAGAGAAAACCAGACTGACCAGCATGAACCAAACGGCATTGACGGAACACATCCAGATCCCGTAGAAAGCCTGTACCGCCAGCGGTGTATCCACGCCGACAACATTTGTCATCACGGCCAGGAAAAACAGGGTCGCTTTCGGATTGGTCGCATTGGTTAAAAAGCCAATTCCAAAGGCACGTCGCAGAGATTGTTGTTCCGTCTCCGATGCGTTTTCTCCGTTCACCGCCATCTGGCCCTTCGCAGGTTTGCTGCGGCACAGTTGGACACCCAGATACACCAGATAACAGGCACCGAGAAGCTTCGCCACCAGCAGCAGGGTTTCAGAGGTATGCATTAAGGCGCTCACCCCTAACAGGGTATAAAGCACATGAACGGATAAGCCCGTGCCGATCCCCAGCGCCGTTATCACCCCATGCAGACGCCCAAATTTCAGACTTTGCCGAACGGTCACCACGAAGTCTGGGCCCGGGGCAACAACGGCCATGAAATGGATCAGGGCCAGAGATAAAAACTCCGGCCAGTATGCTTGAATCATCACTAACTCCAAAAGGTTAAAGGATGCTGCTGGCCCCGGTATCCGACAAAGCAGGACAGGCTCAGACGCTGTCCCTGAATGCCCGGTGTCACCGAATGCATTTTTCTTGAATTGAACAGCAACAAATCACCGGGTTCCGGTGCAATTTCAACGGCGGGTGCGCCGAGAATATCGGGCTCAATCCCATAACTGTCTTGTCTGAGTGCATCAAACTCTTCCGGCCCCAGCTCATTCTGCCAGACCTGTAAATGTCCGCCCTGTTCAGGCATGGTCAGATAAACATTACAGGCAAACTGTGCCGAGAGGCTATGTGCCCGGAAGCTGTCCGGCGCATCTTTTGCAAAAATATCATGATGGGCTAAAAAGCGGATATTCTCATCAACCACCCGCGATAACCCCACCGACATTTTCTTGCCGTATAAGGTTTCCAGTTGCGCGCCAGCCGGCCAGATCTCGTCCAGACTGCAGCGCAAGACATCCAGCGGTGAAGCATAAGGCTTACAGCGCTGGCGCAGCTCATGAATGTTGGACTGCGCCTGAGCAAAATACCGTTCAAGCAGGGTGGGGTCCCGTTCCGCTTCATAAAAAGCCATGCCGATCCGGCCAATACTCGGCGCATTGATATACGCATCATAACCGGCGGTCAGGATTCTGTCGCCCAGAGACAGTGCGTGTTCCCTGTCGATAAAATCCTTCACCCGGATCACCAGACAGTCCTGATTGGCTAACTTTGAAATGGCAGTTGCATCCATGCTTTCAAGATCAAGTAACACGATTCATTCCTTGGATTCGATGTCATATTTCACGACGAGTTTGTTCTTTTTCAGTTTCACCGCAGCAGAAACCTGTCCACTCACTTCAGCCAGCGAAGCCAGATGCGTGCCACCACAAGGCCAGGGCGCCAGCTCACCAAAACCAACCCAGCGTAACCCTTTGTCATCCACATGAACCTGCGCAGCCAACTGCGCCTGAATCAGCGTTGCCAGGGCATCTTCAATCTCATCGGCAGTGAGGTCACGATTGCTGGCTTCCGGCATAAATTCGATCCGGCATTCTCCCGGCCAGTGATGTGCTTTCACGGGTTTCCACCCGTGTCGCTGACCAATGTTGCCAATCACATGCCCGATACTATGCAGCATGGCATGCTGGTGCCTCACCGCCGGATCCACTTGTAAAGACACGGGACCTGCTGCAATCGGGGCGTCCAGCCAATGCAAAATCACCCCGTTCACGTCCTTCACTTGCAAGACACGGGCAGAAACACCGTTGTCACTTTGCAGAACACCGATATCACTGGGTTGTCCACCGCCTTGCGGATGAAACAAGGTGGCGTCGAGTTCAACAAAATGCCCTGATTCATCTGCTTCACAACGAAGGACTTGCGCACTTCCTGAGAGTTCAGATGTCTCCATATACAAGCGTTTGGTCATTGATAATTCCTTTATCACTTTCATTCAGCGAATGATGCTAATACAAAACTCAATGCATTTAAATGCATCACGAATTCAAAATTCTTTTGCGTTTCACGCATAAATGACGCAGCGCTTTTCTCAAGCCAGCTGAAATGAAAAACATCCGGGCTCAGATTCAGCCGCTGCCCCAAAGAAAAAAACCGGCGCCAAGACGCCGGTTCTGAAGAAGCCATTCAATCGCCAATCAGTTGATGGTGAACAGCGCCATGAAATCATGGACCGGCGTTGCTTCCAGTGCCGCCTGATCACTGCACAGATCGACAATTTGGTCACTGATGCCCTGCGGGAATCGGGTGAGCAGGTTCCGTCTGAATTTTCGCTCCAGAACCGGGATCCCTTCCTCACGGCGTCGGCGATGACCAATGGGATAGTCCACGGCCACTTTGTCGGTACTGGTGCCATCACTGAAGAAAATCTGAATCGCATTGGCGATGGAACGTTTATCCGACTCCAGATATTCCGCGCTGTAACGCGGGTCTTCCATGATTTCCATCTTGCTGCGAAGCTGGTCGATGCGTTTGTCACCGCGATGGAAGTCATCTTCATAGTGTTCGGCAACCAGATCACCATAAATCAGCGGCACCGCGATCATATATTGCAGGCAGTGATCCCGGTCTGCCGGGTTGGCGAGATCACCGGACTTAGAAATAATCCGAATGGCAGACTCATGGGTTGTCACTTCGATCCGTTCAATCTCGTCCAGACGATCTTTGACCTGCTCATGCAACGTGACCGCACATTCAACCGCAGTCTGGGCATGGAATTCTGCCGGGAAAGAAATTTTGAACAGGACATTTTCCATCACATAGCTGCCAAAATCCTGATTCAGCTTAAACGGCTGACCATTGAACAGTACATCGTAATAGCCCCATTTGGGCGCCGTGAGCACAGAAGGCAATCCCATTTCACCTTTCATGGTGATCATTGCCAGTCGCACTGCACGGGAGGTGGCATCGCCCGCAGCCCAGGATTTCCGGGAACCGGCATTCGGTGCATGGCGATAGGTGCGCAGCGCACAACCGTCCACCCAGGCCTGAGAAACGGCATCAATAATCTGATCGCGGTTTCCGCCCAGCATCTTAGTCACCACAGCCGTCGATGCCACACGCACCAGCAACACATGATCCAGACCTACGCGGTTATAGCTGTTTTCCAGCGCCAGAACGCCCTGAATTTCATGGGCTTTGATCATCGCCGTCAGCACATCCCGCATGGTCAGCGGTGCTTTGCCCTCAGCGACAGCAACACGGCTGAGGTAATCCGCTGTCGCCAGGATCCCACCCAGATTATCGGACGGATGGCCCCATTCCGCGGCCAGCCAGGTGTCGTTAAAATCCAGCCAGCGGATCAGACAGCCGATATTGAATGCAGCCGTGACTGGATCCAGCTCGTGAGAGGTCCCCGGCACGCGCGCCCCATGACGCACCGTGGTGCCCGGTACCGTCGGGCCAAGATGCTTGGTGCATTCCGGAAATCTCAAAGCAAGCAGGCCACAGCCCAGCGTGTCCATCAGACAATTGCGCGCGGTATTGTAGGCTTCAGAAGAGGCAATCTCGGTGTTTGCAACATAGTCGGCAATCTTCACCAGCAATGCATCAGGCTGCGGGCGTTCGTTCAGTTCAACGTTCAGGCTCATTCATCTTTCCTTTTACTTCAGAGTCGTGATTGTTTCCGCCCCTTCTTTTTGAAGGGGCGAGAATCTTTGGGATGAAAACAGGGAAGACCGATCAACGACGCTGTTCAATCGGCAACCAGTCCTGATGATCCGGCCCGATATAATCAGCGCTCGGACGGATGATGCGGTTATTGTCGCGCTGCTCATACACATGTGCTGCCCAGCCCGTCACCCGGCTTATGACAAAAATCGGGGTAAATAGTTGGGTCGGAATGCCCATAAAATGGTAAGCCGAGGCATGAAAGAAATCCGCATTGGCAAACAAGCCTTTCTCACGCTTCATCACAGCTTCGACCCGCTCAGAAACAGCGTACAACCGGGTGTCCCCAACATCCTGAGACAATTTGCTGGACCAGGCTTTGATGAGCGCATTGCGGGGATCGGATTCCCGGTAAATCGCATGCCCGAATCCCATGATTTTGTCTTTGTTTGCCAGCATTTTCAGAATATTGGCTTCTGCTTCGTCTGGTGTTTTCCAGTGCTCAATCATCGCCATCGCAGCTTCATTCGCCCCGCCGTGCAGCGGCCCGCGGAGGCTGCCAATGGCGGCGGTGATGCAGGAATGCAGATCAGACAGAGTCGAGGCACAGACGCGCGCCGTAAAGGTCGATGCATTGAATTCATGTTCTGCGTACAGAATCAGCGAGCAGTGCATCACCTGTTTGTGAAGTTCAGAGGGGGCTTTGCCCGTCAGCATTTCCAGAAAATAACCGCCGGTACAGTCCTGAGTCTGGCTGGCTGTCTCAATCCGGATGCCGTCATGACTGTAGCGATACCAGTAACAGATGATCGCGGGCAACATGGCCAGCAGGGTATCGGTTTTATCGGCTTGCTGGCTGAAGTCAGTTTCCTGATCCAGATTCCCCAGCACAGAACAACCGGTTCGCATCACATCCATCGGATGCGCGCCGGCCGGGATCGTTTCCAGCACGGTTTTCAGTGCATCCGGTAATCCGCGTTTTGCTTTCAGAGTTGCTTTGTACTGATCCAGTTCAGACTGAGTGGGCAGTTTGCCTTTCAGCAGCAGATAAGCCACTTCTTCAAACTGTGCGTGATGTGCCAGATCGGTGATGTCGTATCCCCGGTAGGTCAGGCCCGTTCCCGTTTTACCCACGGTGCACAGTGCCGTGCTTCCCGCACTCTGACCACGCAGACCTGCGCCCCCCAGGGGTTGATTGCGTGAATGATCCTTGTCTGCCGCCTGTTGATTGTCCGCTTGCACTGAATGGGTCGCAGTCATTCCGGGCTCCTTTCTTCACGTTATGTCACGTTATTGAATTGAGGCGATCACTTCTTCCACCTGCTCATTTTCTGTTGCATGAAATCGTTTTTGTTTCTCCCCCTTGATAAGGGGAAGGGATATTTGTGCTCACCATAAACTCAGTATTGTCCCTCCCCCTTTTCAAGGGGGAGGTTAGGAGGGGGTTACCGGGCACAGTTTCTGAATCTGTGCACAACCCTACGAACCCCACCCTAGCCCTCCCCTTGCCAAGGGGAGGGGATATTAGTGCTCACCATAAACTCAGTATTGTCCCTCCCCCTTTTCAAGGGGGAGGTTAGGAGGGGGTTACCGGGCACAGTTTC
>NZ_JAUORR010000013.1:0-136090 GCF_030547945.1 Photobacterium sp. 1_MG-2023 | reverse complement strand
GAGAAGGATTCGAACCTTCGAAGGCGGAGCCGTCAGATTTACAGTCTGATCCCTTTGGCCACTCGGGAATCCCTCCACGGGATTTTGTGTATTGTCGGGCTTTTCAGCCAGAAAGCGATTGAAGAACCACTTTCAGAAAGATGGTGGAGGGAGAAGGATTCGAACCTTCGAAGGCGGAGCCGTCAGATTTACAGTCTGATCCCTTTGGCCACTCGGGAATCCCTCCACGGGATGTTGCATATTGTCAGGCTTTTCAGCCAGAAAGCCGTTCGAGAACAACTTTCAGAAAAATGGTGGAGGGGGAAGGATTCGAACCTTCGAAGGCGGAGCCGTCAGATTTACAGTCTGATCCCTTTGGCCACTCGGGAACCCCTCCACGAGTGCGGTGCGGATAATAGCAAACAAGCGGTCACTGTAAACCCTTTTTATTGATATTCATAGTTGCCTGCTGGATTTTTCGGCATTTGCTCATCAAACAGCACCTTTGGTGGGTTTTGTGAGGAAAACTTGCTTTGCTTTACATTTCTTTACCCCTTTCCGGATCGTCGTCGGATATCATTAGCCCAGAATGAAAAATAAGGTTTGAGCGCATGAAAAAAGTTGTTTTGGCCGTCATTGTTGCGGCATCCCTGAGTGGTGGGGGATATGTCTATTTTCAGCAGCAGTCCCATGCTGCGCAGACTGCCCAGCCCAAACCGAACCGGGCCGTGCCGGTTGCGACCGGTCAGGTGGCATCCCATGAAGTGATCAGCTCTGTTGCACTGGTGGGTAAGCTGGCGGCCCAGCGCTCTGTGGTGGTGGCATCAGAAGTGGCAGCGAAAGTGGACCAGATTGTGGTGAGTACCGATCGGAAAGTGAAACAGGGTCAGCTCCTCGTTCAGCTTGATCATGCGAAACCGAAAGCCGCCTTCGATGAAGCCAAAGCTTATTATGACGATGAAAAACGAAAATATGTCGAATATCAGCGTTTGGTGAAACGCGGTGCCCTGACCCAAACGGAGTTGATTGCCCAGCAGGCCAGCGTCAGTATTGCCAAAGCACGGCTGGATGCCGCCAAAGCGGAACTGGATGATCATCAGATCCGGGCGCCGTTCTCCGGCACGGTTGGCCTGATTGATTTCAGTCAGGGGCATACGGTCACGGTCGGCAGTGAACTCTTTACGCTGGATGATTTGTCGCAGATGCGACTGGACGTGCAGGTCCCGGAAAAATATCTGTCCAGACTGGCGCCCGGAATGGCTGTTCAGGCGAAGAGCCAGGCCTGGCCGGGAGAGATTTTTACCGGGACGATTCAGGCGATCGATTCCAGAGTCCAGTCTGAATCACTGAATATCCGGGTCCGGGTGTTGTTTGAGAATGTCAGTGGCAAGCTCAAACCGGGCATGCTGATGTCTGCCGCACTGGATTTTACCCCGCAACATGCCGCAATTGTGCCGGTGCAGGCGCTGGAATATTCCGGCACCAAACGCTTCGTTTATCTCGTTGATGATGCCGGAAAGGCGCACCGCACCGAAGTGGTGCTGGGAGAGCGGGTAAAAAATGAAGTGGTGATCGAGTCCGGTATCAATGTCGGGGATCGGATCGTCGTTCAAGGGCTGGTGAATATGCGCGACGGCCTGACAGTGAAAGACGTCAATCCGGTGGAAGGGTCAGACAAGGTGTCCGTGTCTGAAGCCGGAGGCAGTGCCTGATGTGGTTATCGGATGTGTCGGTCAAACGGCCGGTCGTTGCCATCGTGCTCAGTCTTTTGCTGGTGGTTTTTGGCTTCGTTTCTTTCAGTAAACTCCCGGTCCGGGAGATGCCGGATGTCGAAAATCCGGTGATCAGTATTGGTACTTCTTATGAAGGCGCGTCAGCCACCATCATGGAAAGTCGCGTCACGACCGTGCTGGAAGATGAGCTGTCGGGGATCAGCGGGATTGAAAGTATCACTTCGACAACGCGGAATGGCAGCTCGCGGATCAGCGTTGAATTTGAAATGGGCTGGAACCTCACCGAAGGGGTCAGCGATGTCCGGGATGCCGTTTCCAGAGCCCGCCGCCGACTGCCGGATGGTGCCGATGAGCCAATTGTTTCGAAAGACAATGGTTCCGGTGAAGCGGCCATCTATATCAACCTGACCTCCAGTGAAATGGACCGGACACAACTGACCGACTATGCCGATCGGGTACTGACGGATCGATTCAGCCTGATCAACGGTGTCAGTTCGGTACAGATGACGGGGGCTTTGTATAAAGTCATGTATGTCCGGTTGTTGCCCGAACAAATGGCAGGCCGGGGCGTGACGACCACCGACATTATCGATGCCCTGCGTGATGAAAATGTCGAGTTACCGGGCGGTGAAGTCCGCAATGATGCGACAACGATGTCGGTGCGTACGGCCCGCCTGTACCGGAC
This sequence comes from Photobacterium sp. 1_MG-2023, assembly GCF_030547945.1. Classification (NCBI taxonomy): domain Bacteria; kingdom Pseudomonadati; phylum Pseudomonadota; class Gammaproteobacteria; order Vibrionales; family Vibrionaceae; genus Photobacterium; species Photobacterium sp. 1_MG-2023. The sequence continues at coordinate 133,693 of NZ_JAUORR010000013.1, read as the reverse complement.
TGCGGAAGACTTTTCATATCTGGTGGTCCGGCAGACCGCAAACGGCACGCCGATTTATCTGAAGGATGTCGCCGATGTGGCAATTGGCGCGCAGAATGAAAACGCGACTTTCAAGAACAATGGCGTTTCCAGCCTGAGCCTGGGCATTGTACCGATGTCCGATGCCAATCCATTGCAGGTTGCAGATGCGGTGCACCAGGAAGTGGATCGCTTGCAGCGCTTCTTGCCGGATGGCACAGAACTGGCCGTGGATTATGACTCGACCGTCTTTATCGAGCGTTCAATCAATGAGGTGTACAGCACGTTGATGATCACCGGCGCACTGGTGGTCTTGGTGCTCTACATCTTCATCGGCCAGGCGCGTGCGACGCTGATCCCTGCGGTCACGGTGCCGGTTTCGCTGATTTCTGCCTTTATGGCGGCTTATTATCTGGGTTTTTCAATCAACCTGTTAACGCTGATGGCGCTGATTCTGGCCATCGGGCTGGTGGTGGATGATGCCATTGTGGTGGTCGAAAACATCTATCACCACATTGAGCGGGGTGAGCCACCATTGCTCGCAGCGTTCAAAGGCACACGGGAAGTCGGGTTTGCTGTCATCGCAACCACGCTGGTGCTGGTGATGGTCTTTCTGCCCATTGGTTTCATGGATGGCATGGTTGGCCCGCTCTTTACCGAATTCTCCGTCTTGCTGGCGATGTCGGTGATTTTTTCTTCCCTGATCGCATTAACCCTGAGTCCGGTGCTGGGCAGTAAGTTGCTGAAAGCCAATGTCAAGCCGGGACCCTTTAACCGCTTCGTTGACCGCCAGTTTGCGTCGCTGGAAACCGTGTACCGCAAAGCCGTGACGGTTGCGGTACGCTGGCGCTGGGGAGCGCCGGTACTGATTGCGGCGCTGGTGGGCGGAAGCGCCTGGCTGTTTCAGTTGATCCCAAATCAGCTGGCGCCGTCAGAAGACCGGGGCGTGATTTTTGCCTTTGTTCGCGGGGCAGAAGCGACCAGTTATAACCGGATGGTCGGCAATATTGAGCAGGTCGAGCAGCGGCTGCTGCCACTGGTCGGTCAGGGGCTGATCCGCTCGGTCAGCATTCAGACGCCAGCGTTTGGCGGTCGCGCAGGCGATCAGACCGGCTTCGTGATCATGCAGTTGGAAGACTGGGAAGAGCGTCATGTCAGCGCCACAGAAGCGCTGGGTGTGGTGCGTAAAGCGCTGCAGGGCATTCCGGATATCCGGGTCTGGCCCTTTATGCCGGGCTTTCGCGGGGGCTCCTCTGAACCGGTTCAGTTTATATTGAATGGTGCAGACTACGATGAGCTGTTTGCCTGGTCGACCCAGCTGAAAGACGTCGCGCAGAGCAGCGGGATGATGGACGGTGTGGATATCGATTATGCCGAAACCACGCCAGAGCTGGTGGTGACCGTGGATCGCCCGCGCGCAGCCGAGCTCGGAATTCCGCAGTCTGATATTGCAGAGACACTGGAAGTGATGCTGGGCGGACGCAGTGAAACCACCTTCGTCGAGCGCGGCGAAGAGTATGATGTTTACCTGCGTGGCGATGAAAACAGCTTCAACAACGCCATGGATCTGAGCCGGATCTATGTGCGGGCCAAAAACGGCGAGCTGATTTCTCTGAACAGTGTGGCGAAAGTTGAGGAAGTGGCCGCAGCACGCAAACTGAGCCATAACCAGAAGCAGAAATCGATCACCATCACGGCAAACCTGTTGCCGGGGTACACGCTCGGGCAGGCGCTGGACTTTCTGGATGCACAAGCCCTCGAGATGTTGCCCAGCGACATCGTGATTGATTACGGGGGCGAATCGAAAGACTTCCGGGAAAATCAGAGCAGTATGGCAATGATTTTCGGTCTCGCGTTGCTGGTGGCTTATCTGGTGCTGGCCGCGCAGTTTGAAAGCTTTATCAACCCGATGGTGGTCATGCTGACCGTACCGCTCGGGATATTCGGCGGGCTGATGGGCTTGCTGGTGATGGGGCAGAGCCTGAATATTTACAGTCAGATCGGGATGATCATGCTGATAGGGATGGTCACCAAAAACGGGATTCTGATTGTGGAATTTGCCAACCAGTTGCGGGACAAAGGCATTCCGTTCGAACAGGCGATTATAGATGCATCGGCAAGGCGTTTACGCCCGATTCTGATGACGGCCTTTACCACCTTGTTTGGTGCATTGCCGTTGCTGCTTTCAACCGGCGCAGGCTATGAGAGCCGGATTTCGGTGGGGACCGTGGTGTTTTTCGGGATGGCCTTTGCAACTTTCGTGACTTTGTTTGTGATTCCGGCGATGTATCGTCTGGTGTGCGCCCATACTCAGTCACCGGGCCATGTGGCCGCGCAGCTTCAGAAAGCACTTGAGCATGATTATGTGGGACGGCGCAGTCATGGTGAATTGCCACTCAATGATCCGAAATCTTGAATGTTCAGATCAAAAAAGGGGCATGATGCCCCTTTTTTCATACTGTCAGGAAAACAGCATGGCTGTGTTCGGTCAGAACCGGTAACCCAGCGTCAGTTGTGCGCCGCTGTAGTCGTAATGATCGCCCAGATTATTCAGCGAGCTGTCGGCGATATTGGTGATGTATTCTGCACGCATCATCAGGCGGGGGTTGATATCCCAATGCAAGCCGATACCGGCATCAATCATGACGCCACTCTCGCTGTCAGATGGCATATAGCCGAGGTTTTTGTACTCTGTCTTCACTTTCACAAAGGAAGCATTTATCCGACCCACCAGTTTCAGGTTGGTATTTCCTAAATAGTCCGTACTCGGAACCAGACCTACACCCAACTGAGAAACCGATACATCTGTTTCAGCATTGCTGAACAGGACATCATAGGTGGTTGAGCCGTAGTTGTAGAAAGCCTCCACCGCGATGTGCGGGTGAATTTCCCGACCCAGACCCAGCGTGTAACTCGGGTTAATTTCTTCTGTAGCGCCACTGACCGACTGTTTCGACTCCAGCGAAACAGCACCCGCACCAGCATAAATATAGTTATTGCCGTCTGCTAGAATGGCAGCCAGCGCACTGGTGCTGAATGCTGTTGTCGCGAACGCGAAAAGGATGGTTTTTTTCATTGTTATGTCTCATGAACAGGAATTGATTTTTGCGCGAAGCGCATCGACTTCATATCAGCCGGATGTGATATATATCAATGCTCTAAGTGCAAGGCGTCATGATATTGAAAAAAATGATCGATTTAGCACACAAATTTGAGGGAATTTTGTGTCCGGGTGTGAAAAACGGTTTGTGACCAATGAGATCTGCGATTGCTGAAGTACTGTTGTCTGCCGAAGATAAAAAGGGGCATGTGTGCCCCTTGTCCTTGCTGAGATTGATCAGAAACGATAACCCAGGGCCAGTTGTATCCCTTCATAACGAATGCTGTTTTCGAAATCGAAATTATCCAGAGAACTGTCCGCAACATTTGTGATGTATTCACCGCGGAACATGAACCGCTTGTTGATATTCCATTGAATCCCAACACCTGCGTCCAGCATGAATCCGGAATCATTGACTTTATGAGGGTAACCCTGGAAGGTGGTTTCCGTTCTGACATTGACCATAGATGCGTTCAGGCGGGTATAGAGTTTGATCCCCGAACGGCCAATCTCTCCGGTAGAAGGCACAATACTGAATCCCAGCTGGCCCAACGACATTTCATATTGCGTGTCATCAAGTTGATTCCATTCGTTGGTGTAATCCGTCTTGCTGTAATTGAAAAAAGTTTCTAAGGCGATGTATTCGTTAAAATTATGACCGAATCCCAAAGTCAGATTGGGCGTCAGGTTTTCGGTGAGATGTTCGGGTTTGTCCTTCAGTGTCGGACTTAAAAGGCCGATTCCCCCATAAATATAAGATTGCCCGGCCAGTGCTGGTGTCCCGGCCAGCATGCAGAGGACTGAAAGCGCTGCGATAATAGTTTTCATTGATACAACCCCAAGGTGAAATTAATTGAACGGTGTACAAAACGAGGGAATTAATAACAAGGAATGAATATGAGATCAATGTTTTATGCATTTTGTTTTGTATTTCAGTGCTTCATTGATGTTGGTTTGGTTGTTTTCTGAACGATTTGGGTTGGGTGTGACCGTGCAAAAGGGATACGATTCAGATTCAATGAGATAAAGAACGATGCCGTTCTGAGACATTGATGTGATAGAGATAAGTCTCGTGAAAGCATGGCATCTTGGCGATTTTCCAGTAAAATCCTTCCCCCATCCGCGTTGTGAAACGCACAGTGAGAAGAGCATCATGTCAGAGAAGAAACCACAGCCGCGTTCAGCCGCACCATCGTCAGACAATCAGGTCCGACTCAATAAATTTATCAGTGACACCGGTTACTGTTCCCGTCGTGAGGCGGATAAGCTCATTGAGCAGGGACGGGTGCTGATCAACGGCCAACCCCCGGAAATGGGGATGAAAGTGGGCCCTGAAGATGAAGTGCTGGTCGATGACAAGCCCCTGCGCCGCAAAGAGCAACCGATTTATATCGCGCTGAATAAACCGTCGGGCATTACCTGTACTACGGAACGCCATGTCGAAGGCAATATTGTGGACTTCATCGGCCACCGCAAGCGGATTTTTCCGATCGGTCGGCTGGATAAAGCCTCTGACGGGCTGATCTTCATGACCAACGATGGAGACATCGTCAATAAGATTCTGCGTGCCGGAAACTCGCACGAAAAAGAATATGTCGTGCGTGTGAACAAGCCGGTGACGGAAGAATTCTTGTCCAAAATGGCCTCTGGGGTGCCCATCCTGGATACGGTCACACTGCCTTGTAAAGTTACGCAAGAAACGACTTACTCATTCCGGATTGTGCTGACCCAGGGGCTGAACCGCCAGATTCGCCGGATGTGTGAAGCGCTGGATTACGAGGTGTATAAACTGCGCCGCGTTCGGATCATGAACATCACCATTGACGGCTTGCCGAATGGCAAATGGCGTTATCTGACTGAAGCGGAAATGGCAGACATCCATCGTTTGCTGGCACAATCGAGCAAAACGGAAGAAGCTTCCCGGATGAGCGGTGCCGGTAAGGCGATGAAAAAAGCCACCGATGCCAAACTGTACGACGCACGCCAGCAAGAGAAAAAAGAAGGCGAGAGCGTGAAGTTCAAAACCTATCAGGGGAAAGGTGAAGTGGATCGCCGCCGTTCCGGTAGCAAACCGAGCAAGCATCCGCGTGCTCAGTCGGGAGCCGGGCAAAGAGCTCAGGGCCAGAAACCGGGTGGAAAACCAGGCCAGGGTCAGCGCCGTGGTCGTCCGGATACGTCCGGAACCGCATCAGCACCGACCGGGATTAAAAAGTGGAAGTCCAAAAAAGAGCAGGACTGATTTCACATCGTCTGCCTTGAATTCCGCTTGCATTCCCCTGGACATCTTTGCACTATTCAGTGATTACAACATTTATTTTAGTGAAGTCGCTAAAAAAGCAAAGCAACAGGGGAAGTCATGGCAGGCAACACAATAGGGCAAGTTTTTCGTGTGACCACCTTTGGTGAAAGCCATGGGGTGGCACTGGGCTGCATCGTCGACGGCTGTCCGCCGGGGCTGGAACTCACTGAAGCCGACATGCAGCACGATCTCGACCGCCGTCGTCCGGGCACTTCAAAATACACCACACAACGTCGCGAGCCGGACGAAGTGAAAATCCTTGCCGGTGTGTTTGAAGGAAAAACCACAGGCACTTCAATTGGCCTGATGATTGAAAATACCGATCAGCGGTCCAAGGATTATTCCAATATCAAAGATCTTTTCCGTCCCGGTCATGCTGATTACACCTACGAACAAAAATATGGCATCCGCGATTATCGTGGCGGTGGTCGTTCCTCTGCGCGCGAAACCGCGATGCGGGTCGCTGCGGGAGCCATTGCCAAGAAATACCTGAAACAGGTACACGGCATTGAAGTGCGTGCGTATCTGTCGCAGATGGGCGATGTGACCATAGATACGGTTGATTGGGCGCAGGTCGGGCAAAATGCGTTTTTCTGTCCGGATGCATCGAAAGTCGAAGCTTTGGATGAACTGATCCGCAAGCTCAAAAAAGAAGGCGATTCCATTGGTGCCAAACTGACAGTCGTGGCCGAAAATGTCCCGGTTGGTTTGGGAGAGCCTGTTTTTGATCGTCTGGATGCGGAAATCGCACACGCGCTGATGGGCATTAATGCGGTGAAAGGCGTTGAGATCGGCGATGGGTTTGATGTGGTACAACAGCGGGGCAGTGAGCACCGCGACGCGATGACGCCGGAGGGATTTACCTCGAACCATGCGGGCGGCATTCTGGGCGGCATCTCTTCAGGTCAGGATATTGTGGCACATCTGGCTCTGAAACCGACCTCCAGCATTACGGTGCCGGGGGAAACCATCAACAAGCAGGGTGAAAGTGCCGAAGTCATTACCCGTGGCCGCCATGATCCTTGTGTTGGGATTCGCGCCGTTCCGATTGCCGAAGCCATGGTTGCGATTGTGCTCATGGATCACCTGCTGCGTAACCGCGCTCAAAACGCTGATGTCGTCACCCAGACGCCAAAACTGAAAGAAATCAGATAATCCGGCATTGGGTTAGCCATCTTAAAAAGGACGTTGGGGCGTCCTTTTTTTCATGCGTTAAGGAATTTTTCGTTAGCGAAAAAGAAGCTGGCGTACAGCGGTTAAATTGCCTTGGTCACAGAGAGACTGTAATCGCGCTAAGTCGACATGAATATCAGAAGAGCTTTGGTCATTGTCCTGGGAAACCAAAATCTTGGGATGAACGGTTCGGGTCATCCAAGGTGAAATTAAGCTTGATTCATGTAACTTCTCACCCGGGCGAAGACCGATATATTGAATATCAATATTGGTATTTTCCCCCTGGAGTAGCTTTCCTAACCGCTGTGCAAGATCCTTTATTTTGACGGGCTGACCCATATCTAAAACAAAAACTTTTCCATTGATTCCCATGCCACTGGCTTGCAGAACGAGTTGAGCAGCTTCCGGTATCGACATGAAATATCGCGTGGCTTCGGGATCTGTGACCGTGACGGGGAGACCGTGCAGAATTTGATGTTTAAATAATGGAACCACAGACCCCGAAGAATCCAGAACGTTTCCAAATCGGATGACAGAACACTCCGTTGTATGTGGCTGACACAAGCTCAGGACAATCTTTTCTGCGAGGCGTTTACTGGCCCCCATGACATTCTGAGGTTGAACCGCTTTGTCTGTTGAGATCAGTGAGAAATGTTCAACACGCTCTGCGATCGCAGCTTTCACTGCAGCGAGCGTCCCAAAGACGTTATTCGAGATAGCTTCGATGACGTTATGCTCACCTTCAAGCAGGGGAACGTGCTTATAAGCGGCTGCATGGTAAAGTGTGTGCACATCATGTTGGGCGATGAGTGCCTGAACTCGTTTTTGGTTCTGTACATTGCCCAAGGCTGCAATCACAGGAATTTTCAGATCATTGTTCTGGAGAATTGACTGTATTTCTTGGTGAATGCTATAGAGGTGAAATTCACTCAGCTCAAGCAGAATGAGTTTTTCAGGGTTGTGTTTTACGATTTGTTTGCAGAGCTCTGAGCCAATTGAACCGCCTGCGCCGGTCACCATGACAACTTTTCCTTGAATCCGTCTTGTCATCAAAGACGTCATGGGGGCGATGGGCTCACGTTCAATCAAAGCTTCAATGTCAATTGGGTGGGCTTGGTGTTCGGAATACTGTCTCATGGGATGCAATTTTTACAGCGCGTTGTTATCCGGGCTAAGGTTCATGGCCTAATGGAGCGCGAATCTTACCATGGGCGGCAGAGTTGCACGACAAACCAATCCATGATTCGCACTCAAGACGCAAAATCGCTATAATCGCCGCGCTTTTGAAAGCAGTACGGGTCGATGATGATCTGTACTTTTCGGGTTGTTCCACTGAAACGAATGCGCTGCTCATGTCCCACGATTATCACGATCTGATTCAACTGTTTAACCGTACTTTTCTGTCCACCTACCAGACCGAATTGGTTCTGGGAGGCGACGAGCCTATTTACCGGCCAGCAGACGCAGCACATCCGTATCACCGGGTGATTTTTGCCCGGGGCTACTTTGCCTCTGCGCTGCATGAAATTGCGCACTGGTGTATTGCCGGTGCCGAACGTCGTTTACTGGAAGATTATGGTTACTGGTATTTACCGGATGGCCGGGATGAACAACAGCAGGCCGCATTCGAGCAGGTTGAAGTGAAGCCTCAGGCAGTCGAATGGCTGCTGTCGGCCAGCTGTGGTTTTCGGTTTCAGGTCAGTTGCGACAACTTGAGTGGTGATCATGAGCCGGATCGGGTAGGCTTTACCCGCAAAGTGCGTGCGCAAGTGTTGTCCTATCTGAATCAGGGCATGCCTGAGCGCGCTGCAATGCTCTCGGAAGCATTACGGGCACATTACGGCATGCCCGCACTGAAATCAGAACACTTTGCCGAGCCATGTCTGTCATTGTGAATCGCCACGTGAACAGATGCGTGGCAGTCAGAATGAAGTAACTTTTGGCCATTCGCCCGCCTGCCGGGCTGGCCGACAGCACAGAAAACAAGAGTGACGAGATGATCCATCAATACGAAGAAAAGCTGCTTACCTTAATTGATCAGATGGTTGAAACAGCCTCTGATGATGAACTCTTTGCCGGAGGTTACCTGCGGGGTCATATCTCACTGTCCGCCGCAGATTGCGAGCGTGATGGCGTGACTTCTGTTGATGTCATGAATCAGGCCGTCAATGACAGCCTGAAAGAAGCGCAGTCTGAACTGAACCCGGCCGATCAGTTGCTGGTGAAATCGTTATGGCAGCAGCTTCAGCAAAACGCCGCGGTTTCATAAAGGCGCCGTTTCAGCACGAGATAATACCAATCGCAGTCCATCACGGGTCATCCTCGCTTGTTCAAATGTTCGATCACTGCGTTAGATTTTTTGATTGTAGAATCAGGATTTATCTAAAAAATCCGCCTTGTTCTCAAACATTTTTCCTGCGCTATTTCTGATCATTGACTTATTTTGATGGGTATAACACGCCGTTCAGGTTGTTGTTTCTCATGGCGTGGCATGAAAAGACAACGCTGATACCAGAAACACAAAAGCCAGCCCGGGAGCAATCTGGGCTGGCTTTGTTGTATGGGTCAGGTGATGGACTTAATCGTGGTTTCTGAATGCCGTGCGGATCAGCACAAAAGCCACACCCAGCATGCCACCCAGTAAGGTTGCAATCACCACAATCAGTGCGCGTTTCGGTTTGTCCTTGGTAATTGGCTTTTCAACGTTTTCCAGAAAACGATAAGTTTGAAAACGGATGTCTTTGTCCAGTGCGGTTCCACGAAGCAGGGACAAACGCGCTTCGACCTGCTGAATTCTGGGTTCAACCACACTCAGGTTCTTTACAGATTCCAGCGCACTGACTTTGGCGGCCAGGGCTTTTGAACCCAGATTAATCGCAAAGATTTCACCATCGCCCAGGTTCTGAACCGGTTGGTTCACATCTGCTGCACTGGCAATATCCAGCGCGTACTGTGTCCGCTCTTTCTCAACGGCTAAATAGCTGCTGGCCTGATTGCGCAGCACCCGTAATTGCTGTTGCAGCTCATTTTCTTTCGCCAGTACCAAGGCCTGCACGTTGGCCAGGGTATCGTGGTAAACCTTGGCAGACACATAATCAATGTATTGCTTCAGCATTTGAAAACTGCTGTTGCTGGTGGTGGCCTGCAGGTTGATCACATAGATATCGGACTCTTGCTTGCTTGCGGGTTGTGCACTGATTTTGTCGAACCAGTTCTCCAGCGTGCGATCCATGTTTTCTTCATCGGCCTCGCTGATCTGGTTTTCAGTCAGATATTGCTGGAAATTTGTGCTGTTCATCAGGAAGGCTTTCTTATTCTCCAGCGAGTTAAAGCCGTTCACAAAGTTTTTAAACAGGAGCTCGGCATCGGCGACGTCCGTCAGCTGTGTGCTGACCAGCACAGTCCCGTCGGCCTGATAGATATCAAAAGCGGGCTGAAACGCACTGATTTCACGCTGGAGCTGCGCAAAGTCGGTAATTTGCGGTTGAATCACTTTAGCCTTGGCGGTCCACCACTCCTGAGCGGTCAGGGCATAGCCAACCCCGGCTAGTGCGAAGATGACAGTGAACAACGTGATCAGCAGTTTTTCCCGCCAGAGTGTTCTGACGAGTTCTACCAGATCGATTTCATCAGCGTGGTCGTGATTGGGCATAGGCGATTGAGAAGGGTGGACAAGTTGGGGGCCGGATGGCACGGCTTTTGTGTGTGTATCTGTCACTATGATACTTCCATTAATAACTGCAATTTGCGATGCGGTAAAAGATAAATGTTGAACGGTTTCTGCTTTGTAATTTTATAAGTCGGCTTAAGCAGTGTATTGGCATCAGGTAAATGATTACTCACTGCGGAATTATAGGGGGGGGCTCAGGGGAGAAGCAAGCGGACAAGTGCCTGTGACTGAATTTTGTGGAGCAAGTTTACTTTCAACGTGATCACAGGCAAAAAAGAATCGATATTTTGCGGATGAAAATACAATCAGTGAAACGCAATCGGATCAGTCCAGCCTGTAGGGGAAGCTGATGTATTTGCGACGATAGTTCGACGAACCGGCAAACAGTGTCAGCAACACAGAGACCGCGAGGATGCCCAGACTGAAGAGCAGGTTTTCCTGAACGATCAGCTGATAACAGCAGGTGGCAAAAAATGCAATCGCCAAACACAGGTTCAGCTTATGCAGCAATGGAAATTTCATTGAAAAAACTGCGTATTTTTTGAACATCTGACTACCTCGAGTTAACCAAAAGATCCATCCATCCAGTCTGTGAAGGCGGCCGGGAATCCGTAAGATTAATTTTCCGCGATCATTTTGCTCGATTCCGTTCCCCTCTGCGGAGCAGATCACCTTCACAGGGAGCGAAGGCACGATCATGGGCATTGGTCAGGCACAGGGCAACTCAATTATTCTTAATTAATCTCAAGAAACTTTAATTAATACCAATCAAAGTAAGTCAATGATCAGAAATAGCGCAGGAAAAATGTTTGGGAACAAGGCGGATTTTTTAGATAAGTAGTTACTCTACAATCAAAAAAACTAACGCAGTTATCGAACATTTTAGCAAGCTAGGATGACCAGTGATTTACTGCGATTGGTATAATCTCAAAGGTAAAACCACCGCCTGATGGCGGTGGCATACGAGTCGCTTAATGAGTCGATGATGTCATTTTTCGGCTGTACCAGGGTTCCCGTGCATCGGTGATTTGGTACAACTGATACTTCCGGTTCAGCATCTGACCGCCGTCTCGGGTCAGGGGCAGCCAGGAAATTGTGGCGCGGTTGCGGCTGGGTTTGATCGTCATGATGTCGTAAGGGATAGAGATATAAAATCCTTTGTTGTAGCTCCCTTCGCCAAACTCTTCGGCAGACAGGTCGGTGAGCGTCACGAATGCGCCCGCAATCACGCCACTATCGAACTGTTTCGAGAAGTCAAAGGTCATCCCGACATCTTCCGTCAGGTAGCGGCCCGCACTGATTTTCATCAGGGTGTCCGGCAGGAAGGTCCACTGCGGCTGATAATAAAGCGTTGCGTGGCCCGTTAATGCACCCGTCTGAACCCGATAGTCTCGTCCCGTGATAGGGTCGAAGTGGACTTCGTCGCGGAACAGGCCTAACTGAGTATCCGGATCCCGCTGAATCACATAGTTCATATCCATCCCAATAGCCCAGTTTGAGCGCATTGGCCGGTACAGGAACTCACTGCCTGCGCCTGCGAACATCATTTCCAGATAACCGCCATAGGCTTGTGCATACCAGTCATCGGCCAATTGATCCATCCAGGTCAGCTGCAGGTTATTGACCCGAAGCGGATTGCCATCAATATACTGCCGGACTAAGGTTCGGACCCGTTTTAAATCGGTGCCATCCGGCGGGACGTCATATTTGAACTTATCGTAATTGTCCAGCAGGTTCAGGTACAGGCTGCCACCCAGTTCCCACTGATCATTGAATGCGTAGCTGGCCCCGGCATTGATACCGAGGTTATAGAGATAAAATCCTTCTGAGCCACCGAAGGATTGCTGCAGGTTGGGGGACAGGCTGAGATCCCAGGGATCGTTATCTCTGGCAATCAATTGTCCCTGCGGCGCACGCGGGACCTGCGTGGTTAAGGCATCGTCAAGGGTTGCGTTGACATAAAGGTGTCGTGCGACCGCATCATAGTCTGCGACATTGATCTGGGTTTCGGTAATCGGCAAATCCTGACTGCTCTCAATCAACCGATAGGTGTCAAAAGCGGGCTGGCCTGTTGTCGGATCGGTCGGAAGCTGATTGCTCAGGATGGTGGCAGCGCGATCATAGCCCTGCATCCGATCCCGGTATTTATCCTGCGAGGCGAGCACAGTGACTGTGGTGTCGTCCGCATAAATGGTCGGATTCTTCAGCCCCGCATTCTGATGGAGCTCATCCGCAACCTTTTGCCAGTCTTCGGCACTGAGATCCTGCTTCTGCGGATTTGGCGCATAGGCGGGTTTGGGCGTATCCCGCCAGGCCGTCGTTTGCTGATTAAAGTTGGTCTTCAAATTCAGGCCAACGGTCCAGGTATTGCCGCGCTCATAACTCAGGCGCAGATCGCCCCAGTTCCCGAGACTGTAAAGGGTCCCAATATTGAACGGGCTGTCCTGCGACATATCTGTTCCTGCACGCGTGACCGGAAAATCACTGGTGTAGTCGTTGCCGTCATATTCCAGTTTGAAGCGCAGCGGTTGCCAGGGGGTCTGATACTCCACACCGCCGAACACCGACATGCAGCCGGTGAACCAGCGCTCGAAATCAACACTGCCGCCTTTCCCTTTGTATTCCGTGTTCCGGCCGCAGTCGTTGCTGAGGTTTTTATCACCTTTCAGGTTGGCGCGGTTGCCCATATAGCCCCAGCCGAGGCCGAGGGTGAAATCCAGGGGCCCCCAGTGTTTACTGGCCGCCAGATATTCACCATCAAACAGGCCGGTACCGCCAAAATCCCGGATACCGATAGACGTCTCCGGCAGCCAGTAACTTTCTTCCAGCAGACGAATTTTAAAATCAATGCCTTTATCGGTGTATTTGGTATCGCCACTGAAGTTGGGGTCGTTGCTGTAAAGCACATCCTGCACCAGGGTGTAGCGAATCGTTGTTTCCAGCCAGGGGAACAGTTGCAGCGATACGTTGTAATGCAGGTAATCCTTGTTATAGGTCGTCCCGAACGTAAATTCACCCTCAGGCGCGACCCGGCCTGAAGGCATCTGCATCAGGCCGACACCGCCAAAGTCACTTTGAGACACGTGAAAAACTGGCGCACTGAATTCGTCTGCCAGTGCTGCGGGGACGACCAGACTGAGCGACAGCCCGGACAAGAAACCGAAGCGACGGCGGATGGCGCGAGAAGAGGAAACAGGCAGCAACATCAGAAAGGCCTTTGTTTAAGCAAATCGAGAAGATGAAGGTTCAAAGAGGCCAGCTCATCCGGTAAGCCGGAAAAAGGCAGAAACAGGGTCGCCCCCGGTGCAATATCCCGATGGGTCCGGTTCCAGTAAGCAATCGGGTGCTTTTCTGCCGTGCCGTCGGGCTGAATCACCCAGACATAATCGGGCTCTGCCACAGCCAGTTGACCGGTGTGTTCAAGGTATCCGGTGGCATTTTGACGCACTTGCCACGGCAGGCGGACTTCTCCCGTCTGAGCGCTGTCTGTTTGCGTGTTCAAAGGAATAGCGCCCGTGATTTTGACACTGTCTGGCCGGGTCAGCAGTTGTATTTCGAAGGATCCGTTCAGTCCGGGGTTATCCGAAGGCGTGATTCGGATGTGATCCCAATCCAGCGGCATGACGAGGCGTTGGCCAGGAATTGGCTGAGCGAAGGCTTTGGCCATGACGAGAAGTTGTCGGCTGGTGGCTGGATATTTAGTTTGCCAGTGCCGGGACAAAGACTGGAGTTGCTCTGAAACCTGCAACTGTAACTGCTGTATCTCAAGCTTGGCGCTGTGGCTGGTTTGCCAGAGGCGGGCGCCAGACCAGTAAAGAGATGCGTTTATTGCTGAAGACGGCAATTGATTCAGATTTGCCAGCGTATCCTGAAACACCTGCTCCAGCCGTACGGTCGCCGGATAGCGAAGTGCAAGGCCCTGTGGGGCATCGTTGAGACGAACCGTGACCTGAGTCGCCGCTTGCGTATTTTTCTTAATTCGGACGTCTGAGTTCGCCGACACGGCTGAAGCCAGCAGCAGGAGGATCGGGCCGAGGGTTAACAAACCTGACTTTCGGCAGGGCAATAAAGAAAAGGGAAAAGAATAGATTTGTTTTGTCATGTTATTCATTTCCATACGGCTTGAGTAATTGTATTTCTATCTCGGGTAAGCCAGGCGCAATTTTCTGTTTGCTCATCAGGACCACCCCGCTTTCCGGATGTATCCAGAACGCGTTATCGAAGGTTTGATTCAGCGCAGGGACTTCAACGTGTTCTATGAAATATCGGGCAGAACGTGTCACGCCATTGATGGTGATGCTTTGCAAGCCTTTGTCTTCAAAACGGGAAATAACCGGATAGCCAAAATGGTAGCCGGGTTGCCAGTCAATCTGGCGACGCCAGTGATTCGGCGTGGTGGATAAATGGAGGCCGAGCGCGACCGGGTCGGGTTCACGCGATTCGACATGAACCAGATTGCCTTGCGGCAGGTTCAGGGTTTTGACCAGCCGCCCCTGTTTGGTGACCAACATCCCGCGATCTGCAGCCAGCCACTTGAGTTGCAGCGCTTCAGGGGCCTTCTCAGCATGAATGCGGGGGGCTGTCTCGGCTAATGCCAGCACCATAAATGCCCGCGGGCCTTCGTCGATCCGCGCGTAAATACTGGCATAGGGTAAGGTGTCGACCCAGGATTGAGGCTTCACGGAATCGTCTTCGCCGGACACGGCCAGTCGAAAAGTCTCAGAGACATTTTGAAATTTCTGGCTGCATCCGGATAAAACCAGAACGGAGAGCAGCAAGGCTAAAATCGGTCGACATGAAGAAAAGAAGCGAGCGGGTTGCATCGAATGTCCATATCAAATGAGAGCGAAAACATAAAAATAACCGCACGGTGTCGTGCGGTTATGGAGATCGGTTACTGTCTGTAAATCGCAGACATTAACCGTTAGTGGCAGATGTTGAGGTCGAAGTATCGTTGTCGGTTGCATCCACAATCGCGACAGCTGTTACGGCAACGGCCGCACCCACAGCCACGGTGGTTGCAGTAATGCCACCAACAGCAGCGGCTGTTGCGCCTGCAGTGCCAGCCGCAGTGCCAGCAGCAGCCGTAGAGGCTGTGGTCGCTGTTGTGCTCGAAGTAGATGCAGCAACAGAACCAGTGTTGGTACCCGTGGCAGCCATTGCTGAACTAGCCATCATCAGGGCAGCCAGAGAAATGAACACTTTTTTCATCCTAATTCCCTTATTGTGTGAAGTGATTAAGCATTAATAATGCGGTTTATCATTAAGTCAAAGCGCTATTTAATGATATTTGGATATATCAAGGATAGCAATGAATTGAATGTGAAGATTGCGCATTTCAGCCAGATTCAAACAAAATGCTCGTTTAGAATATTCTTTTTTACGAGAGTGAGTTGAGTCCAGAGTATGATGAGATGAAACACCAAGCGAATATAATTCAAGCGTTTGTTCACATGAATCTTTGTTCTGACAGTGAGCTAACAAAGAACAATTACTCTAAGTTGATACCAGTTGCATTTAATGGTTTCTCACTGAAGCGTGATTGTGTAGAATGCGGCAGCCAAAATGACAGTCTGACCTGAAGATTTGATATGCTGAACAGCGATATGTCAGGGGGATGCTTTTTTGCAAATTTTTGGTGAAATTGAACTTAACTGTAGGGCTAATCACAGTTTTCCAATAAAACATGATTGAGGGTAACGCTTCAATCGGGTGAAACGGTAACCTGCACAGAACAACATGGATGTCGTGATGAGCAATTGGGAGCTGTAACCTAAGGGCGGTAGCATGCTCAATCGCTGCCATGAATGGCCGCTAACCATTCAGCCTGAATCATCATGATTTGCTGTCATGGGATGAAGCTATTTTAACTTTGTCTAAATTAGCAACCTGCATTACTTTTCGGATACAACAGTGTTCATAGTGTGCGAGTTACATCAGGTTTGGCAATTGAAATAGATAAACCAGATTTGATTTTTAGATCTAAATTCCACTTTTTATTACTTATTACGTTGATTGGATATGGATTTCTCTAAGAAGCTCATTTTTTCTGCTGTCGCTTCTCTGTTATTAGCAGGTTGTACAGTCGTCCCCGGTTCCCACCTGTCGTTACCAGACAATAAACAACAAGAAGACAATGATGCGTTCAGTGTGTCTGAACAGGTCAATGTATATCCGTTAACGCCTTCCGTGATTCGTCAGTCCAAACGTCCGGAAGCCTCGGCAAGAACCAACCCCGCACTGGATACAGAACTCAGTGGCTACGAATACTACATCGGACCAGGTGATATCCTGAATATTACCATTTGGGATCACCCCGAACTGACGATACCTGCCGGTTCTTACCGGAGTTCGAGTGAATCAGGCAACTGGGTACATGCAGACGGGACAATTTTTTACCCCTATATCGGCACGGTTCTGGTGGGCGGTAAAACCGTGACTCAGGTGCGCGATGAGATTTCCCGCCGTCTGGCCGCTTTCATTGAAAGCCCGCAGGTGGATGTGAATGTGGCTGCGTTTCGTTCTCAGAAGGCGTACGTAACCGGCGAAGTGAACAAGCCCGGACAACAACCGATCACCAATGTGCCATTAACCCTGCTGGATGCTATAAACAGAGCTGGTGGTCTGGCAAAAGAGGCCGACTGGCGAAATGTCACATTAACGCGGCAGGGCGGTGAACAACCGATATCGCTGTATGCGCTGATGCAGCGTGGCGATTTGACTCAGAACCGTTTGTTGCGCCCGGGCGATATCATCCATGTGCCACGGAATGACGCACAAAAAGTCTTTGTGATGGGCGAAGTCAATGCGCCGCAACTGCTGAAGATTGACCGCGCTGGCATGACACTGACGGAGGCCTTGAGCAGTGTGGGTGGCATCAACGAACTGGAAGCGGATGCCACGGGCGTGTTTGTGATCCGCAATGTGCACAAAGCCCAATCTGGCGCTGTACAAACCAGCGCCGATCAGAGCAATCAGGTGATGGCAGATATCTACCAGCTGAATATTCAGGATGCAGCGGCATTGGTATTGGGCACCGAATTTGAACTGGAGCCTTATGATGTGGTGTATGTCACCGCAGCACCCATTGCACGCTGGAACCGCGTGATTCGTCAGCTCCTGCCGACCATCACCGGGTTTAACCAGCTCACTGAAGGCGCGATTCGAGTAAGGGATTGGTAATACATGTTTAATCATATACTGGTGGTGTGCGTCGGCAATATTTGTCGCTCTCCCTCCGGGGAGGCGTTGTTAAAACAATTGCTCCCCGGAAAAAACATTCGCTCGGCCGGGCTCAGTACAGAGAAAAGTGGCCTGAGTGGTAAATCTGCCGATCGCATGGCGACAGACATTGCTGCTGAAAACGGGATTTGTCTGGATGGTCATCAGGCACAACAACTGACTGCTGAGCTGTGCCGCGAGTTTGATCTGATTCTGGTGATGGAAAAAGGCCATCTTGATGTTGTGGCGTCGATTGCACCGGAAGCCCGGGGCAAAACCATGCTGTTCGGACAATGGATTGGCCAGCAGGATATTCCGGATCCCTATCGCATGAGCCGGGATGCCTATGAACACGCTTATCAGTTGATAGATAAAGCGGCCCGTGCCTGGGCACAAAAGCTGTAAATTCAGCCGCTGTAAACTCTCGACCTGAGCGCTGCTTCTTCGAAGGAAGCCAGTAAAGAACAGCGCTCAGACAGGAATCATGATTTAGAAAAGTAGCCAGAGTAGAAGTATACGATGACTGTTTCGCAACAAGTGTCGGTCAAACAATCCGACTCCGATGAGATCGATCTGGGGAAGCTGTTCGGTATTTTGCTGGACAGCCGCTGGACCATTATCGCCATCACCTTTGCCTTTGCTGTTGTAGGCGTCGCTTATGCGCTGCTGGCAACACCGATTTATAAAGCCGATGCGTTGCTGCAGGTGGAAGAAAAAAATAACGGCCTGTCTGCATTAGGCGATATGGGAGACATCTTCTCCAGCGAATCTTCGTCCAATACCGAAATTGAAATTTTACGTTCCCGGATGATTCTGGGGAAAACGGTCGATAAACTGAACCTGACTACGCTGGCGAGCCCTGAAGCCCTGCCATGGATAGGCCCCGGCATTAATCGCCTTAGCAACAATCAGGACAGCATCGCAATCAGCCGTTTTGAGATTCCGCAGGATATTGAAAAACCGAGTTTTACGCTGGTTGTGGATGATCTGAGCAACCATACCTTCATCCTGTTCGATCATAACGACGAAAAAGTCCTGTCTGGCAAAGTGGGCGAATTAGCAGTAGCTGGTGATTACAAAGTTTTTGTCACGGAAATAAATGCCGAAACCTCTGGCACCGCATTTCAGGTTTATAAGCGCTCCCGCCTAGACAGCATTCAATGGCTTCAGAAAAACCTGAGTGTTGCAGAGCGCGGCAAGCAAACCGGCATTCTTCAGTTATCCTTTACCGGACCCGATAAAGCGCAAAATACGGCGATTCTGAATGACATCAGCCAAAATTACTTTTTGCAAAACGTAGCGCGTAACTCCGCAGAAGCGGAAAAAAGTCTGGCGTTTCTGCGTGGCCATCTGCCCGATGTTAAATTGCAGCTCAATCAGGCCGAAGATGAACTGAACCAGTTCCGTCAGGCCAACGACTCGATCGATTTAGGGCTGGAAGCCAAATCAACGCTGGATGTGATGGTGAAGTTGGAATCCCAACTGAACGAACTGACCTTCAAAGAGAGCGAAATTTCACAGCGGTTTACCAAAGAGCACCCGGCGTATATTGCCCTGCTGGATAAGCGGCAAACCCTGCTGAAAGAGCGGGAGCGATTTAATCAGCAGGTTCAGAAGTTGCCGAAGACCCAACGTGAAGTGTTGCGATTAACCCGGGATGTGGAAGTCAATCAGCAGATTTATGTGCAACTGCTCAATAAAGTGCAGGAATTGAATATTCTCAAAGCCAGCACGGTCGGGAATGTCCGGATTCTGGATGTGGCGCAGTCATATACCACCGCCATCAAACCCAAGAAACCACTGATTGTGGTGCTGGCGACCTTATTGGGTGGCATGTTGGCAGTAGCCTTGGTGCTGGTTCGTGCAGCCTTCCATCGTGGGGTTGAAAACCCGGATGAGATTGAAGCCATTGGTTTACCTGTGTATGCCAGTATCCCGATGTCGGACTGGCAGGCGGATATGGAGAAAAAACAAAAAACCAAGCGCCAATTGACTGTCGAAGAAAGTTTACTGGCCGTGGCGAACCCGGCGGACTTGTCGATTGAAGCCTTGCGCAGCCTGCGAACCAGCCTGCACTTTGCCATGATGGAAGCGAAGAATAACGTGCTGATGATTTCGGGTCCCAGCCCGGGTATCGGCAAGTCCTTTGTCTCGTCCAATATGGCTGCCGTGATTGCAAAAGCAGGGCAGCGTGTGTTGCTGATCGATGCCGATATGCGTAAAGGCCGGTTAGAAAAAAACATGGCAGTGACCCATACACCCGGCCTGTCGAACTATCTGGCAGATACGGCAAGCATTGAAGACATTATCAAGCAACCTGGCGTGGAAGGGTTGGCCTTTATTGGCCGGGGCGAAGTGCCACCGAATCCGTCGGAACTTCTGATGCACCCGCGCTTCAAGAAACTGCTGGAGTGGGCGTCTGAAAACTACGATATGGTCGTGGTTGATACCCCGCCGATTTTAGCGGTGACCGATCCGGCCATTGTGGGTGCACATGCAGGCACGACCTTACTGGTTGGCCGCTTTGGCCAGAATGCTGTGAAAGAGATTGAAGTGACCAAGCAGCGCTTTGAACAAAATGGCATTGAGGTGAAAGGTTTTATTCTGAATGCAGTGCTGAGAACAGCGAGTTCGCATTATAGCGGTGGTTACTATAACTATAGTTATGAATCAAAGTAATTGGATATTGAATTTATTATGTCTAAGAAAAAAGTATTAACGGTCTTCGGAACACGTCCAGAAGCCATTAAAATGGCACCCTTGGTTCATGCGTTAGCCGAAGATGAGCGATTTGATGCCAAAGTTTGTGTTACGGCGCAGCATCGGGAAATGTTAGATCAGGTCCTTGAATTATTTGAAATTCATCCCGATTATGATTTAAATCTGATGAAAGCCGGACAGACGTTAAATGATGTCACTGCACGAATATTGACTGAACTGAAACCCGTATTACAGGAGTTTCAACCCGATGTTGTGCTAGTGCATGGGGATACAGCTACGACATTTGCAGCAAGCTTAGCCGCATATTATGAACAAATCCCAGTTGGGCATGTTGAAGCAGGCCTGAGAACAGGCAATATTTATTCACCTTGGCCTGAAGAAGCAAATCGTCGATTAACTGGTACATTGACAAAGTACCATTTTGCACCGACAGAAACATCTAAAGATAATCTGCTGAAAGAGAACTTCTGCCCATCTAATATTTATGTCACTGGAAACACTGTGATTGATGCCCTGTTGATGGTCAAAGAAAAAATTGATACTAATGAAGATCTAAAAGCAACGTTAGCATCTAATTTTCCTTTCTTAGATGAAGATAAAAAGCTCATATTAGTGACAGGTCATCGCCGTGAAAGCTTTGGTGGTGGTTTTGAGAGAATTTGCCAGTCTTTGGCAGAAACAGCCAAGCAACATCCAAATGTTCAAATTTTATATCCTGTTCATTTGAACCCAAATGTACGTGAACCTGTTAATCGTATTCTTGCTGATGTCGAGAATGTATTCTTGATTGAACCACAGCAATATTTACCATTTATCTATTTGATGAGTCGAGCGCACATTATTCTGACGGATTCTGGTGGAATACAAGAAGAAGCGCCTTCTTTGGGTAAGCCGGTTCTTGTCATGAGAGATACAACTGAACGTCCAGAAGCTGTAGCTGCTGGCACTGTAAAGTTGGTTGGTACGGATGTGGATATCATTGTTAATAGCTTGAATGAATTGTTAACAAATAAAGAGCGATATCAAAAAATGAGCTTTGCGCATAATCCATATGGTGATGGAAAGGCTTGTGAACGAATTTTAAGTAGTTTGGTATAAAGGTAATATTGAATGTCATTTGAAACAATCTCAGTAATCGGCCTGGGGTATATTGGTTTACCTACAGCAGCTATGTTTGCTTCTAGAAAGAAAAAAGTCATTGGTGTGGATGTAAACCAGCATGCGGTAGATACCATAAATCAGGGGAAAATCCATATTGTAGAGCCTGAGTTGGATATGATCGTCCACGCTGCAGTAACCGAAGGTTATTTAAAAGCAACTATTTCTCCAGAACCTGCTGATGCATTTTTGATTGCAGTACCGACACCATTTAAGAAAAATACGAATGGTGGTATACCAGAGCCTGACCTGTCTTATATTGAATCCGCCAGTAAAGCTATTGCACCTGTTTTAAAGAAGGGTGATCTAGTCATTTTAGAGTCAACTTCACCTGTAGGGGCTACTGAACAGATGGCTGAGTGGCTAGCCTCTTCCCGTCCAGATTTGAGTTTTCCTCAATCTGCAGGTGAAACAGCTGATGTAAGTATTGCTCATTGTCCTGAACGTGTTTTACCTGGACATGTTGTTCGTGAATTAGTTGAGAATGACCGTGTCATTGGTGGAATGAGTAAGCAATGTTCGGATCGAGCAGTTGAACTCTATCGTATTTTTGTCGAAGGTGAGTGTGTTATTACGAATGCACGAACGGCTGAAATGGCGAAGTTAACCGAAAATAGTTCACGTGATGTTCAGATCGCTTTTGCAAATGAACTCTCTATTATCTGCGACAAACTAGATATAGATGTATGGGAATTAATTAAACTTGCAAATCGACACCCAAGAGTAAATATTCTTCAGCCAGGACCTGGAGTCGGCGGTCATTGTATTGCTGTAGATCCTTGGTTTATTGTTTCAAAGACTCCTGATGATGCTAAAATAATTCATACAGCTAGGTTAGTGAATGATGGAAAGCCTGAGTGGGTTGTAGAAAAAGTGAAAATGGCAATTTCAGACTTTCTGCAACAGAATACTCATAAAACAGTTAAAGATGTGACAATAGCTTGTTACGGACTAGCTTTTAAACCTGACATTGATGATTTACGTGAAAGTCCAGCGTTAGATATTACAAAAATGATAGCGAGTATGCATTCTGGAATTGTTATTGCTGTTGAGCCAAATGTGAATCAACTTCCTATAAATATGGGAGATGTTGTACTGAAGGATATAGGCGACGCTCTAAGTGAAGCTGATATTAGTGTATTGCTTGTTGATCATAAAGAATTTAGGAATATCAAACCTCAAACCCATATCGTTGATACTAAAGGTATCTGGGGATGAAAAAATGCGTCACCTTTAAACTTAAAGGTGGCGCATTTATTTTGAAGGTTTTCAAATGTTAGGTTCATTAATTGTTTCTGTTATGCCTGGAGCGTATCGGATTTATTTGCTTTGGATGGTTAGTTTTTTCTTAGGGAATTCTGAAGCAACCGGACTATCAGTTTACTATACATTAACTACATCATTATTAATGGTCACAAGCCTAGGGTATTGTTTAATTACATTGAAAGACTTAAGTGGAGTCAGTTTTCAAGATGGTTTTAAATACTATTATAAATCAATAACTGGAATTCTCGTTTTAAGTTTTTCTATTTGGGGAGGGTATTCATTATATAATGATGTGTTTAATTTGGAGAAATTATACCTGATTGTATTTTTGGGTATTTACCAACTTGAACGTCATTATTGGTTAAAGGATAAAAGGTTCTTTAATCTTGCACTCATAGACTTGTTATTAGTATTGTTGACTACTTTATTGTTCGGTTTTTCTAATAATCTAAACCCATATATAATAATTTCTTTATCTCATATAGCTTCTATATTTGTATCATTTATTTGTAGGAAATTAAATGATAATAATACTGATAACTTGAGTGGTGTTTCCGCAAATGAGAGCCCAAACCATTTTGAATCAATAAGAGTTGGATGTTCTAATATGATTTCTAGTGGTGTTTTTTATTTTATACCTTCAGCTGTTCTTCTTTTTGATGCTGAAAGCTTTGTTCAGTTGATTGCGCTTACTGTAACGCTTTCAGGTGTAGCAATCGTTTTTCCCAGGGCTGTCTTAAATAGCTATATACCTAAAGTGTCAAAGGAAGTGAAATTAGGGAAGTTTGATAATTGCTTGAGGGAAGAAATAAATAAAAAAATTCGAGTTTTATGTGTTCTGCTTTACGTGCCAGTGATTATTGCTTGTATCATATATTTATATGTTTCCGGTGTTGCACTAAACAGCCAATCGATTATATTGGTTGGTTTAATTTGCGCTACAGTTACAATAGGTCAGCTATACCTACTTGATTCATATATACTATTATTTATGGACATGGATAAAAAAGTTCTTCTAGCCAATATAATGGTATTGGCTGCCATATCATTGATGTCGTACATTATTTATTTAATGGATATAATGATATTTAATAAAGTTCTGCTTCTGTGGTGTGGTATTATTGTGTTGTATCTAGCTAGGTGGTTTTATTACTCGTATATAATAAGGGATAAATTGGTATGAGTTTTAAACTTAGTGCCAGGAATGGTTTTGAATATAATATACTAAAATTTAAAGTGGACAGCATTGCGCTACTTCTTATCACAATCTTTCCTATTATTGATACTTTCGTTGGCTTTTTGAATCAACATAGCGATTCAATGGAATCAATTGTGGGCGTTTTGTTCAAATCCTTAGTTCTATTGTTGTTGATTTTAAGGGTTTTTGTTTTATCAAAATATAGAATATTTGCTCATTTGGTATTATGTTTATCTTTAATAATAATTTTATACCAAATTTCTTATTACGATGCAAAAATCGTTTCTGAGCTATCATCATTAACAAAAATTCTTTTTTTTGTTTATTCAATTTTATATTTTGAGACTATAGCTAAGAATGATGAATATACTATAAATATTAAGCTACTTCTTTGGGTATATTTTTTATCAATTTCATTTAATGTTTCTGTTGGCGTACTAGGTTATGGTGGGCATACTTACGAATCACTTGAATACGGAGTGAAGGGATTTGTTTATGCTGGAAATGAATTATCTTTTTTACTATGTTTAATTTCCTCGTGTTTGATTTATATTTATAGGAAAAACATTAAGTTGGTTTTGGTTATTGGATTGGTTTCAGTAACTTTAGGATATTTTATTGCAACCAAATCTGCTCTTTTTGGATGTGTTTTTTTACTGGCTTTTTATTTTTTTCTATACACGAATTATTTAGCTAAAGTATTTGTTTTTGCATTGTGCATTGGAGCTTTTTTTATATTTCCTTTTAGTAATGTAGAAACACAGCTTCTAAGTAGATTACTAGACAGGTTTTCTTCAGTAGAACTGGTTAGTTTTATTTTTTCTGGAAGAGATCAATATCTGGATATTATATTGCAATATGTTCAGGATTATTCATCCGTTTTTTCATTTCTCCTAGGCTATAGTAAAACAGTGATAAGCCAAAGTGGTTACTCTGGAGTAGAAATGGATTTTGTTGATATCTACTTTTGGTATGGAGCTGTTTTTTTAATATTCATTTCTTGTTTTATATTATCTGTTTATTTGAAAATATGGCTTTCTAGTTTAAAGCAATTAGATAAGGTCTATTTAACGCTATCATATAGTTTAATGATTTTCTTATCAGCGATTGCTGGTCACGTAATTACTTCTGGTATGATTTCTCCAGTTTTTGGTCTTTATATATATCTATCCAATAGAGATAACTTCTAATTAAGATATTGATAGCTTGAAGTTATATTAGGCGATTACCTGTTAATTAATAAAGTATCTTATGAAAAAGTTGGATTTTAAATGAAAAAAATATTTTTGATTCTTTATTACTCTTTTGCTAAACATTTACCCAGAAATGAAACGTTAGTAGTTGGTTTGATTTTTTTGAAAATTAGAAGGTTTTTTTGTTCATTCATTTTTAAAAAATCTGGATTGAATGTTAATATCAATTCTGGTGCCTACTTTGGTAATGGGAATAATATACAGATTGGCTCATATTCATCAATCGGCGAGCGTTGTAAAATTGCTAATGATACAATTATTGGTGATTATGTAATGATGGCCCCAGAAGTCATTATTTTTTCAGTTAATCATGATTTTTCCGATATAAAGATACCGATATGTTTACAAGGAAACCAAGAGCCAAAACCTGTACTAATAGAGCGGGATGTATGGATTGGACAGCGGGCAATTATCTTACCTGGTGTTACAATTGGTGAAGGGGCGATTATTGCTGCAGGTAGTGTAGTGACTAAAAGTGTGGCTGCTTATTCAATTGTGGGTGGTAATCCTGCAAAAGTCATTAAAATGAGAAAATGAAAATGATTCACATATTTAGTACACAAGTAAAATCAGGAAAAGGTGGTATAAGTACAGCTCTAATTGGGTATGTAAATGGTTTTGATGAGTTAAATGTTTCTTATTGTCAGCATGCAACACATAGTGATCTAAGACGACTGAAACCATTTATAATTTCTTTTATTAAATCATTTTCTGTTAAGAAACATGATATTTGTTGGTTTCATCATGGTCCTTGGTTTTCGATGTTAAGAAAACTGGTTTTAATGTTCATCTGCAAGACTAAAGGTGGAATTGTTGTTTCTCATCTTCATTCTCCTAAGGTTTATGATTATCTGCAGCATAGTGTATTATCCAACTTAATAAAAATAATTTTTCTCATTTCTGATAAAGTTGTCGTAGTTGCTCCTTGGTGGAAAGAATTGTTAGTGGATAGATTCCCTGAATATAGAAACAAAATAATAGTTTCTTTGAATCCTATTGATACGTCTTTAGTCAAAGTAAATGATGATGAAGTTAAAAGAAAAAGAAAAGAAATAAAAATTATATCAATGTGTCGATTAGAAAAAGGTAAAGGTGTTGATAATACAATTAAAGCCTTAGCTGAATTACCTGATACATACTCATTAGATATTTTAGGAGTGGGATCCCAAGAAAAAGAGCTTCAAGAACTGGTTAAAGAACTTAATTTATCTAATAGGGTAAGATTTATTGGATGGGTTGATTATGATGAGAAAATGTCTCACTTGGATAGTGCCGATGTTTTTTGTTTACCATCAAGACTAGATTCATTTGGTATGGTATATATAGAAGCTATGGCAAGAAATCTACCAATTGTCGCGTTACGTTATCAAGCGATTCCTGATGTTGTTCCTGAATTTGCCTCTGTATTAGTTGAAGATGACAGTCCGTTTGTCTTGGCACAAGCTGTCACTAAAGCTAGCTGCATAAATTTTAGCGAAGGGCGGCTACCTTCCGAATATGTAAATGATACCTTTAATTACATGACGATTTCAAAGAAACTACTAGATAATTTATATGACAAATAAAGTAAAGATCTCAGGCTTTGATATATCCTGTTATGACAATATCGATAGTGCAGTTAAAGATATAATGCACACCAAATTGGATACTGCGAATATTGCAGTTGCGATTAATCCTGAAAAAATCGTTAGTGCTCAAAACAACAAATTGGTTTATCAATCTATTGAAAACTCAACGATACGTTATTTAGATGGTATTGGTACTGTATTGTTAGCAAGATCTCGTATTAATTCTGATGTGAAAAGAATTCCAGGCTGTGAACTATGGGAAAATTTAATGATAGCTGCAGCTACAAATATGACACCGGTATATCTATTGGGTGCGAAGCCGGATGTTTTAAATAATACCAAAAGGATATTGGAAGAAAAATATAATGCTAATATCATTGGGTGTAGAGATGGATACTTCTCTGATGATGATGAAGTTATTGATGAAATAATCAGACTTAATCCTAAGATAGTAAGTGTTGCATTGGGCTCTCCAAGACAAGAGCAATTTATGATGAAGTGTAAGTTACGTGGCGCCAATTTTTTTATGATGGGTGTTGGGGGGACTTATGATGTGTTTACCGGTGAAGTTAAAAGAGCCCCTCTTGCTTTCAGAAAAATAGGTCTCGAATGGGCTTATCGTTTACTATGTCAACCGACACGAATATTTAGGCAGATTAATTTACTTAAATTTATTGTGTTAGTTCTTAGGAAGAAAATTTAAAACAGCAAATCAATATACTCAGAGTCAAACTAGGTTGACTGAACAATAATTTATTAAAGTTAATAACACTATCCTATGGCTTCTATATTCTTATTGATATTTCTAATGTCCTTTTGCAGCCTGTTTATCTGCAGGAAAATTGCGAAACGGATTGGGCTGGTTGATGCACCCAATGCACGGAAGCACCACAAAGGGGTGGTTCCGTTGGTTGGGGGTGTCTCCATATTTATTACGCTGGCGATTGCCTTTACATTGTTTGAACTGTTTCCTCACAATGCAATGCTGTATTTAAGTTGCGCGACTGTGCTGGTCGTTGTTGGTGTTGTGGACGATCGCTATGACATCAGTTTTAAGTTCAGGCTGCTGGTACAAGCCTGTGTGTCTCTGGTGATGATTTTTGCCGGGGAGAAAAGCCTGCACGATCTGGGATACATGCTGGGGAATTTCCCGCTGGAGTTGCCCGTTGCGGTCAGTACGGTGCTGACCATTCTGGCTGTGATTGGCGCGATTAATGCCTTTAACATGGTCGACGGTATTGATGGCCTGCTGGGTGGCTTGGCCTCGGTCAGTTTCGCTGCACTCGGTTATGTATTTTGGATGTCTGGTAATACAGAACTCTTTGTCATCTGTGCCATGATTGTGACGGCGATGGTGCCTTATATTCTGTTGAATCTGGGCTTTCCGCTCGGGCGTCGCTTCAAGGTCTTTATGGGAGATGCGGGCAGCATTTTTATTGGCTTTACGGTTATTTGGTTGTTGCTGGATGCCACACAAGCGGGCGAGCAAAGTGCAATGCGCCCGGTGACCGCTCTCTGGCTGATTGCATTACCGCTGATGGACATGGCAACCATTATGGTGCGCCGCATCCGCAAAGGTCAGTCGCCATTTAAACCCGACCGCGAGCACCTGCACCATATCTGTCAGCGTATTGGCTTGTCGCCTTTCATGACGTTGATTGTGATCTGTGGCCTGGCTGCCATCATGGCGGCAGTGGGGATCTGGTCTGATCTGGCTCAGATCAATGAAACGATCATGCTGCTGAGTTTCTTACTGACCTTCGGGGTGTACTTTGCAGTGATCTGCCACATCTGGCGGATTACCACCTGGATTCACCGTTTGACTGGCAAAGCGACAACGAAACCAGTCGAGCAGGCAACATCCGAATAAAATATTGCGCTCATCTTGACAGACGCATTCAGAACCCAGGCCTCGGCTTGGGTTTTTTTATGCAATTTTTCGAGGTTATTTGAAATGGCTGAGACGGTCTTCTCTTCGCAGTTGTTTGGCTTCCCGGTCAAATGCATCGAGTTGGCAAAACCAGGCATCCAGTTGCCAAAGCAGCAACAGTCCCGCATCTGCCGGAGATGTGAAAAGGAAAGTGATTCTCTGTAAAACGGTGATCTGACGTTTTATTCGTGACATTGCTGGGTCCGCAGGCTGAGCCTTCATAATTTGTATAGTAATCCTAACTATGGCGTCTGAAATAAAGGACAGAATAAGCGGATGAAAATTTCAGTTGAAGAACTGCGAGAAGCTGCCAGCTTTGAGTGCAACGAAATGAATAATACCAATCAAAGTAAGTAAGTGATCAAAAATAGCGCAGGAAAAATGTTTGAGAACAAGGCAGATTTTTTAGATAAGTAGTTATTCTACAATCAAAAAATCTAACGCAGATATCGAACATTTTAACAAGCTAGGATGACCAGTTATTTACTGCGATTGGTATAAGAAGTGCTCAGGCTGCTACCACACGAGCAGAGCAGCCTGAGAGGGATTAAGCGTTGGTTGTGACTTTGACTTTTTCAGCTTTCGAGAGCAGGAAGAAATAAGCCACAAAACAGGCGATAAATAACCAGAACATCACGTATTCAGGCACATTCGCGATTTCACCGTAAATCCCGACACCGCAGAGCAGGGTTGCAATGGTACAAATGGCAATCAGGGTTTGCGTCGAGTTCAGTCCCATGCGCTGGAAGATATGATGCAGATGCTCCCGATCCGGTTTAAACGGAGAATCGCCCCGCTTGACCCGGCGAATCATGATGGCAGCCATATCCATCAAAGGCACGGCAATCAGCCAGAGTGCCGTCACCGGACGCAAAGGCGGTCGGCTGCCATTCTGGCTGGCCAGCAATAGGAACCAAATCACGGTAAAGCCTATCAGCATGCTGCCGGCATCGCCCATGAAGACTTTGCGCTGACGGCCGAAGGCACCCAGATTGAGTAAGATATAGGGGATCATCGTAATAATGATGATGGTGCACAGATAAGCCAATGAGCCTTGCCCATCATGAAACAGCATGAAGCCCAACCCACCAAAGGTCACCATGGATAACCCGCCTAAAAGTCCATCGATACCATCCACCATATTGAATGCATTGATCGCACCGATCACGGCCAGAACGGTCACGCCATAGCCAAACATGCCCAGATCAATCGTACCGAAGCCAATCATATTGCCCAGTGTGTGTAACTCCAGGCCTGCGAAGTACATCATACAAACCGAGAGCACAGCCTGTATCAGCAGCCGGATTTTGAAGCTGACATCGAATTTATCGTCGAGCGCGCCGACAAGGGTCAGAATGGCGATGCAAAAAATGTAGAGTCCGGCATCATCGAGAATATCGGGAGAGTAGTAGAGAAACTGAGCAATGGTGATGCAAATGGCAATCCCTCCCACCAGCGGCACAGCTCCATCGTGGAGCTTTCTGGCATTCGGCTTGTCGACTAAGCCGACACGTTTGGCGACCTTCCGGAGTAAAAAAAGTGCAGCAAAAGACGAAAAAAAGACAAAGAAAAAGTCAGCAACCATGAGTCGTTCCGAAAGTGGTCAAAACGCCCAAAGACTATCAAGAATTCATCAGACGAGGAAGCGTTTACAGGACCGCTTGAGTGAAATACTTTATTTCAGTTCAATTTCTTGCGAAGACCAGCCACAGACCGCAGGGGATGACATGTGGCGGTAGTCCCTTGTTATTTCATGGTATAGTGGGTCATTATTTTCGCTGACCAAAATTTAATTGTTCGTTTTTCCATCCTTTCAAACGGACGAATCAGGAACCAAGCATGCAATATTTAAAGTCTGACGCATCTTTGAGTCAGGAGTTGTCTGTCCAGATCTTCATCTCGCCCCGAATCACCACAAAGCGCTTATGTATACAGTTAACTAATCGTGATGCAGCTGAAGACGTGGAAAACGAACTGGCTGTGCTGCATCGAAAAAAACTGATTGCGAAAGAAGGTCAGCGATGGCAACTGACCCTGAAGGGATTGCAGTTTGCACTCCAAAACCTGCTGAGCGCTGGAGACAACCGAATCATCCTGGATTTGGTGATCGGTGAAGATGACCCCAGCCCTGAACTTGAAATTTATCTGCTGCTGGCAGATTTAAGCTGGATGCCTACATTCAGAGGATACGCTCAGGAGCTCTCCCAGCATGCGGAAGCCTTATTGATGCAGTTGCTTCTGTTGCCGGAAATTTGGGCGTTATTGACAACCGTCGAGCATGGGCGTGTTCGCGAAAGCCTGCAGGGATGGGCCTGGTTATTACATCAACTGTATTCAACCGACGATGATGACTGGGTGTCGCAGGCGTTGCACTCGCTGGATGCGTCTGACGAAAGAGTCCATTACTGGTCTCCGCAAGCCGATTTCTGGCTCCGTGAGTCTTCGGGACGCAAAGAGCATCCCTTATGGCAACCTTACAACAGTGAGTATCTGCATCGCCGTACTGTGCTTCAACAGGATCTGACGCCCTACTCGTTTACGGCGTTGCTCGATCTGGCCGTCATGACGCTGTTAGATAAAGAAGAAGCCAGTCATATTTATTTTCGGCGACGCGAGCAACTGCGTTTCCGGGTGACTCAGCATGATTATGCCTGGGAGCAGTTTGCGTATCTGATAACGACAACACTTGAAGAACAACAAGATTATTTTGTCTCGGTCGATGACTGGCTGGATAGTGTTTATGCTTTTGATGCCGGGGTGTGCTGGGGCAAGTTGTTGCTGGATGTTTTAATCCTCTGCCAATGGCAGCAGACAAATACAGCACTTTATCAGCAGTGGGTCACTCAGGTTCTGGACCATCCCATGATGGCGTTGATTCTGGCCCAGAAAGCAACAGGTACGCTGGCATGGAAAGCGCAACAGGCATTTCGTTCCCTGACCGGAACCATGTCGGAGGATGAACCGCCGTTCTATCAGCCTGCTGCTCTGCAGGATATCTGGCTGAATAAACTGACAGAACTCATGATTCATGAAACACAGGCAGCGCCAGAACAGCGGCTGGCGTGGGAATTGTGTACAGATACCGGAAACATTCAGGCAAGAGTGCAGGCTTTGGGAAAAAGAGGCTGGACGAAAGGTCGCCTGGTCCAGACACATTCACTGCAATATTCAGTGGCGGCTGAACTCATGACAGATCATGACTGGCATGTCATGCATCAGCTTGAACGCAGCGGACGTGGCTTTGGTGCGCATCAGGGCCTTCGAGCTTTATCGGTTTTAAAAGCCTTGTCTGCTTGCGATAACCTGATGAACCGTGCCGGAGAGCCGATCAGCTTACATGGCATCAAACCACTGCTCATTCTGCATGCTTCGCCTGATTTGAAGCTTGAGATGTATCCTCAGATTGATCCCAAGCGACTGGCTCAATTGCTTGATGATACGTGGTGTTTTCTGGATACAACCGAGATCTCCCCCGCATTGCTGTCTTTAATCGAATCTCGTCCGGAACATTTAGAACTCGGCCATCATCAATCTTTGCTTCATGCCCTGACGCAGCAACAGGGCCTGCAGTGGTACAGCACGGTGTCTGGCGACGGGAGTATCGATCCGGGCCGCTGGGATCCCGCCCCTCACTTATGGCTGGATTGGCAGCAAGGGAAGTTATCCGTGGCCATCGAGCATCAGAATGTTGTCTCTGAGCATGGCGCGTCGAACCGGGTGAGCCGGCCATCCGGCCAGGGCGAACGCTGGATTTCAGGTCCGGATGCCACTTGGTATTCACGCGATCTGGAACAGGAAAAAGAGGCATCACGGTCGCTCCTGAAGCGATTGGGCCTGAAGGCGAACCAGAAGCGCCAGTGGGATTTATACGGTGATGATGCAATGTCATTGGTGAAGCAGTTATCCTCGCTGGAAGGCATCCCCGTGCACTGGCGTCAGAGAAACCGTCAGGTTCAGGTGCTGACCAGTCGCGATGTGGCGTTGAATATCGAAAAACAGCAGAACTGGTTTACGGTGAATGGGAAGGTCAAATCCGATCAGCCACTGGAATTAGATTTGCGGATGTTGCTTGCGAACAGCCGGCAAGGGTACATACAGCAGGACAGT
The DNA here is from genome assembly GCF_030547945.1 of Photobacterium sp. 1_MG-2023. NCBI lineage: Bacteria > Pseudomonadati > Pseudomonadota > Gammaproteobacteria > Vibrionales > Vibrionaceae > Photobacterium > Photobacterium sp. 1_MG-2023. The sequence goes on along the minus strand of NZ_JAUORR010000013.1, from coordinate 101,011 downwards.
GCTGGCCTGATCGTGTTGCTGGAAGATGATCTTCAGCAACAGCTCAGGATGCTCGACAGCCTGCTCAATGAAGAGATGCAGGTTGATGTGCAGATGGCTTACCCGCTGCAACAATTACTGGAAACTCTGACCCATGACGGCGACAGCGGCTGGCAAGCACTCCAGACCAAGTGGTCTGAAAAGCCTGTGATCGCAGCGCATATTCTGGCCCCCCTTCGGGATTACCAGAAGGTCAGCGTTCAGTGGGCTGCGCATTTGTCTCATCATGGTTTTGGTGCCTGTCTTGCGGATGATATGGGGCTGGGGAAAACCCTGCAGGCACTCAGTTTAATCCGCCATTATGCTCACCAGGGCGCGGCACTGGTTGTGGCCCCGAAATCTGTGATTCATAACTGGGAATCCGAATGTCAGCGCTTTGCGCCTGAATTACGCGTGGTTGATCTGGAGCAGGCGCAAGATCGGAGCGAAGCAATTACCTCGGCGTCCGAAGCAACCATTGTGCTGGTCAGTTACGGATTAATGACCCGTTGTCAGGAAGCGCTTCAGAGTGTGTCCTGGCAAACCATCGTCATGGATGAAGCACAGCAGATTAAAAATCCGCAGACAAAACGCGCGAAGCTGGTGTTTGGCCTGAAAGCTGAGCGTCGGTTTACCCTGACGGGAACCCCCGTCGAAAATCATTTAACCGAGTTATGGAGCCAATTTGCATTTTTGAATCCGGGGTTACTGGGCACTATAAAGCATTTCAAACAGAAATACGGGCAGGCGGATCGAAGCCAGGAGGACATGATGCGCCTGAAGGCATTGATCAGTCCTTTTATGATGCGTCGGACCAAATCTGAGGTGTTGCAGGAATTGCCGGGTAAAACGGAGATCACCCACACCGTTTATCTGTCTGCAAAAGAAAGTGCGGCGTATGAAGCCGTGAGAAAAGATGCACTCAAAACGGCGCAGCGCCAACAAGGTGTGGTTGAAGTTCTGGCGGCGCTGACACGCTTGAGACAGGTGTGCTGCGACGCCAGCCTGGTGTTTGACTCATTTTCTGAGCAGAGCAGTAAATTAAAAGAGGCCCTGACACTGGTGACAGAGGCGCTTGAGGGCGGGCATCAGATTCTGGTATTCAGCCAGTTTGTGAAACTCCTGAAGCGCTTTTCGGGGATGATGGCACAATCGTCCCTGTCTTTCAGCTACTTGGATGGTCAGTCAACTTCGAAGCAACGAAAACAAGCCATTGAGGACTTTAAAAGCGGCAAACATCAGGTGTTTCTGATCAGTCTGAAAGCGGGCGGAACCGGTTTGAATCTGACAGAAGCAGATACCGTCATTCATCTTGATCCCTGGTGGAATCCGGCGGTTGAAGATCAGGCCAGTGATCGCGCGCATCGGATGGGGCAGCACAGGCCTGTGACCGTCTATCGGTTAGTCACAGAAAATACGGTTGAAGAAAAAATTATTCAGCTTCACCGGGACAAGCGTGATCTGGCTGAAAAAGTGCTTTCCGGACAAGACAATACGCAGGCACTGAACCCTCAGATGTTGCTGAGCATGATAGAAGATTAATGACGAAACAGCAATACAGTTGCGGGTGGTACTTTTTCATCCGCGCCTCTTCAATCCCCTTGTCTATACTTGCCTTGAACGGGCGATAAAAACAGACAAGTATCTGATACCAATCGCAGTCAATCACGGGTCATCCTAGCTTGTTCAAATGTTCGATCACTGCGTTAGATTTTTTGATTGTAGAATGACTACTTATCTAAAAAATCTGCCGTGTACTCAAACATTTTTCCTGCGCTATTTTTGACCACTGATTTACTTTGATTGGTATGAGAAAGAAGTACCGAGCATCTTGAACTTTTTTGCGAAGGGGAAAGGCGTATGCAGATTTTACCGGTGATTCTGGCCGGAGGGACAGGCAGTCGCCTGTGGCCGTTGTCTCGCGAGCAATATCCCAAGCAATTTCTCCGGCTGCTGCCAGCGCACGCTTCAAAGCCGCCGACAGCATCAAACGCCTCACTTTCCATGCTGCAGCAAACCATCCAACGCTTGTCGGACTTGGATCATCGTGCGCCTTTGGTGGTTTGTCAGGAAGCACACCGTTTTTTGGCTGCAGAGCAATTGCGAACCTGTCATCAGGGGGATTGCCGGATCTTGCTGGAACCTCATGGCCGGAATACCGCGCCAGCCGTTGCACTGTCGGCGCTTCTTGCGCAGAGCGACGCTGGAGTTATCGCGCACGAGAGCGATGATCCCTTATTGCTGGTGTTAGCGGCGGATCATCATATTGTTGATGACACTGCGTTTGTGCAAGCCATTGAGCAGGCCATCCCGCTGGCGGCGTCCGGTCAGTTGGTGACCTTTGGCATCACGCCGCAATCACCTGAAACGGGTTATGGCTATATCAAGCGGGGTGCGCCGTCGGGCAGTGGTTATGCTGTCGATCAGTTTGTTGAAAAGCCGGATCTGCCCACAGCCAGAGAGTATCTGGTCAGCGGTGATTATTTCTGGAACAGCGGGATGTTCTTATTCCGGGCTTCGGTTTATCTGCAGGCCTTGTCCCTGTTTCGTCCCGACATTCTGGCGGCCTGTCAGGCTTCCATCACCTCCCCAAAATTGGATCATCAATTTATCCGAATTGATGAGCAGGCTTTTGCGCAGTGTCCGTCAGAATCGATTGATTACGCCGTGATGGAAAAAACAACGTCGGCGGTGATGGTGCCCATGGATGCCGGATGGTGTGATTTAGGGGCCTGGTCGGCGTTGTGGGCGCAAAGCGATAAGGATGTCTCCGGCAATGTGACGATCGGAGATGTGCTCACCGCGGAAACACAGAACTGTTATCTCCGCTCGGATGGCCGCCTGGTAGCCACGGTTGGGTTGCGTGATGTGGTGGTGATTGAAACCAAAGATGCCGTCTTGGTTGCTGCGAAAGAACATGTTCAGGATGTGAAAGACATCGTCACCCGGCTTCGGGAAGCGCAGCGGCCTGAATTTGATTTGCACCGGGAAGTTTACCGGCCCTGGGGAAAATACGATCAGGTTGATGCTGGCCTCCGGCATCAGGTCAAACACATTACGGTCAACCCCGGAGAGAAGCTGTCATTACAGATGCATCATCATCGGGCCGAGCATTGGGTGGTGGTTTGTGGCACGGCTCAGGTGACCGTGGGGGATAAAACCTGGCTGCTGAGTGAAAACGAATCGACCTATATTCCTATTGGTGTGGTTCATGCGCTGGAGAACCCGGGCAAGATCCCGCTGGAGATCATTGAGGTCCAGTCCGGCAGCTATCTGGGAGAAGACGACATCGTCCGGTTTGAGGACAGATACGGCAGACAATAAGCGACAGGCTGGCATCAATGAACTGGCAATCGGGTCGATGGAGGCGCCATGCAATCCCTGACATGTTTCAAAGCCTATGATATTCGCGGTGAACTGGGTTCAGAGCTCAATGAAGAGATTGCCTACCGGATCGGACGGGCTTTTGCTCAGCATTTTCATCCGCGATGCGTTGCTGTTGGGGGGGATGTGCGCTTGTCTTCCCCGGCATTAAAACAGGCACTGGCACAAGGGCTGATGGATGGCGGCAGTGATGTTATTGATCTGGGCCTGACCGGGACTGAAGAAGTCTATTTTGCCGCGCAAACGCTGACAGTGGACGGAGGCATTGAAATCACAGCCAGCCATAATCCCATTAATTTCAATGGTATGAAGCTGGTTCGGGCAGGTGCGGTGCCTGTGAGCGGTGACAGTGGGCTTCATGCCATCCGGCAACTGGCCGAACGCAACTGTTTTGAGGCTGTGGCAGCCCAGGGACGTTTGTATCAGGGTTCGGTGCAAGCCGATTATGTGTCTTTCCTGATGCGAAGCTACGCGCCAAAACAGATGCGCCCGATGAAACTCGTGGTGAACGCTGGAAACGGGGCAGTGGGCCCCTTGCTTGATGCCCTTGAAGCAGCATTGCATCAGCAACAGATCCCGATGACATTGATTAAGATTCATCATGCACCGGACGGTACTTTCCCTCACGGGATTCCCAACCCATTGTTGCCCGAATGCCGCGCTGCAACGGCGCAGGCGGTGATTGAACATCAGGCCGATATGGGCATTGCCTGGGATGGCGATTTTGATCGCTGTTTCCTCTTTGATGAGCGGGGAGAGTTTATCGAAGGCTATTATATTGTCGGTTTGCTGGCAGAGGCTTTTTTACAGCAGTCGGCTCAGCCTGCCACAGAAAAAATCATCCATGATCCCCGCTTAATCTGGAACACTCAGGAGATTGTCAGTCGTTATGGCGGACAGGCGGTGCAGTCGAAAACCGGCCATGCATTTATCAAAGAACGGATGCGGCAGGAGGATGCGATTTACGGCGGAGAAATGAGCGCCCATCATTATTTTCGCGACTTTGCCTACTGCGACAGCGGCATGATCCCCTGGTTACTGGTCGTACAGCTGCTCTCGCAAACAGGACAGTCTTTGTCTTCACTGGTGGCAGCCAGAATTCAGGCATACCCGTCATCGGGAGAAATCAACCTGAAAGCCGCCAGTCCTCAAGCCGTACTCCATCGTGTTCTGGATGTTTATGAACCGGATGCACTGGCCGTGGATACAACGGATGGCCTCAGCCTGAGCTTTGCAGACTGGCGCTTTAACCTCAGGGCTTCCAACACTGAACCTGTCTTGCGGCTCAATGTTGAATCCCGAGGCGACATGACGCTGATGCAGGAAAAGACCGCAGAACTGCTGGCGCTGATTCAGGATAAATGAGCCTTTTTTAATGATCTTTGGATCGTTCAAGAAAAAGTCTTTAGATGTGATTGAGGTATCGCATTCCTGTTTTTCTTTTCCATGCCAAGCGAATGTTTCATTGAGCCTTTAAAGGTTAGGCGACTTTTACTGATCTTTTTGATGAGGTGGGATTGAAGGCGTTCAGGTTTCATTTATTGACAGAATGTTCGTGAGCCTGTTCAGAAAAGAATCATGAGGCGTGCTTACGGGAAGAGTAATTTTTCTCAGAGAAAGTTTGTGTAAAAAAGATCAAATTTAGCCTTATGATTTTTAAGGGTATTTTGAGATCGTATTGGCGTGCTTTTCCCCATTTCGTCAATTTGTCGGGATTTTGGAATTAACGGATGTGGATCCGTGACGTTTTTCGTGAATTATGTCGCGCAATTTCGCTGCTAATGTTCCACATGTTATTAAGTTTGTCATGCTGTTGAACATATTTCAGTCAACAGCAGCACCAGGGGAGTCCGGTGAATATTTTACACCATGGCGCCAGGGACGGAGTAACCGGTTCCTGCCACGAATTACAGTTAGGGGAATACAGTCTGTTAATTGACTGCGGGGCTTTTCAGGGCGAAGAAGCCAAGCGCAGCAATGACATTAATTTTCCGGTTGAACCGATCAAAGCACTGGTACTGACCCATTGCCATATTGACCATGTCGGCCGGATTCCCTGGTTATTAGCGGCGGGGTTTCGCGGGCCGATTTATGCCACGGAAGCCACTGCCTCTTTACTGCCGCTGATGCTGGAAGACGGGCTGAAATTGCAGCTGGGACTGAGTGATGAGAAATGCGAAGCTTTTATCCGACTGGTTCGCTCACAGCTCAAACCGGTGCCGTTTGATTGCCGGGCTCAAATTATGTTGCCGGATGGTCAGGATGTCAGCCTTGTGTTCCGGCAGGCGGGCCATATTCTTGGGTCGGCTTATCTGGAATTTACCTTACCTGATCGGCAGAAGGTTGTGTTTTCCGGGGATCTCGGCCCCAGCCAGACGCCGTTGCTGGTGGACCCGGTTTCTCCGGCACATGCGGATGTACTGGTGCTTGAAAGCACTTATGGTGATAAGCGACATCCGGGCGTGGAAAATCGGGAGCAGGTATTGAAAGCAATTGTGGAGCAGTCCCTGCAGGACGGTGGTGCCATTTTAATTCCGGCATTCAGTCTGGGCCGTACTCAGGAAGTGCTGTTTGATCTGGAAAATATCGTGGTTCAGGAACAGGCGAAAACCGGGGGGCGAAGCCCGTGGCCAGCATTGCCGATTGTGCTGGATTCGCCGTTAGCGATGAAAATTACTCAGACTTATCAGGGCTTTAAACGCTTATGGGCTCAGGAAGCCAAAGCAAGAGTGCACAGTGGCCGTCATCCGCTGGATTTTGAGCAGTGTACGCAACTCGACAGTCATGAAGATCACATCGGCTTGGTGAATCGTCTGAAAGCGAGCGGGGAACCGGCGGTGATTATCGCGGCCAGCGGCATGTGCTCCGGCGGCAGAATCATGAATTATCTGGAAGCTTTGCTGCCGGATCCCAGAACGGATGTGGTGTTGATTGGCTATCAGGCCAGAGGCACGCTGGGACGAGAACTGCAAAACGGGGCAAATGAAGTGATCATTCAAAATCAGCGGATTGAGGTGAAGGCCCGGGTGCACACCATGACGGGGTATTCAGCCCATGCCGATCAAAACGATTTACTGCGGTTTGTCAGAGGCATCGAAAACGGCCCGAGAGAGATCCGTCTGGTTCATGGCGACAGACCCGCGCAGGAAGCACTCGCGCGCCGCCTGAGTAAAATTAAGCCGGACGCAAAGGTGATAGTTTGCGCAAACCTGAACCTGGACTAAGTCATTCCTTGCATCCGGACAGTGTTCCGATACTCTAGTCTCCGCGACGACACCAAAATAGCTTAACAGCATATTTCAAAGGATTGCGCCTGCCTTGTCATCTGCATTCCATAACAATCCTTTAGGCTGGGGCTATCATTGGTGTTAAGAAGACCGAGTTTGAGGAAAGAGAATGAAAATTACAGTCGCGGGAACAGGTTACGTGGGCCTGTCGAATGCTGTTTTGCTGGCTCAGCACCATCAGGTGATTGCGCTGGATATTGTAGAAGAGAAAGTAAACCTGCTGAATCAAGGGCTGTCACCGATTGTTGATCAGGAAATCAGTGAGTACCTCAAACATCATTCGCTGGATCTGACGGCCACAACCGACAAACATCTGGCGTACAGTCATGCAGATTTTGTCATCATCGCCACACCGACGGATTACGATCCGGTCACCAACTACTTTAATACGTCTTCGGTTGAGTCGGTAATCCGGGATGTTCTGGCGGTGAATCCTCAGGCGGTGATGGTGATAAAATCGACTATCCCGGTCGGCTATACCCAGCGCATCAAAGCTGAATTTGGAACCGAGAATATTCTTTTTTCTCCGGAGTTTCTGCGCGAAGGCCGTGCGTTGTATGACAATCTCTATCCTTCCCGGATTATTGTCGGTGAACAGTCTGAACGGGCAAAAATCTTTGCCGGGCTGCTGCTGGAAGGGGCAAAAAAAGAGAAAGCCGATATTCCGGTGCTCTTTACCCATGCGACCGAAGCAGAAGCCGTGAAGTTGTTTTCGAATACTTATCTGGCCATGCGGGTGGCTTATTTCAATGAGCTGGACAGCTATGCGGCAGCACATGGCCTGGACAGCCGTGAAATTATTGAAGGGGTGTGCCTGGATCCGCGGATTGGCAATCATTACAACAATCCATCTTTTGGTTACGGCGGTTATTGCCTGCCCAAAGATACCAAGCAGTTGCTGGCGAACTACCAGAAAGTCCCGAATAACATCATCCGTGCCATTGTGGATGCAAACAGCACCCGTAAAGACTTTATCGCGCAGGCGATATTGGCGAAAAAGCCGAAGGTGGTTGGGATTTATCGTCTGATTATGAAAAGCGGTTCTGATAACTTCAGAGCTTCGTCCATTCAGGGGATCATGAAACGCATCAAAGCCAAAGGTGTGGAAGTTGTGGTTTATGAACCTGTGCTGAAAGATGATGAATTCTTTCATTCCACCGTGATCCGGGATCTGGATGCATTCAAGGCAATGTCGGATGTGATTGTGTCAAACCGAATGGCAGACGACCTGCACGATGTGGCGGACAAAGTCTATACCCGAGATTTATTCGGTGCTGATTAATCCAATAAAAGCCTCAACTTAGGGTGAGAACCTAGTTTTCTTGCCCTAAAACCCTCGCATAGATCACAGATTTCTCCTGCTACTGACTATACTGAAATTACCAATTCGTTTTTTCAGAAGGGTCAGGGGCAGCGATGAGAATACGGAAAAGTGGCTTAATTGCGCTCAGTCTCAGCGGGCTGATGAGTGTCAGTGTTTTTGCAGCAGATCCGGTTGCAGACGTGCCTGCGACACCTCAGGCCGCCAGCACGCCGCCGGTCACGACGTCTTCGGCGACCACGACAACCAGTTCGTCTTCGACAGGTTCAGCGGCCGGAATTACGAAAGCGTCTGCTGCTTCTGCCGGTGGCCTGACGGCGACCGTCGTAGCGGTCGGTGTGGCTGCGGTGGTGATTGGTGTCGCGCTGTCGGATACCGGCGGTGGAGATGACAATCCGGCACCACCCGTGACGGATCAGCAGTAATCTGAACTGACCTTTCGATCAGTGGACCTTTTCCTTTCGAGATTGTCTCCCCCTCGCAGAGGGGGAGTGCGTTCAGGCTGTAAGGGCTCAGCTGTCGATCGCTTTTCCTTTCAGCAGCTTGCGAACCCACATCCGGCCCGGATGCAGGGCATCCAGCACACTGAGTGGCAGTGGCAGCGGATCCCCGCATAATTGTGAGGCCAGCAGCTCACCGAGCAATGGCGCAGAACTTAACCCCCGGGAGCCCAGTCCAATCATGGCATACAGACCCTCGTAGACGGGGACTTCGGCAGCTTGGGCTTGCGTGTCTTTCAGATTGGCATACTGGCTCAGGACGTCTTCATAGCGGCAGACATTCCCGACAAACGGCAGATGATCCCGGCTGGCACAACGGACACCGACACGAGCATCCTGCGCAGAAAAATCAATCGCCTTTGGCCAGTCTGTATCCGGCAGGCAATTCACCAGGCGGGTCTGATTGTCCTGATGTTCTGCTTCAGAAAAACTCAGATCGGTGCTGTTTCTGCGGTAGCTGGCGCCGATGCAGTGCGTGCCGGAGGATGGATTGACCGGAGTGAGATAGCCATCGTAGCAAAGCACGGATTTCAGCTGCGCCAGTTCTCCCTTACCTGGCACATGGCTCACTTGCCCCCGGACCGAATAAGCCGGGATCATTTCGGTTTGGCTGAATTCGGCAAAACGGTGACCATTGGCAAGAATCACGGTTGGGTGATGGAACTGTCGTCCATCCGCGGTGTTCAGTGTCCACTGTCCTGCGTCATCTTGAGAAGCGGAAGTCACTTCTGTGCTGGCATATACGGTCAGCAGGCCGGTTGCCTCAGCCTGCCGGATCACGCTGCGGGTCAGCTCCTGCGGGCACAGCCAGCCTCCGAGCGGATAATGAACGCTGCGGTGTCCGGTCTTCACGCCGGTGACGGCTTCGGTCTGCTCAACATCCAGCGCCTGAATCACCTCTGCCGGGAATCCGCCTTTCAGCATCTTATCGAGTTTCTCCCCCGCTTTATCACACCAGGCCAGTTGGGTGACACCGCACCAATCGTGGCTGAAATCACCGGATTGAGCCGCCTGTTCTACAAACTGTCGTGCAAAAAGATAGGCAGGGGCAAAGAAGCGGCTCAGGGCATCGTTAGAGCCATTGAGGAGCGGATAGACCGCCCCCTGACGATTTCCGGATGCGCCTTCTGCCGGCATTGAGTCAGCACAATATAGACTGACGGTGATCCCCCGTCGCACCAGTGCGCTGGCGAGCGTTGCAGAACCGATGCCGCCGCCGACAATGGCGACGTCCGTGAGATCCGCTGCGGATTGCCGCGCATACCAGGGAGCAAGGTTGCTGCCTTGCTGGCGTTCGGTCAGTGTACCGGCCAGCATGTCGCGTTTATGGCCGAATCCTTTCACTTTTTTCATCTCGAATCCGGCTTCAATCAGCCCGCGGCGAACAAAACCCGCGGCTGTGAAGGTGGCGGTCGTACAGCCTTCACGGGCCAGAGCTGCCATACCGTTGAAGAGTTCCTGATTCCACATGTCCGGATTTTTGCTGGGGGCGAAGCCATCAAGAAACCAGGTATCGACCAAGCCGTCGGCATGGGTCCATACTTGAGGGAGGGCTGTTTTGATATCACCAAACCACAGATCCAGCGTAATCATCCCGTCTTCCAGCACCAGACGGTGGCAGTCCGCCACAGCTGGCGGGTAATGGGCATGAAGTTGGCTGGCCAGTTCAGCCAGTTCAGGCCAGGATTGATGGGCTTTGATCAGATCCTCTTTGGTGACCGGAAATTTTTCGAAACTGATGAAATGCAGCGCTTTGACATCGGCGTCCGGATTGGCCTCGCGGAACGCTTTGAACCATTGCCAGACAGCCAGAAAGTTCAGACCGGTGCCAAAACCGGTTTCTGCGACGACAAAGCGGCGACGCGGGAAAGTCGCCCAGCGGGTGGGCAGTTCGTTTTGCTGTAAAAACACATAACGTGTTTCTTCCAGGCCGTTGGCATTGGAGAAATACACGTCATCAAAATCGTTTGAAACCGGTGTCCCGGCTTCATTCCAGTCCAGCACTGCATTTTCTATCTGTTTTGGTGATGAATGGGACAAAAGAAAAACCTCTTCGAAAAAGTTGGGGTCAAGGATGCTAAGCTGATGATTTTCTATACTCAGATGTTGTCGCACGAGGGCGAACTTTGGTAAAAGATCATCAATTGACCACGATAAGCAGCGGATTGTAACTGATTCGGGGGAAAGCTGACCACTTAAGCTTGTTAAACCCGTTATCATCAACCGCGTTAAATGACAGTAGGAATTCATCATGAAACGAGCCGTAATTACAGGCATGGGTATTGTCTCCAGTATCGGTAACAATGTGAAAGAAGTACTGGAGTCTCTGAAAGCGGGCAAGTCAGGCATTAATTTTTCTCAGCAATTCGCCGATGCGAAGCTTCGCAGCAATGTCTGGGGCGACCTGAAAATGAACCCCGCTGATCATATTGATCGCAAGAAAATGCGTTTCATGGGCGATGCCGCAGCATTCGCATATCTGTCGATGGAGCAGGCCATTGAAGATGCTGGCCTGACAGACGAGCAGGTTTCTCACGATCGGACGGGCTTAGTGGCCGGTTCAGGCGGTGCTTCTTCTTATAACCAGGTTGCAGCCGTTGATATTCTGCGCGAAAAAGGCGTGAAGCGTGTGGGTCCGTACATGGTGCCGCGGACCATGTCGTCTACGGTTTCTGCGTGTCTGGCAACCCCATTCAAAATCCGTGGTGTGAACTACACCATGAGTTCAGCCTGTGCAACCTCTGCACACTGTATTGGTCACGCACTGGAGCTGATCCAACTGGGCAAACAGGATGTTGTGTTTGCCGGTGGTGGTGAAGAACTGGACTGGTCCCTGACCATGATGTTTGATGCCATGGGCGCATTGTCGACCAAGTATAACGACGACCCATCAAAAGCTTCCCGTACCTATGACGCAGACCGTGACGGTTTCGTGATCTCCGGTGGTGGCGGCATGATGGTCATCGAAGAGCTGGAGCACGCACTGGCGCGCGGCGCGAAAATCTACGGTGAAATCGTGGGTTATGGCGCAACTTCAGATGGTTACGACATGGTTGCGCCGTCCGGTGAAGGTGCAGTGCGCTGTATGAAGATGGCAATGCAGGATCTGGATGCGCCGGTGGATTACATCAATACCCACGGGACTTCTACGCCTGTCGGTGATGTGAAAGAGCTGGGTGCGATTCAGGAACTGTTCGGTCAGAACAGCCCGGCAATTTCAGCAACCAAAGCGATGACAGGTCATGCCTTGGGGGCAGCGGGTGTACACGAAGCGATTTACTCAACGCTGATGCTGGAAAATGGCTTCATTGCGCCAAGCATCAACATTGATAATCTGGATCCGGCCGCGGAAGGTCTCGACATTGTTCGTGAAGCCCGCGATGCATCGCTGAAGACCGTGATGTCGAACTCGTTCGGCTTCGGTGGTACCAATGCGACGCTGGTGATTCAGAAGTACGAAGGCTAAAGCGTCAGGTGCTGAATCCGGCACCTGAACAGCAGAGATTTCCAGGCCAGCATAAATCGACAAAGCGTTTTATGCCTGTATTCAGACGCGACATTTTGCAGGGCGAATTTCGGTTCGCAGAACGGAAATCTGTGCATGCAAATGTTTTCCCATCCTGGATTTTTAACCCGGTATTCATACCGGGTTTTTTTATTTCCGGGAGCGGTCGCTGCACCTGCTTGACATCAGCCAAAATTTTCCCAAGCTAGAACCAATTTTTTCCGATGTTTCCCGGAGCCCGAATGAAAATCCTTGTAGACGAAAACATGCCTTATGCGGTGGAACTGTTCAGCCGACTGGGCGAAGTCATTGCCAAACCTGGCCGGACCCTGACTGCCGACGATCTGGTGGGTATCGATGGCCTGATGATCCGCTCGGTGACCCGAGTGAATGCTGAACTGCTTGAGAAAGCGGATCACTTGAAATTCATTGGAACCGCAACTGCCGGGCAGGATCACATCGATCAGGCTGCCGTGGCAGAAAAGGGAATTGCTTACACTGCGGCACCGGGCTGTAACAAAGTCGGGGTGGCTGAGTATGTATTGAGCAGCCTGATGGTGCTGGGGCAGCAGCAGGGTTTTTCTATTTTCGACAAAACCGTTGGCATTATTGGCGCCGGCAACGTGGGCTCTTATCTGGCGAAATGTCTGGATGCGCTGGGCATTCGCTATTACCTGAATGACCCTTTGCTGGAAGCAGCTGGCGATCCGCGTGAATTTCATACACTCGAGACATTGGTTGAAGCATGTGATGTCATCACCGTGCACACACCGCTGACCCGTTCAGGTGAGTATCCAACCCATCATCTGATTGATGCTTCTTTTCTGGGCCGCCTGAAAGATGGCGCGATTCTGATCAACGCTGCCCGGGGGCCGATTGCAGATAATCAGGCACTGAAAACAGCATTACAGCACTCGGTGTCCGGACAGGGCAAGTCTCTGACGGCTGTGCTGGATGTGTTTGAACAGGAGCCATTGGTGGATCGTGAATTGCTGCCTTTGCTGGCGTTTGCAACCCCGCATGTCGCTGGTTACGGTCTGGAAGGAAAAGCACGCGGTACGACCATGATCTTCAACAGTTTCTGTGAGTTTCTGGGCCGGGGCGATCGGGTTGAAGCGGCAGAGCTGCTGCCGGTTGCGCCTGTGCCTTATGTGCGCTTGAGCGAGGCCTGGGATGAGCCGACGTTATTCAGTCTGATTCAGTTGATCTATGATGTCAGAAAAGATGACGCACTGTTCCGCCGTAAGATGACAGCCGTGGATGATGCCGGGATGGCTGCACAATTCGACAGGATGCGTAAAAATTACTGGGATCGCCGCGAATACAGTGCGGTGACGGTAGCAGGTCAGGGGCATTTTGGGTTAGAGTCGCTGGCTAAACTAGGTTTTACTGTTGAGGAAACACCATGAGTCAGGAATTTGATATTGCCATTCTGGGCGCAACCGGGGCCGTTGGGGAAACCATGGTTGAGGTGCTGGAGGCGCGAAACTTTCCTGTCCGCAACCTTTACCTGCTGGCTTCCGAACGAAGCGCAGGGAAGACCGTGCGATTTAAAGGCAAAAGTGTCCGGGTGACTAATGTTGAAGAGTTTGACTGGTCGCAGGTGCAGATTGCACTCTTCTCGGCCGGATCGGAAGCTTCTGAATACTGGGCACCGATTGCTGCGGATGAGGGTGTTGTTGTCATCGACAATACCTCGTGTTTCCGATATGACCCGGAAATTCCGCTGGTGGTGCCGGAAGTGAATCCCGAGGCGCTGGCTGATTTCCGTAACCGAAATATTATCGCCAATCCAAATTGCTCCACGATTCAGATGCTGGTGGCCCTGAAGCCGATTCAGGATGCTTATGGCATTGATCGGATCAACGTGGCGACTTACCAGTCGGTGTCTGGCTCTGGCAAAAGTGGTATCGATGAACTGGCCGGTCAGACGGCCAAGCTGCTGAACGGTATGCCGATTGAAAACAAAGCTTACCCGAAACAGATTGCGTTTAACTGTTTACCGCAGATCGATGTCTTTATGGACAACGGTTACACCAAAGAAGAAATGAAAATGGTGTGGGAAACGCAGAAGATTCTGGGCGATGCCAATATTCGGGTGAACCCGACCTGTGTTCGGGTCCCGGTTTTCTACGGCCATGCGGAAGCCGTTCATGTCGAAACCTGCCAGCCGGTGGTTCTGGAAGAGGCAATCAGCCTGCTGGAGAACGCGGAGGGCGTTGAAGTGTTCCATGGCACGGAATTCCCGACGCAGGTGGTGGATGCCAACGGCAAAGACCATGTGATGGTTGGCCGGATTCGTGAAGATATCAGTCACCCGTGTGGGCTGAATATGTGGATCGTGGCGGATAACGTGCGCAAAGGCGCAGCAACCAACAGTGTCCAGATTGCCGAGAAACTGATTCAGGACTATCTGTAAACACGTCCTGTGAAGGGGGCAGCTCAGGTGCGCCTGAAGCTGCCCTTATACCAATCGCAGTCAATCACTGGTCATCCTAGCTGGTTCAAATGTTCGATCACTGCGTTAGATTTTTTGATTGTAGAATCACTACTTATCTAAAAAATCTGCCTTGTTCTCAACCATTTTTCCTGCGCTATTTCTGATCATTGACTGACTTTGATTGGTTTATTTTATCCGGATGTGATGTTCAGTTCCCGAACCGTTCAAATATACCTGACGCCAATTTCTTGATCTTCACAGTAAAAGCTGGGTGTGATGATTGACATCATGCTGTAGCAGGCAACAATCACAATATTTGTTCAAAAGCCTGTGGTGATGCACTGTATGTTTAAGATTTCTGGCGACAGGCCGAAGCATTCCAGACAGACTGGTCCTGCCGAACCCTCCGATTTCGCAGTCCGGTCCACAGACCTTAGTATTTTATCTCTGTCAGAGAGGACAGCAGGCAGTGTCTGACTCATCAACTAAAATGAAACGCGTGATTTTACCGGTCGTTATCGCTTCGGCTGCATTGCAATTGCCGGTCAACGTACAAGCCAACACGATTCGAATTATGGGCCCCGCAGACGAAGTTGCAGAACCTGCAACGCCGCCCAGCCGGACGACACAAGCACCGCAAACGACACCGTCCTCGCAACCGGCACCGCAGCGTCCTGCCGTTTCTCAGCCCGCGAATCCTTCGCCGCGTGTGACTGCACCTGCGACGCCTGTGCGTGCGCCAGCGAGCACGGCATCGCAACCGAGCACCCGCTCGGTGGGTATTTACGGCCCGACCGGTGAGAATGAAACGCTGTGGTCGATTGCGTCTCGCTATAAACCCAATGACAGTGTGACGATTTATCAGGTACTCGGTGCGATTTTCCGGGCGAACCCGGGGGCATTTTCGGACAACAATATCCATGGTCTGATCCCGGGCAGCCGATTGAGAATGCCAACCATGGCACAGATTCGGGCGGAAAATTCTGATGTGATTCGGGATCGGGTTGAAGCCGATCTGAAACGCCGCGAGCTGGCCCGGGCAGCCAATGCATCCCGAACGGCGACGGCACCGAAACAGGCACCGAAACAGGAACCGAAACCGAAAGCAGCACCCGAAGCCTCTGGTCAATCGGCAGCGCCAAAAGCCACCGCGCCAACGCCACCATCAACACCCAAAGTGACGGCACCCGAGCAGAAGACAGCGGCGGGTAACGTGACTTCCGGCAATTCAGCGACGTCATCACAAACGCCGAAACAAGTCACATCGGCGGAGAGCGCTCCGTCTGCCTCGTCTCCGGCACTCACCGGTCAGCCGCTCGCGGCATCGGCGCTGAAAGATCAGTTAAATGCCTCTGATGAAGAGTTAGCGCAACTGCGTGAAAGTAATCATGTCCTGAAACTGCGTCTGGCTGAGATGCAGCATGAAATTGGGGCATTGAAAGAGCAGTTGGCGGGAGACGATGAACTCCGCAATGAGATTCAGTCGTTCATTGAGCAGCAAAAAGCGGATCAGCAAGAACCCCAGGTTCAGACCCCCGCGGAACTGCCTCAGAACTGGCTCGATAAATTAGCTTCGAATCCGCTGGCACTCGCTGGCGCTGCGCTGATTCCGGGCACTTTAATTGCTGGATTACTGGCATTTTTCCTTGGCCGCCGCCGGAAGCAGGAAGAAGAACCTGAACCAGCCGCCGAGCAGCCAGTACAGGAGACCCCGAAATCGATCGCGTCAGAGTTTGATGATGACGATGAACCGCAATTGGGACTCGATGCCGAAAACAGCAGCCTGGATGAGTTGTTTGATGATCACTCGACGACGGATGATCCGGTGTTCTCGGATAATCTGTTTGATGACAATGATGCCGATCTGGACGAACTTGATCTGACGGATGGCCTGGATGATGCCTTTGACAGTGATCTGCCGAAAAGTGATATCACGGTCAAAAACAATGATGAAGCCATCGGGCTTCAGGACATGGAGCGTGCGCTGGATGAACTCGATCAGACGCCTGCCCGTGATACCGACAGCGAAAACGAAAGCCTGAGCGGTCTGTGGGACAAACCACTGAGTGCTCAGGAAGAAGAAGATACTGATTTCGATCTGGCCGTGGGGTTACAAACGGAAGAGCCGGTACAGGCCAGTGCACCGTTACCGGAACCGCAACCGGAACCGGTTCCGCAAGCCAGAACAGAATCTCTGGATGATTTACTTGATGGTGTGGCAGATCAGAATGCAGACAGTATTGAACTGGGCATGCTGGATCAGGACATTCTCAATGAACTGATGGACGATTTTGATCGCGAAAGCTCCGTCCTTGAGGAACCGCGTGCTGCGGCACCTGAAATGCCTGCCACTGAACCTGAAGCCGTGGAAAGTGAATGGGATGCCGATGATCTCATTGATGATTACAATCTGGATGCCAACAGTACTGAGTTACTGGATGAATTGCTCGAAGAGAACGAATCAGAACCTGAAACCAACATTGAATTGGATGAAAACAGCACGGCATTGCTGGATGAACTGATTGAGGAAGAGCCTGAGCAGGCGCCAGTTGAACTGGCGGAAGACAGTACTGAGTTACTGGATGAGTTGCTGGGCGAAGAGACTCAGAGCTATGACGATCCGGAGCTGGATAATGAAGAAGACAATCCTGATGTTTTTGATGAGTTACTGACGGTAGAGAACGAAACCGCAGACAATTCACAGCCCGACAGCGATGTGGTGTCAGATCTGGATAAAGAGCTGGTTCCAGAACTGGACTCAGAACTGGACTCAGAACTGGACTCAGAACTGGTCCCAGAACTGGTCCCAGAATTGGATTCGTTTGAGCCCTCGGATCTGGCTGAAAAGAAAACTGTCGATGAGTACTTAAATGCGCTGGATGAGGCAGAAGCTTCGGCAGCTCAATCTGCAGAGCCAGAGCCAGAGCCAGAGCCAGAGCCAGAGCCAGAGCCAGAGCCAGAGCCAGAGCCAGAGCCAGAAATTGAGGCCGATTTCGACGCGGAACCCGCGTTGGCGGAAACAGAGACGGATCTGGATGCCTTGCTGGCGGATGTTGCACCAGTCATGGCAGGTGCGGCGCCAACGGCTTCTGAGGAAACTGAGCCGCAGGATTTTGCCGCGGATGCTGAACCTGAGTCAGAAACTGTCTCTGAAGCTTCGGAATATGGTGATGATCTTGAGGTTCAGCCTCAGCCTGATGTCATGGCTGAAGCGTCAGAGCCAGAAGAACCCGAGTTGTCATTTGCGGCAGAAGCATCTGACGACGATGCTGAAGTATACGCTGAAGACCGTATTGAAGCGGTGCCCCAACAATTTGTTGAGTCAGACTCAGACCAGGCTCTCGAACCGGACTCAGAACTGGACTCAGAACTGGACTCAGAACCGGTTTCGGGGCAGGCGCCTGGACTTGCGCCAGAATCGGATCCGGCGTTGGCACCAGAACAAGTTGCGGAACCAGAATCAGCAGCGTTCCCGTCGTCTTCTGAACCACAAGAAGAGGATGCTGAGCCAGCACCGATTCCTGAGCTAGATGATCTGGCTGCGATGGATGTTGCAAAAGCCGAAAATTCGGAGCAAGCGCTTACAGAGTCTGCACCTGATGCTGCGTTGTCTGATCAGACCGATATGGCAGACAATGTCACCGGGTCTGAAGACGATGAGGCAGCGCAGATTGTTGCTGAAGCAACCGAAGTTGATACAACTGAGGCTGATGCAACCGAGGCTGAAGTACACCCTGAAGAAGTAACTGAATCGACAGAGGTCCCAGAACCGGCGTCCGTGCAGGCGGATACGCAGGACGAAGTGAAGCCCGAGCCGGGTACAGACTGGCAGCATGGCAGTGAAGCCGAGGAAGCGCCGGAAACAGAGACCCCGGAAGCGACGCTGGATCCTGCCTGGGACGAAGCGGTTGCTGGTCGTCAGGCGCCCACCATGAATCTGGATGATTTTCCTGAGTTCGATGAGGAAGCGGCGTTACTGGATCCGGAAGCTGAGCCTTGGGAAGACGGTGAGGATAACGGTACACCGGAGTGGTCTGATGAAGAATCTCAGGCGGCAATGGCCCGTGTGTCTGAGCAATTGCAACTGGCGGCGCAGGCTGCTGAGCCAAAGTCGGAGCTGACCGAGCCGGTCGAACAGCCTTCGTTGTCTGATGCGCCGCAGCCGGAAGTGATGCCAGAAGCGGCGCAGGAACCTGTTCAGGAACCTGTTCAGGAACCTGTTCAGGAACCTGTTCAGGTTCCGATGCATGACAAACCCAAGTATGAATATGCGGTGATTGATCCGCAAAGTCTGCCCGAGTTTGATGAAGATGACGCACTCCATGCGTCGTTTGAAGAGCAGATGGAACTTGAGCAGTATGAACAGGAAATGCAGCATGGCGTTGCTGAGGCGGCGGCCGATAATGTGGCGCCACAGCCACAGCCACAGCCACAGCCACAGCCAGTTCAGCCGGAACTCAGTGAAGAGCTGATCGATTCAGCGGGCCTGGATATGGCAGCTTTGCTGGCCGATCCGGATATGGATATGCCAGCGATGACGGCGCACAATGACGTAGCGTCTGACGATGACTGGCCTTCTTTTGCTGCGCAGGATGACGCTCAGAACCATGAGACGGGTGACACGGATGCGTTGTCTGATGCGTCGGAGCCTGCCACGTCCGGGGGTGCAGAACCGACGGAATCGGTCGCTGAGGATTCCGTGGCAGTTCCGGAAACGGTCACTCAGGCTGAGACTGAATTACCGCTGGAATCTGAATCTGAAGTTCATGCTGAACCCGCAACAGATATACCTGCATTCGATGCACCAGCGCAGGCCGATGAGTTCGAACATGAGCAATGGCTGTTGCATGAAAGCGTTCCGGCTTCTGAGCTGGAAGAACAGGAACTGACCCCGGAAGAGAATGAGATCTGGGGGACGGATATTCCTGAGCCTGAGCTGGAAAGTGAAGACTGGGGTGAGCAACCGCCTCTCTCTGAACAGCCGGAAACGGTCGAAGAAGATAAACAGGCAGACAGCCAGCTGGTCCAGACAAAGCATGAAAAAGAACCTTATATCAGCATTGATGAGCTGATGAAGGAACTGGAAGGGGAGTCTGACCCGGATCTGGATGTGACACCACTGAAGCTGGATGTGGGTCTGGACGAATTCCCGGATGTTTTGGCGGGCATTGGTGAGCTGGATGTTGACGGCGCCGGTGAGTATGCCAGCAAGCTGGATCTGGCCAAAGCCTATCTGGAAATGAGTGATATTGACGGCGCTTACTTCCTGCTGGAAGACGTCGCAGAGAATGGCGATGGTGATGTCAGCCGTGAAGCAGCCAACCTGCTGCTGAAACTGGATCGCTAACTGCACAGCTCAACTGAACAGGAAGTCCGCAAGTGCGGACTTCTTTTTTTTTGTGCCTTTTTTTATAATCGCCGTTTGAATTTTCTGGGCTGTCTGCTGGCAGCCCGTGACGTAAGAGTGTAACGATGCGAATTGCCCTTGGGATTGAGTACGACGGAAGCCGCTATTATGGTTGGCAGCGTCAGCGGGATGTCGACAGTGTTCAGGGAAGACTGGAAGCCGCGCTGAGTAAAATTGCCAATCAGGACATTGAAGTCCAGTGTGCCGGTCGAACCGATGCCGGGGTGCACGGAACGGGTCAGGTGGTTCACTTCGACTGTGATGTGCCCCGTAAGCTGGTCGCCTGGACCATGGGCACCAATGCACATCTGCCCAAAGATATTGCGGTTCGCTGGGCGCATGAAGTCCCGGAGGATTTTCATGCCCGTTTCAGCGCAACCGCGCGTCGTTACCGGTATGTGATTTACAATCATGCGTTGCGTCCTGCGATTCTCAGCAGCGGGATCAGCCATTACCACGGTGAGCTGGATGCAGAAAAAATGCACGAAGCAGGGCAGTATCTGCTGGGTGAAAATGACTTCACTTCTTTCCGTGCCGTGTTTTGCCAGTCGCGCAGCCCGTGGCGGAATGTGATGCACCTGAATGTCAGTCGTCAGGGGCATTATGTGATCATCGATATCAAAGCCAATGCTTTTGTGCATCATATGGTCCGCAATATCACTGGCAGCCTGATTAAGGTCGGTCGCGGCGAAGAGAAACCAGAGTGGATTCAGTGGCTGCTGGCTCAGAAAGATCGCACGTTGGCAGGCGCCACAGCTAAAGCGGAAGGCTTATATCTGGTTGAGGTGGATTACCCGGAAACTTACGCGTTACCTGTGGTTCCGGTGGGGCCGCTGTTTCTGTAAAAGACGGGCGTCGGATGAACTGATCTGACGTTCGGTTCACATTGATTTACGAAAAAATATGCAGCTTCGTTCGCACTGCAACCAAGAAACACTAGAATTGAACAAAACTTCATCATTTGATGGTTGGGGAACAGAAAACTGGTCGGGCAATTTTCTTGAGCTAAGATCCCGTTAACTGTTTATTTCCACAAGGTACTACCAGTTTTTTATCTACACTGACTCGAGTTTGTGTTTTAATTCCTGACTTGAAAATTATCGAATTGATTATCCTTTGCCTGCGGGCGTGGGAGTTGTAAATGAAAGGTCATTCATGAGCTGGCTTGAAAAGATCCTCACAAAAAGCAACATTGTATCGTCTCGTAAAGCTTCCATCCCGGAAGGGGTATGGACGAAATGTACCTCCTGTGAGCAGGTACTGTACTACGCAGACCTCGAGCGCAATCTGGAAGTTTGCCCGAAGTGTGATCATCACATGCGAATGAAAGCCCGTCGCCGTCTGGAAACCTTCCTGGATGAAGAAGGTCAGGTGGAGATTGCTGCTGAACTCGAACCGAAAGATCACCTGAAATTCCGTGATTCCAAGAAATACAAAGATCGTATTACCGCAGCGCAGAAAACCAGTGGTGAAAAAGACGCGCTGGTAGCGATGAAAGGCACACTGCTGCAACAGCCGATTGTAGCCTGCGCATTTGAATTCAGCTTCATGGGCGGTTCCATGGGCTCTGTGGTGGGTGCGAAGTTTGTCCGTGCGGTTGATGAAGCCATTGCTAACGAATGTGGTTTGGTGTGCTTCTCTGCCAGTGGTGGTGCCCGGATGCAGGAAGCGCTGATGTCGCTGATGCAAATGGCTAAAACCAGCGCAGCACTGGAACGCCTGTCTGCCAAAGGTCTGCCGTTTGTCTCTGTGCTGACGGATCCGACAATGGGCGGTGTGTCTGCCAGTCTGGCGATGCTGGGCGATATCAATATCGGTGAGCCGAAAGCATTGATTGGCTTCGCCGGTCAGCGCGTCATTGAGCAAACCGTACGTGAAAAGCTGCCGGAAGGTTTCCAGCGCAGTGAGTTCCTGCTGGAGCATGGCGCGATTGATATGATTGTCGACCGCCGCGAAATGCGTCAGCGCATTGGGGGTTTGCTCGCGAAGATGACCAATACGATTTCACCGCTGGTTGTCCCGGTTGTTCAGGAGCCTGTTGCAGATTCTGAAGCCGATGCAGAATCAGCTGAGGACAAGGCATAAGCCGATTCCCTTCTTAACACGCCTGGCCTCTGCCAGGCGTTTTTCTTTCCGGAAGCCCGAGCAGGATGTCATGTCAGCGAACGGTGAAAACTGGTTGCAGGCTGTTCAATTTTGTCATTGTTCCACAATTCCGGTCTCCGATAGCGCAGCAAGCATTAAATTTCGCCTGCTTCATGCTACATTATGCCCCATCTTCTTTATCAAATTAGTTAGTACGGTTACATGTCTGATACCTCTGCAATGCCGCTGTCTGTTCCTTCGGCACATTCACCTTTGAACGATTGGTTCACGTATCTGGAGAATCTTCATACCAGTGCCATTGATCTGGGTCTGGAGCGTGTTCAGGCCGTCGGGGAGCGAGCCGGTTTACGCAAACCGGCACCGACTGTGATTACTGTGGCCGGGACCAACGGCAAAGGCTCGACCTGTGCCATTCTGGAAAGTATTTTGCTGCAGGCGGGATATACCGTGGGCGTCTACAGTTCACCTCATTTGGTGCGATATAACGAACGCGTCCGGGTGAATGGTGCAGAACTGCCGGATCATGAACACAGCCAGGCTTTTGCGGCGATAGAAGCGTTTCGGGAAACAACCAGCCTGAGCTTTTTTGAGTTCGGGACGCTGGCTGCGCTGCAACTCTTTAAGATGCATCAGGTCGAAGTCGTGGTGCTGGAAGTGGGGCTGGGGGGCCGGTTGGATGCCACCAATATTGTCGATCATGATGTGTCGGTGATCACCAGTCTGGCGATTGACCATGTGGACTGGCTGGGCGACGACATTGAAGTGATTGGGCATGAAAAAGCCGGTATCTTCCGTGCCGATAAGCCGGCTATCTGCGGGCAGCCGAATCCGCCCGCCTCGGTGGCCGCGCATGCGGACAGTATTGGTGCCGAGCTGTATCAGGTGGGCTATCAGTACACGTATGAGCAGTCAGGCGAAACCTGGAACTGGAAATGTGGTGCATTTGATATGGAGCAATTGCCGCTGCCGGCATTGCCATTGCCGAATGCAGCCACTGCTTTGATGGCACTGGGGGTTGCAGAACTCGACATCACGGATCAGCATATTGTTGCCGGTCTGGCGAAAGTACGTCTGGCGGGGCGGATGGAAACCGTTTCGGATCAGCCACTCATCTTACTGGATGTGGCCCATAATCCCCATTCTGCACACTATCTGGCGCGTCAGCTCAAAGCGCTGAAAAATATTCGCGAAGTCGGACAGATCTATGGTGTGGTTGCCATGCTGAAAGATAAAGATATCGCGTCGACACTTGACGAAATGCGCGCGGTGATCGATGTCTGGTATCCGGCGTCACTGACCGGACCAAGAGCTGCTTCGGCACAGCAGCTTGCTGATCATCTGAATTATTCCGGTCAGATATTCGATGATCCGGTGCAGGCGTATCAGTCAGCACTGGCTGCGGCTCAACCGGAAGATGTGGTGATTGTCTTCGGTTCTTTCCATACCGTCGGCGAAGTGTCCGCTCACATTCAGTCAACTCAGGAGTAAGTGTGGCGAGTAAATTTCAAAGCAGACTGGTCGGCACCATTGTGCTGGTTGCCATTGGGGTAATCTTCTTGCCTGATTTCTTTGATGGCAAGAAGCAGCATTTTCAGGAGCAGTTTGCCAGCATTCCGCTTCAGCCTCAGGCGGGCGGTGACGAAACATTCACGGCCATTCCTGAACCTGTGGATGCAGAAGCGGAACTGCCACCGATGCCAGTCACCGAGCAAATTGCAGGTCAGCCTGTGGCTCAGTCATCCGTTCAGGAAAAAGATCCGGTCTCGGTGAAAACCCAACTGCAGGGGGAGCCTCAGCCGGGGCATCTGGACAGTGGCTGGGTAATTCAGCTGGGGGTATTCCGAAATTTTGAGAATGCACACCAGTTGGTTGAAAAGCTGAGAAGTAAAGGTTATCAGGCGCATGTCCTGCCAAAACAGCTCAAACCAGGCGATTTGGCCAGAGTTGTTGTTGGACCTGAAATCAGTAAGGATTCTCTGTCAGGAAAAGTAGACGATTTGCGTCAGCTCACCGGGCTGAACGGGCAATTGCTCAGATTTAACCCACTAAACCCTTAGGTAAACGTTTGCGTTCTGATTTTTTCTGTTAGAATACGCGCCAACAACAAGAATTATATAGAAGATGATCTGGATTGATTTTGTCATTTTAGGGGTGATTGGCTTCTCTGCACTGGTCAGTTTGATCCGTGGTTTTGTCAAAGAAGCGTTGTCACTGGTGATTTGGTTTGCCGCCTTTTTTGTAGCCAGCAATTTTTATCAGGAGCTGGCGGCATACTTTACCAACATTCAGGATGAACTCATCCGGAATGGCAGTGCGATTGCTGTGTTGTTTATTGCGACCTTGATTGTGGGCGCAGTGGTCAATTATGTGATCGGGCAGCTGGTGCAGAAAACGGGCTTGTCCGGGACTGACCGAGTTTTGGGTGTGGTGTTCGGGGGCGTACGCGGTGTGCTGATCATTGCTGCGTTGTTATTTTTCCTCGATGCTTTCACTGGGTTTCCGACGTCCGACTGGTGGCAGGCGTCTCAGTTAATTCCGCAGTTTGGTGTGGTGATTGAGTGGTTTTTCTCTTATCTGAAAGAGAGTTCGAGTTTTCTTCCCGGCGCGTTATAGCGCCGGATTTATATCAGTTGTATTGCGTAACAGCGAGGGAGACATTGAACTGAGCGAGTTGTACAGGCTCAGGGATAACACGCTGTTACTCAATGCAATTATTGATGATCCATAACGAGGATTTAAGACATGTGTGGTATTGTCGGAATCGTGGGAAACACCCCGGTTAACCAGTCTATTTATGATGCACTGACCGTGTTACAACATCGTGGCCAGGATGCCGCGGGTATTGTTACCCTGGAAAGCAATCGTTTTCGTCTTCGCAAGGCGAACGGCCTGGTGCGTGATGTGTTCGAAGCAAAACACATGCAGCGCCTGCAAGGGACGGTCGGGATCGGCCACGTCCGTTATCCGACCGCGGGAAGCTCAAGTGCCTCAGAGGCTCAGCCTTTTTATGTGAACTCCCCCTACGGGATTACACTGGCACACAACGGCAACCTGACCAATGCCGCCGACATCCGGGACTCTCTGTTTGAGCAGGCCCGCCGTCACGTGAACACGTCGTCGGATTCTGAGATCCTGCTGAATGTGCTGGCCCACCAATTGGAAGGTGCGACGAACTATCCGCTGACTTCTGATGATATTTTCTCTGCAGTTCGTGCTGTGCATAAGTTGGTGCGTGGTGCTTACGCTGTGGTTGCCATGGTGATTGGCCATGGCCTGATTGCCTTTCGTGACCCGCACGGTATCCGCCCGCTGTGTTTGGGTAAACGCGAAGTCGACGGCAAAGTGGAATACATGGTGGCTTCAGAGTCGGTTGCGCTGGACGCGGTCGGTTTTCACTTCATGCGTGATGTTGCGCCGGGCGAAGCGGTCTATATCAGCTTTGATGGCCAACTGTTCACAGAACAATGTGCCGAGAACCCTGCACTGAATCCTTGTGTCTTTGAATTTGTTTACTTTGCCCGCCCGGATTCTTTCATCGATAAGATTTCTGTCTACAGTGCCCGTTTGAACATGGGTAAAAAGCTGGGCGAAAAAATTAAACGGGAATGGGATGATCTGGACATTGATGTTGTCATTCCAATTCCGGAAACTTCCTGTGACAGTGCGCTGGAAATTGCCCGTACCCTCGACAAACCTTACCGTCAGGGATTTGTGAAGAACCGTTACGTTGGACGGACCTTCATCATGCCGGGTCAGCAGTTACGCCGGAAGTCGGTGCGCCGTAAACTTAATGCCATCAGCTCAGAGTTCAAAGGCAAGAATGTCCTGTTGATTGATGACTCAATCGTGCGTGGGACGACATCAGAGCAGATCATCGAAATGGCTCGTGAAGCGGGCGCAAATAAGGTGTATCTGGCATCGGCAGCGCCGGAAATCCGTTTCCCGAATGTGTATGGGATTGATATGCCGAGTGCGAATGAGCTGATTGCCCATGGCCGTGAGGTGGACGAGATCTGTAAGATGATTGGTGCCGATGGCCTGATTTTCCAGGATCTGGAAGACCTGGTTGAAGCGGTGGCAGAAGGCAATCCGGATATCCAGCTGTTCGAAACGTCTGTCTTTAACGGCAATTACGTGACAGGTGATGTGAACCAGCAATATCTGGAATACCTGGAAACGCTGCGCAGTGAAGATGCAAAAACACAGCGCGAGATTCAGCAGGAACTGGCGAATCTGGAACTCTACAACGAAGGCGTATAATCCGCCCCTTGTGAACCAGCTGAAAAAGGCAAGCGCGAGCTTGCCTTTTTGCTTTTTCCGGTTTGAAGCGGTTGGCGTTTAATGACTGAATTGCGGCCCAATCCCGACATTCCACAGAATCACAGAACCAGCAATGATTGACACCAGTAGGACCAGCCCGCAGGTCACAATGGAACTGGCGTATATAAAGCCGCGCTCTTCAGGAATGTGCATCAGAATCGGCACACCGGTATAGAGCAGATAAACAGAGTAAGAAATGCCCACCAGGCCAGCCATCATCAGAAACCACAATTGCGGATAGAGTGCCGCGACGCTAATCATGAAGAGTGGGGTCGCGGTATAGGCCGCTAATTCCAGTGCCTGCGTATAGGTTGGGGTTGAACCGAAGGTATGACTCATCCAGTAAGTGAGGTAAGCGAGTGCAAACACACCGCCAATCAACGCAAAATACATGGCCACCGACATCCCCAGCGCACTGGCCGGTGTCAGGAAAATCGGGTCAACGGCACCCACTCGCCAGCCAATGAACACGCTGGAAATATAGGCAAAAATTGGGGGTAACAATGCAATCAGCAGAATGTGACTCAGACTGCTTTGCACGCCTTCGTGTTGCTCATCAATGTTTTTCCACTCTTTTTTGGGATGAGTGTAAAGCCCGAATAAATGTCCCAGAATCATAACCTATCCTCGTTATTTAGGGTGCGTCATGCACAACGTATTACAGGTTGTTGTTCAGAACACTTCAGTGTTGATCCGGACACCCGTTGTGTTCTCTTCTCTATAACATTTAGTCGGGCTTCGGGCGCTTGGCAAGATTGTGAATCACCAAGCATTCCCAAGATGTGAGGTTGGCAGACCTCGGCTCAGTATTCAGGACGTACTGAAGTAATGACTGGCAAATTCAATGAAGAGGCGCAGTTTTTCTGGCTGATGATCTTTGTGGTTATACAGCAGGTAAACATTTCTCGGGTTGGCTGACCAGCTTTCCAGGACACGGATCAATTCTCCGCTCTGAATGTATTTCTCCAGCATCGCATCTGGCATCAGCGTGATGCCCAGACCGGACACACAGGCTTTACGAACCACATTGAGCTGGTTGGATTCGAACCGACCTTTCTCATTCACCGTGATGGTTTCACCATTTTTGTTCGACAGCCGCCAGCGAAGCAGAGGTGAGCCCTTGAGTAGCGCATGTTCCGACAACTCCTGGGCATGGGTCGGCGCCGGATGGCGGCGTAAGTAGTCCGGGCTGGCGACGAGAATGTCTTCGACGGCATTAATTTTTCTGGCGATGAGCGCTGAATCACGCTGCGGGCCGACACGAAAGATCACATCCCAGTCGGTAGGATCTAACTGTTCAGGTTCGTTACTGAGGAAGAGTTCGATGCTGATGGCCGGATGTTCCTGCATAAATGCATTCAGCATGGGTTGCAGCATCACTTTGCTCAGGTTGGTTGGTGCGGCAATTCTCAGACGCCCGCTGGCACCCTTGGATTCATCCCGGATGTGTTCAGCGGTATCCAGCAACTGCTGCAGCAGTGGCGTACACAGCTGATAATATTGCTGACCGGCTTCCGTCAAAGACAGCTTGCGGGCATGACGATTCAGCAAACGCAGATTCAGGCTGTCTTCCAGTGCTTGAATGCGTCGGGTCAAAGTTGCGACAGGAACCTGATATTTTCTGGAGGCTGCTGTATAGCTTCCTTCTTCAACGACGATCCGGAACAGGTTTAAATCATCTAACTTCATAGGCGATGTTGAGATCGATATGGGAAAGTGGGAATTGTATAACAAAATACTCAATGTGAAGAGGTTAAGATTTCGAGTATCGAATTAAGTGGTGGTGATGGCGTTGAGAACCACCAACGGACAGGGCCAGATGTTGAGCGAGCTAGCAGAATACTAAACTAAAGTTGAGAGCGGGTCTTCAAGCCTGACGTTGCAGGGTTTAGCGCCTATTCTAAAGGGAAGCCCTTAGCGTGTGATTGACACGTCAGACGATTTCATCCACAAGGAAACCGCTGCTCTGCAGAATTTTATTCTGTGTACTTGGCCCATTGCAACCTGGAGGGCATACGCATTGTTAGAAGGTAAAGAAGTTCTCATTGTTGAGGACGACCCGGTTTTTCGCCGGATGATCACTGGATTTCTGCAGTCTCAGGGTTGCGAGACCCGAGAGGCTGAAGATGGTCTTGCTGGTTTGCGCGCACTTCGTGACGGCATTCCGGATATCTTATTATGTGATCTGG
This sequence comes from Photobacterium sp. 1_MG-2023, assembly GCF_030547945.1. Classification (NCBI taxonomy): domain Bacteria; kingdom Pseudomonadati; phylum Pseudomonadota; class Gammaproteobacteria; order Vibrionales; family Vibrionaceae; genus Photobacterium; species Photobacterium sp. 1_MG-2023. Next base: position 72,534 of record NZ_JAUORR010000013.1, on the reverse strand, counting down.
CAATGCCTGTGCTGACCGGCATGGAATTTGTGGAAGAAGTCTCGCTGCAGTATCCCATGGTCCCTGTGATTGTGATTTCCGGCACCGGTGAGATGGCTGATGTCGCGAATGCACTCAGGCATGGTGTGAAAGATTTTCTGGTGAAGCCACTCGATAACATCATGGTGCTGAAAGCAGCCTTGATGTCTGTGCTGAAAGCTCAGGACAATAGTGCTGAGTACTCAGATTTTTCCAGTCAGTTGTTGCAACATGACACCGCTGTTGATGACGAGTTGAAATGGCATATTGAGGAGTTGGAGTCCAATCCTGACATTGCCCGGGAACTCCTGGTGGGTTTGATGCCGGAAACGCAGTCTCGACAGGGGGACTGGCAACTCAATTACTGTGTGCTGCAATCTGCAGAGGTTCTGCCCGTATTGCTGGATTACACCTGGCTCATGGACGGACGCCTGGCGTTTTATCTGTTAGATGCTGAATCCGGTGGACGTCGTGGTGCTGCGACCGTGCTGTTGATTCGCGCCTTGTTCAATGACTATCTGCGAAAACGCATGGCGTTTGAGAATGATTTGAACAGTATGCTGGCAGCGATCGAACAAGGGATGCAACAATCCGGTTATGCAGTGCCGGTTCGGGGGCTGTTCGGAATTTTTGATGCCTGTGACCGGAATTTGTCGGTGATTTCCGTGGGTTCTGAAGCGATGCTCAAGACGAGTGAAGGTGAACGAACTATGGCTGCGGGAGAATATCTGGGCCAGGGTGCTCGGAAAAACCCGGTCAGTGAGCATGTTTTGCCGCCATCTGGGGCTCGGTTGTCACTGAGTAAAATCGGGACCACAAATTTCAGTGTGACGATTCAACGTTTAGAAGCCATGAAGGATGCTGAAGACCATCCGGTTGTCAAAGCAAAAACAAGGTTTCAGTAACGATAAAAAACTCACTTAGCTTGATTTTTCAACAGCTTGGCGCAAAAGCGCACATGAATTCGCTGCGAGACTGAATCTGGCAATGGAATCGGTTGAGGTTTGGGTCTCTCGCCATATAATCACTATGAGTGAAAAGTTACCTGAGCAGAGGCGTTATGAAAGATTGGTTCTTACTATATTGCAAGCGGAGTGAACAAGAGCGCGCAGTAGTCAATCTGGAACGCCAGAGCGTCACATGTTATTACCCGCAGGTGACGGTAGAAAAATTGGTTCGTGGTAAACGCGTGACGGCGAACGAACCGCTGTTTCCCAATTATATGTTTGTCCGGTTCGATCCTGAGCAAGTCAGCTATACAACGGTACGTTCAACCCGTGGTGTGGCTGATTTCATTCGTCAGGGGCCATATCCCCAAAAAGTGCAGCCAGAATTGTTGCATCAGTTGATGAGGAATGAAAACAGTGAAGCGCATCAGGAAAAACTGTCGAATCTGCCTAAGCCTGGTGAATCAATGGAGCTTCAGCGAGGTCAGTTTCAGGGCCTGGAAGCTATTTATCAGGAGCCGGACGGCGAAAAGCGTTCTTTCATGCTGATTCATCTGCTGGGCAAACCAGTGAAAGTCAGCGTCGATAATGCGGATATCGTGCGGCGCTGAGCCGCATTGTCCGCCCCGCCATACCTTTCTGCCGTAATCCGTTGTCATAGTGGTGCAGGTCACGTTTTTACCTTCGGGATACCTCGCTGTCATCATGCATCTTTGTTATATTGCGGCAGACAATGACAACTTACATGGATAATGCAATGCAAAAGACTTCCCCAGTTCGTAAAGCGGTCATTCCTGTAGCCGGTTTAGGAACCAGGATGCTGCCTGCCACGAAGGCAATTCCTAAAGAAATGCTGCCGATTGTGGACAAGCCATTGATTCAGTATGTGGTGAACGAGTGTGTCGCCGCAGGCATTAAAGAGATTGTGCTCGTTACACATTCTTCGAAAAATTCGATCGAAAACCATTTCGACACCTCGTTTGAGCTGGAAGCGACGCTGGAAAAGCGTGTGAAGCGTCAGTTGCTGGATGAAGTCCAGAATATCTGCCCGAGTGATGTGACCATCATGCATGTCCGTCAGGGACAGGCTAAAGGCCTTGGCCACGCTGTCTTGTGCGCGCGTCCGCTGGTTGGCGATGCTCCTTTTGCCGTTGTACTGCCGGATGTCATTCTGGACGATGCGGCCAGCGACCTGCGTCGCGAGAATATGGCTGCGATGGTGAACCTGTTCAACGAGACAGGTGTCAGCCAGGTCATGGTTGAGCCGGTGCCGATGTCGGAAGTTTCCAGTTATGGTGTCGCGGATATCAATGGAGAGCAGATCGAACCAGGTGAGTCAGCACCCATGTCACAAGTCGTTGAAAAACCATCGCAAGATGAAGCGCCATCGAATCTGGCAATTGTCGGCCGTTATATTCTGCCTGCTGAGATCTGGGATATTCTGGCGAAGACGCCAGTGGGTGCCGGTGACGAAATTCAGCTGACAGACGCCATTGCGATGCTGATGGACAAGCAGCCTGTGCATGCGTTCCACATGACAGGCAAGAGCCATGACTGTGGCAGCAAACTCGGCTATATGCAGGCATTCGTCGAGTATGGCCTGCGTCACCCGCAACTGGGTGAAGTATTTGCGGCTTACCTGAAAGGTGTCGCGAAATAATACCAATCGCAGTCAATCATTGGTCATCCTAGCTTGTTCAAATGCTCGATAACTGCGTTAGATTTTTTGATTGTAGAATCAGGACTTATCTAAAAAATCTGCCTTGTTCTCAAACATTTTTTCTACGCTATTCCTGATCACTGACTGACTTTGATTGGTATAATTGATTCTCTGGAGAATCAGATTTCAGATGATAAAAAAGCGAGGGAGACCTCGCTTTTTTGGTTTTTGCGGTGGGCTGCGATTTTATCTTTCGTGAAACTGTTCGCAGGCTAGCAGCGTATTTTCGATCAGCGTTGCGACTGTCATGGGGCCCACACCGCCCGGGACTGGGGTGATGTGTTTGGCGCGCTGACGTGCCGCATCGTATTCGACATCCCCGATCAGTGTTCCGTTATCCAGACGGTTAATGCCGACATCAATCACGGTCGCGCCTTCTTTGATCCAGTCTCCGGGAATAAAATTCGGTTTCCCGACAGCAACCACCAGAATATCCGCCTGGCGGACATGGCTTTCCAGATCCTGAGTAAAACGGTGACAGGTTGTTGTTGTCGCACCTGCCAGAAGCAGTTCCAGTGTCATCGGGCGACCGACAATATTTGAAGCGCCCACGATGACCGCATGCTTGCCGCGCGCCTGGATGTTGTATCGCTCCAGCAGGGTGATGATGCCTTTCGGCGTGCATGAACGCAGTTTAGGAATGCGCTGGCACAGGCGACCGACGTTATACGGATGGAAACCATCGACATCTTTTTCCGGGGTGATATGCTCCAGCACTTTGGTAGAGTCGATGCCAGCCGGAAGCGGCAACTGGACCAGAATACCGTCAATGCTGCTGTCAGCATTCAATTCATCGATCAGCGACAGAAGCGCGTCTTCTGTGCTATTCGCGGGCAGATCGAATGAACGGGAGATAAACCCGACTTCTTCACAGGCTTTGCGTTTGCTGCCAACGTAGATTTGAGAAGCAGGATCCTGACCCACCAGAATCACAGCCAGCCCGGGTGCGCGTAAGCCTGCATCGGTGCGCGCTTTGACGCGTGCAGCAACTTCTTGTCTGACAGTTTGGGAGATGAGTTTTCCATCAATGATTTGAGCGGCCATGGTTTTCCTTCGTGCAGAAATAAACTGAGCGGCGCTATTGTCGCAGAGACGACGGGGGAAATCCATAGCGCAAACGTTTGCTTTTTGCGTGAGCCGTCATTTTTGTTGCGAGAGTTTTGCCGGGAATACCGACACAAACAGAATGAAATCATCTGTTTCGTGCTTGATCTCATGATTTGAAGATCGTAAATCCAGCGATAAAGCTCAGATTTTCTGCTTCCGCTGTCTTAACTTTAACCGCTTGATTCATTGGACAGCGGAAAATCACGTTTTCCCGTTGACCTTGTTTTCAGGCAACGTATAATCCACTCCCGTTACGCGATATGCCGCGTATCATCTCCCTATCGATGCGCCCTTAGCTCAGTTGGATAGAGCACGTGCCTTCTAAGCATGTGGTCGCAGGTTCGAATCCTGCAGGGCGCGCCATCTCTTTTTCGATTCCCGCTATTTCTCGATTCAACTCACCGTGTTCTGAAATATTCGATTTCAGTATGTGTGGCGAACCTGTTCAATTTTCCTGCACTGAATCTACATTTGGATAAAAAAGCGCATGATCACGGCAATTTTTTCGGGTTTTCTATTGAAAATACGAAATCAGTCCCTATCTTGTCGTAAGGTTTGCGCTAGGTATGGTCCGGACGCCTCGACGAATGCAGGTGGGCCCGTTATAATACCGCGCTTTAATTTCACACTCATTGTCGTTGGCAGTGAGACTGAAATTGACAGAATTCAGGCGTTATGGTGTGCAATGCCGTAACACGAAAGGATGCCAACGTCAGCAGCGCGCTGAGGGGCAAAATAACTCAGTCAACCTGAGTCAGTTTTGAGGTTTATGAAAATGCAAGTTACCGTTGAAACCACTGAAGGCCTAGAGCGCCAAATTACGATCACTGTTCCTGCTGCGAACATCGAAGATGCTGTAACAGCTCAACTGAAGCAAATTGCTAAAACACGTCGTTTCGACGGTTTCCGTCCTGGTAAAGCACCAATCAAGATGGTTGCTCGCATGTTCGGCGCATCTGTACGTCAAGACGTTCTGGGTGAAGTGATGCAGCGTCACTACATCGAAGCAATCGTTCAGGAAAAAATTAACCCAGCGGGTGCACCAACGTTCACGCCAGTTGATATGGCTGAAGGTAAAGATCTGGTGTTCAAAGCAACGTTTGAAGTATTCCCAGAAATCGAACTGTCTGGTCTGGACAAAATCGCAGTTGAAAAACCAGCGGCTGAAGTGAAAGATGAAGACGTTGTACAAATGCTGGACACCCTGCGTAAGCAACAAGCGAGCTGGACTGAAGTTGATACTGCTGCTGCAGAAGACAGCCGTGTGACCCTGGACTTTACCGGTTCAATCGACGGTGAAGAGTTCGAAGGCGGTAAAGCTGAAGCATTCCCGCTGATGATGGGCCAAGGCCGCATGATTCCTGGCTTCGAAGAAGGTATCGTGGGTAAAAAAGCAGGTGAAGAGTTCAGCATCGACGTGACTTTCCCTGAAGATTACCATGCAGAAAACCTGAAAGGTAAAGCTGCGGTATTCGCAATTAAACTGCACAAAGTTGAAGCACAGGAACTGCCTGAGCTGACTGAAGAGTTTGTGAAGAAGTTTGGAATTGAAGACGGTTCTGTTGACGGTTTGAAGGCTGAAGTTCGTAAGAACATGGAACGTGAACTGAAGCAGGCTATCAAAGGCCGCATCAAGGATCAGGTTCTGAACGGTCTGATTGAGCAAAACGACATCAACGTGCCTGCTGCACTGATTGATCAGGAAGTGAACACCCTGCGTCAGCAAGCCGTTCAGCGTTTTGGCGGTGATGCAAACAACGCACCTGAGCTGCCACGTGAGCTGTTCGAAGAGCAAGCGAAGCGTCGTGTTGTTGTGGGTCTGTTGCTGGGCGAAGTGATCAAGGCCGAAGAACTGAAAGCAGATGACGAGCGTGTTAAGGCGCTGATCACTGAAATGGCATCTGCTTATGAAGATCCTTCTGAAGTTGTTGCATACTACGAGAAGAATGAGCAGCTGATGAACAACATGCGTAATGTTGCTCTGGAAGAACAAGCGATTGATGCTCTGCTGGCTAAAGCACAGATTTCAGAAAAAGAAATTAGCTTCAATGAGCTGATGAACCAACAGCAACCTGCTGCTTAATTGACTGAAATGACTGTAAAGATTTGACTTCGTTTCAAATCTTCTGCTAACAATGGTCCGTATGAGTCAATCATTCGGGCCATTAATTTTTTTGGGGAAATAAGGTTATGAGCTACCAAGATAATAATGCCATGTCGCCAATCATGAATGCGCTGGTTCCTATGGTGGTCGAGCAGACCTCTCGTGGTGAACGTTCCTACGACATCTATTCCCGGCTATTGAAAGAGCGTGTGATCTTCCTGACTGGTCAGGTTGAGGATCAGATGGCGAATCTGGTTGTGGCACAGCTGTTGTTCCTTGAATCAGAAAACCCTGACAAAGATATTTTCCTGTACATTAACTCACCGGGCGGTTCTGTGACGGCAGGGATGTCGATTTATGACACCATGCAGCACATCAAACCTGATGTCAGCACCTTCTGTATGGGACAGGCCTGTTCCATGGGTGCCTTCCTGCTGGCTGGTGGTGCAAAAGGAAAACGTTTCTGCCTGCCAAATTCCCGGGTGATGATTCATCAGCCTTTGGGTGGCTTCCAGGGTCAGGCGTCTGATATTCAGATTCATGCGCAGGAAATTCTGACGATTAAACAGCGTTTGAATAATCTGCTGGCTGAACATACGGGACAGCCGCTGGAAATTGTTGAAAGAGATACGGACCGGGACAACTTTATGTCCGCTGAACAGGCGGCAGAGTATGGTCTGGTTGATGCCGTTTTGAATAAGCGTGACTAACGAGTCAGGATGATGCACAGTGTCCGTGTTGAGTGGGCAAGGTGACAGCAAAATGACGAGAGTTGTTATACACTCAAAACTAGGCAAAGATGGGTGAAACCCAAAATGAGGTTAGCGAATGACAGATAAGCGAAAAGAGAGTGGTAGTGGAAAACTGCTGTACTGCTCTTTCTGCGGTAAAAGTCAGCATGAAGTTCGCAAGCTGATTGCTGGCCCTTCTGTGTATATTTGCGATGAGTGCGTTGACCTGTGTAACGACATTATTCGTGAAGAAATCAAAGAAGTTATGCCAAAGCGCGATGGGAGTGAACTGCCAACGCCAAGAGAGATCCGCACGCATTTAGATGATTATGTCATCGGCCAGGATCACGCGAAAAAAGTTCTGGCTGTAGCTGTCTACAACCATTACAAGCGTCTGCGCAATGGGGATACCACCAGTGATGGTGTTGAACTGGGCAAAAGTAACATCCTGCTGATCGGCCCGACAGGGAGTGGTAAAACGTTGCTGGCTGAAACGCTGGCGCGGATGCTGGATGTGCCATTTACGATGGCAGATGCAACCACATTGACCGAAGCGGGTTATGTTGGTGAAGATGTCGAGAACATTATCCAGAAGCTGTTGCAAAAATGTGATTATGATGTCGCAAAAGCAGAGCGCGGTATTGTCTACATCGATGAAATCGACAAGATTTCCCGCAAATCCGACAACCCTTCAATTACCCGTGATGTCTCCGGGGAAGGGGTTCAGCAGGCATTGCTGAAGCTGATCGAAGGGACTGTTGCATCGGTACCGCCTCAGGGTGGACGTAAGCATCCTCAGCAGGAATTCCTTCAGGTCGATACGTCGAAAATCCTGTTTATCTGCGGTGGTGCTTTTGCGGGTCTGGATAAAGTGGTTGAGCAGCGTGTTGCAACCAGCTCAGGCATTGGCTTCGGTGCGGAAGTCCGCTCAAAAGACAAACGCAGTACGCTCAGTGATCTGTTCGAGAAAGTTGAGCCGGAAGATCTGGTGAAATATGGCCTGATTCCTGAGTTCATCGGTCGTCTGCCTGTGACTGCTATTCTGAGCGAGCTGGATGAAGCTGCGCTGGTTCAAATTCTGCGTGAGCCGAAGAATGCGCTGACCAAGCAGTATGCAGCTTTACTGGAACTGGAAAATGTTGAACTGGAATTCCGTGACGACGCACTGCAGGCGATTGCCCGCAAAGCGATGGAACGTAAAACCGGTGCGCGGGGTCTGCGCTCGATTGTTGAAGCAGTATTGCTGGATACCATGTACGAACTGCCATCGGCTGAAGGTGTGAGTAAAGTGGTGATCGATGAATCAGTGATCAAAGGCGAATCTGAGCCGTTGCTGATTTACGAGAACACTGAAAGCCAAGCCGCTGGCGGCGAGTAAGCGGTTGCTAAATGTACAGTTTGAATAAATAAAGGAGGCTTTGGCCTCCTTTTTGATTTTCTGGCAAATCGGCCGTTGAATCTTTGTATTCTGCCCCCATATACTCATGAAAAGAGACTGAACGGAAGAGAGAACAATATGAACCTGGAGCGTTCGGAACGCCTTGCCATTCCCGTTCTGCCACTGCGTGACGTGGTGGTCTACCCTCATATGGTTATTCCATTGTTTGTAGGCCGGGATAAATCGATTCGTTGCCTTGAAACCGCAATGGATAACGATAAACAAATTTTGTTAGTGGCCCAAAAAGAAGCGGCGACTGACGAACCCACTGTTGACGATCTCTATGATGTCGGCACCGTTGCCACGATTCTGCAATTGCTGAAACTACCGGACGGTACAGTCAAAGTTCTGGTTGAGGGGCAGCAGCGTGCCAGCATTCACAAGTTGGCGGATGATGATTTCTTCAGTGCTGAAGCCGAGTTTCTGGTCACGCCAGAAATGGATGAGCGTGAGCAGGAAGTACTCGTTCGTACCGCAATCAGCCAGTTCGAAGGCTTTATCAAGCTGAACAAAAAGATTCCGCCAGAGGTGCTGACCTCCTTAAACGGAATTGATGAAGCTGCGCGTTTGGCAGACACCATTGCAGCGCATATGCCGCTGAAGTTGGGTGACAAACAAAAAGTGCTGGAAATTGTGGATATCACGGAGCGTCTTGAGTTCCTGATGGCCATGATGGAATCTGAGATTGACCTGCTGCAGGTGGAAAAACGCATCCGCGGCCGTGTGAAGAAACAGATGGAGAAAAGCCAGCGCGAGTATTACCTCAACGAGCAGATGAAAGCCATCCAGAAAGAACTGGGTGAGCTGGACGATGCGCCGGATGAATTCGAATCGTTGAAGAAGAAAATCGACGAATCGAAAATGCCTGCGGAAGCCCGTGAGAAAACAGAGCAGGAACTGCAAAAGCTGAAGATGATGTCGCCGATGTCAGCCGAAGCAACTGTGGTTCGTGGTTATATTGACTGGATGCTGAGTGTGCCATGGCACAAGCGGACCAAGGTCAAAAAAGATCTGTCCAAAGCCGAAGAGATCCTGAACGCTGACCACTATGGTCTGGAGCGGGTCAAAGACCGCATTCTGGAATATTTAGCGGTACAAAGCCGAATCAACAAACTGAAAGGTCCGATCCTGTGTCTGGTGGGACCTCCGGGTGTCGGTAAAACCTCGCTCGGTCAGTCGATTGCAGCAGCTACGGGCCGTAAGTATGTGCGGATGGCGCTGGGTGGCGTGCGTGATGAAGCGGAAATCCGTGGTCATCGCCGGACCTATATCGGTTCCATGCCGGGCAAATTGATCCAGAAAATGTCAAAAGTGGGCGTGAAAAACCCATTGTTCCTGCTGGATGAGATCGACAAGATGTCGTCCGACATGCGGGGCGACCCGGCGTCAGCACTGCTGGAAGTGCTGGACCCGGAACAGAACAATGCATTCAACGATCATTATCTGGAAGTCGATTACGATCTGTCGGATGTGATGTTTGTGGCAACGTCGAACTCTATGAACATTCCAGGTCCGTTGCTGGACCGGATGGAAGTGATTCGTTTATCGGGCTACACCGAAGACGAGAAACTGAATATCGCTAAGCGTCATTTGCTTGAAAAACAAGTGAAGCGCAATGGCCTGAAAACAGGTGAAGTTGACATTGATGATTCAGCCATTATTGGCATTATCCGTTACTACACCCGTGAAGCTGGCGTCCGGAGTCTGGAGCGTGAAATTTCCAAGCTATGCCGCAAAGCAGTAAAAGAAATTCTGCTTAACCCGGATGTGAAGAAAGTGACCATCAATCAGGCAAACCTGAAACAGTATCTGGGCGTACAGCGTTTCGACTACGGTAAAGCTGAAGAGAGCAACCGGATTGGTCAGGTAACCGGATTGGCCTGGACGGAAGTGGGTGGCGATTTGTTAACCATTGAAACCGAGTCAATGCCAGGTAAAGGTAAACTGTCTTTCACCGGCTCTCTGGGCGATGTGATGCAGGAATCCATCCAGGCGGCGATGACGGTTGTCCGTACCCGTGCCGAGAAGCTGGGGATTAACAACGATTTCTATGAAAAGCGTGACATTCATGTTCACGTCCCTGAAGGTGCAACACCGAAAGATGGCCCAAGTGCGGGTATCGCGATGTGCACCGCGCTGGTGTCCAGTCTGACAGGGAATCCGGTTCGCAGTGATGTGGCCATGACGGGGGAAATTACCCTGCGTGGTGAGGTTCTGCCGATTGGTGGCCTGAAAGAGAAATTGCTGGCAGCGCATCGGGGGGGCATTAAAACGGTGCTGATCCCGAAAGAGAACGAACGCGATCTGGAAGAGATTCCAGACAACGTGATTGCCGATCTGGAAGTGCGTCCGGTTCGCTGGATAGACGATGTGCTGCGTATTGCGCTGGAAAATAATCCGACCGGGATTGAGCTGGTCAACGCGCAAAACAGTGATATGCAGCAAAATTAGCACATGAAAGAGGCTGACAGTGACCGAAATCGCTTGTCAGCCAATTTCTGTCTGGCTATAAGTGAGGTCTAATTTTCCGCAAGCTCAATAATAATAAGGCTTGCAGACTTGTTCAGTGTCGAAAAGGCCTGATAAATTAGACCTGATACAACTTTTTGATTGTCCTTTGCCGTCACAGCGTAAAGTTAGATTATGCTGTTGTCAGGAAGACAATGTTCATAGAGGGGAAGAAATCGTGAACAAAACTCAGTTGGTTGATAAAATCGCCGAAGGTGCTGATATTTCTAAAGCATCTGCTGGCCGTGCGCTGGACGCTTTCATTGAGGCTGTATCTGAGTCTCTGAAAGAAGGTGACCAGGTTGCACTGGTTGGTTTTGGTACTTTCTCTGTTCGTGAGCGTGCTGCCCGTACTGGCCGTAACCCACAAACGGGTGAAGAAATCCAAATCGCAGCGGCTCGAGTACCAGGTTTCAAACCAGGTAAAGCGCTGAAAGATTCTGTCAACTAAGTCTGGCTTTGCCAGCAGTTGTAAGGAACAAAACCTTACGCTGAGTGTCATACCATGGCATTTTTGCGTAATATGAGAGCGCATCTTCATGATGCGCTTTTTTTACTTTGTATCAGGTAATGAATGTCGGTTCTGAAGGGCCGGATTCAGCAGTTATTGCCAGCTCGAACAACTAGGAGATACGGCACGTTATGATGGAGCGGATGCGCGAAGGCGTGAGCAGCATTTGGGTGAAGATTATTCTCGCCTTAATCATATTATCTTTTGTCTTAACCGGTGTCGGCGGTTATCTGGCAAGTTCTGACCAGCCAGCTGCGGCAAAGATTGATGGCGAAGAAATCAGCCAGGCTCAGTTCGAGCAGGCTTATCAGAACGAACGTAACCGAATGCAGTCTCAGCTGGGGGACTACTTTACGACGCTGATGGGGGATCCGGGCTATGTGCAGCAGTTCCGTCGCAGTGTCCTGGATCGGCTGGTCAATGATGCCCTGATTGAGCAACGTGCGAATGCGCTGGGCTTGCGTATCAGTGATGACCAAGTGAAGCAGGCGATTCGTGCAATGCCTGAATTCCAGCGCGACGGTCAGTTTGACAATGATGCTTATAATGCAATTCTGCGTCGTTCTCGCTTTACCCCTGATCAGTTCGCTGAGTATATGCGCACCGATCTGCTGCGTCAGCAATTGCTGACGGCGATTCAGAGCAGTGATTTTGCGTTGAGTCATGAAGTTGCACAACTTCAGCAACTGGAACAACAGCAGCGTGAAGTCCGCAGCCTGACTCTGGATCTTGAGACGTTTAAAAAAGGTGCTGAGATCTCTGAAGAAGACAGCCTGGCCTATTACGAGGAGCATGCTGAGCAGTTTATGCGCCCGGAGCAGGTCAAAGTCTCTTATATCGAGTTGTCGGCTGACACCTTGAAGCAGACAATTGAAGTGAATGAGGAAGCGCTGGAGACTTTTTATCAGGAGAGTCTGGCGAAGTATACCACTCCAGAACAGCGTCGTGTGCGTCTCATTCTGATTCAGGGCGATGATGCGCAGGCGAAGGAAAAGGCTGATGCAATTCTGGCTGAGCTGAAAGACGGTGCCGATTTTGCGACGCTGGCGCAAACCAAGTCGGAAGATACATTCAGTGCCAAGCAAGGCGGGGATCTGGGTTGGTACGATCGTGGTGTGATGGACGCACCATTGGATGAAGCCCTTTTTGCACTGAAGAATAAGGGGGATATCTCAGATGTAGTAAAGTCTGAATTGGGATATCACATTATTCAACTGGAAGATGTCAAAGCCCCTCATGCGAAACCGCTGGCAGACGTTCGAGATGAGCTTTTGGCCGATTTGCGTGATCAGAATACAGCTGAAGCATTCTACAATTTGAAAGCAAAGCTGGATAAAATTGCTTTTGATGAGTCTAAATCGCTGGAACCTGCAGCCAAGGCCATCAATGGCAAGGTACAAACCACAGATTTCTTCTCACTGGAAGAGGCTGACGGTGTGCTGGCAACCCCAGCGGTTCTTCAGGCGTTGAACTCGCCGGAAGTCCGTGATGACTCGCATAACTCCGAGCTCATTGATTTAGGTGCTGAGCATGTGATTGTGGTGCGTGTGGACGATTACCGTCCGGAAGAATTATTGGCATTTGAAGATGTGTCGGATCAGGTGCATGAGATTCTGGCTGCAGAGCGTGGCGAAGCCGCTGCAGAAAAGCTGGCTGATGACATGCTGGTTGCACTACGTAAAGGCGACCATACGCTGCTGGAAAACAATGATCTGAGCTTCTCTGAGCCGGAAAAACTGAGCCGCCGCGGGAATGATCCCGTACTGGTCGAGAAAGCATTTTCAATGCCGAAACCAGACGCCGGTCAAACCGTGTTTGATATGACGCATGATCAGCAAGGCAATGTTGTGATTATTGCGCTTGATAAAGTAACAGAGCCTGAGCTGGATGCGGTGAAGGCAAATGATCCGCTGGCTGACCAACTGGCGCAAATGAATGCACAACAGGATGTCATGGCATTGCTGGATGTGCTGCGTGCAGATGCGAAAGTGACTTATTCGGTTTCGGGCGAAACTGCACAGTAAATGTAATTAATAAATCAGTTAACGGGCCGCCTTGTGCGGCCCGTCGTTTTTTCTGCGGAAGGAATTCTGACGGCATTTTAATGCTTTTCAATTTCATTATTCTTCTTGCAACTGTTAACAAGGAAGGAGAAAAAATGAAAAGTTCGATTGCTTTACTGATGCTGGCAGCGAGTATGGTCGTGCCGGGCATCGCCGATGCGACCACGGAGCATGAAGGCATTGAAATCGTTGTCAATATCAATACAGCCAATGTTGAAGAGCTGGATAAATTGTTACTGGGTGTCGGGCCAGATAAGGCTCAGAGCATTGTGGCTTTTCGTGAGGCACACGGGAATTTTTCGACCATTGAAGATTTGAGTAAAGTGAAGGGCATTGGCGCTTCCACGGTCGAAAAAAACAGAGCCAGAATCCAGCTCTAAAGGCGAAAGCCAACCCACTATCTTGTCAGGGGCGCATGAGTGCCCCTTTCAAATTCATGCCCGGCGATTCGAGACTCCCAGCGCCGTGGTTACTTTGGTAACGGCCAGCAGCGCACCGCCCAGCGCACCAGCCAGGTGGGCTTCTACCGCAACGTGAGCTTCAATCAGCGCGGCTGTCTCTGCAGATCCCCCAACAGACACATCCCAGGTCACTTTGAGCACACCGGCGGCCAGCAGGAGTTTCCCGCCTTTGCGGTGCAGCCGGATATCCTGACAGGTCCCCCAGATAAAGAGTCCATGCAACACACCGGACAAGCCTGCGTAAATATCCATCTCCGTGAGAAATAAAGCCAGTCCGACCATGAGGCTCAGCAAGAAGAGCAGAAGACTCAATCGGAAGGCGTTGAGATCAAACCGGAATAAGTAACAGAGAATGATGAGCCCGGACAGATTCATCGCGAGATGCGGCCAATTGGTGTGCGTCAGATTTCCTGTTAGGATCCGCCACCATTGTCCGGTAAGCATCGCTTGCCGATCCCAAATCATCAGGTCATGAATTGGGGCAAATTGTGCGACAATGCTAAGCAGGCAGACAACCAGCAAAGATAGAAACAATGATCGTGAAAACAAGGGCACCTCAATGAGCCGCTATTGTGAGCGTTGCGGCAAAGCCGTGAAAGCCTGTATCTGCCAATGGGTTGAGCAGGTTGATGCTAAAACTGAACTCTGGATATTGCAACATCCGACGGAGGTGAAGCAACCCTTGGGCACTGCCCGGATCCTGACCCTTGCTTTACCCAATGCCCGGTTGTGGGTGGGGGAGAACTTCAGCCATGATGAAACGCTGAATGCTTTGCTGTCAGATCCGAACCGTCGGGTGGCGGTGCTCTACCCGGGTGAGCAGGCATCGCCACTCAGTCAGTCCGCTTCAGAGCAGAGCCACCATCCAATCACGACTCTGATCCTGCTCGATGGCACCTGGAAAAAAGCCTATAAAATGTGGCAGTTGTCTGAAAACTTGCATGCTTTGCCTTGTGTTCGGCTGGAAGATACAGACCCGGGGAACTACAGAATCCGAAAATCCCCCAAAGCTACGGGCTTGTCTACCGTCGAGGCTGCTTATCATGCACTGACTCAGCTGGAAGGTGACCAGACTGATTTTCAGCCATTGCTTGTGCCTTTCAACCGAATGATCGATTTTCAGATCAGCCAGATGCCGCCCGGTGTTTATGAACGGCATTATGGCCGGAAATCAACGCCTGAATCCTGAACACAGGCTCAGACGTTTGGCCCGAGGTGCCACTCATGGGCCGGATGGAACAAGTTGCCGTAGAAGCGCTGTGCAAAGCCATCGGTCATCCCGGCAATGTAGTCGGCAATCACCCGCTGCTCATTTTCACCCTGATGGATCGCTGCCCGCCACCGGTCTTGGGTGCCGGCCGGGAGTAATCGCTCCGGATCAGAGGCGAGGGCATCGAACATTTCCATGATAATTTGCTGCCCTTTGTATTCCAGAAGCTGAATGTCCGGTTTGTGAACCACATACTCACTGACAAATTGTTTCAGCACCGTCAGCACTTTTTCCATCGGCTCTGAAAGGTAGGCGTTCCACTTCAGCAAGGGCTCCTGAAAGCTGGGTTCTCCTTCCGCCGTTGTCGGGGCAATCTCAATGGCTGTGATCAGCGCATTGACCAGAGCGCCGATCGCATCTTTCCGCTGGTGATGATCGGCAAACAGTTGGGCACTGAGCCAGTCAATGCGTTCGCTGAGCCACGGCTCACCGCAGTCGGCAAGGTGACTTGCAGCAGCGTCTTCCCATTGCTTTTGGGTCACGATCCCCATCACGATGGCATCTTCGAGATCGTGGACCCCATAGGCAATGTCATCTGCCAGTTCCATGATGGAGCAATCCAGCGACTTAAACCGCGTTTTCAGGTGCTGAGACGCTGTTTGACGTGTCTCGCGCATGGTTGTGCGCAGCTGCTGACTGTCGGTGTCAGAAAGCACAGCAAGCACCCAGTCAAAGGTTTCCAGATCATCCCGGTACAGCCCTTTGGCTGGATGCCAGTCTTTGGCCCTTAAATGCCTGAACTGACTGATCTCCGGTGGCAGTTCTGTGGCCCGGGTATCGCTGAGAAAAGCCGGATATTTCAGCAAGCCAAGCAGTGTGCGACGCGACAGGTTCATGCCGAAGTTTTCGGTATACGGTTCAAGGAGGGTCACGATTCGGAACGTCTGGGCATTGCCTTCAAAGCCCCCGTGATCACGCATCATGTAGTTCAGCGCGACTTCGCCGCCGTGACCAAAGGGCGGATGGCCGATATCGTGTGCCAGACACAGGCTTTCCATCAGGCTGTTGGAAGGCAGTAAAGGGCGAAACTCAGGTTGTTTGATCTTCAGTTGCGCCACAATGCCGGTGCCAATCTGCGACGCTTCAAGCGAATGGGTCAGACGGGTGCGATAAAAATCGTGGTGGCCAGCACCATGGACCTGCGTTTTTGCCTGCAGGCGCCGAAATGCAGCGGAATGCAGGATTCTTGCCCGGTCCCGCTGATAAGGGGTGCGGTGATCCTGTCGCCGCTCTTTCTGTTCCTGGCTCTTTCGGGTTTGCCAGATTTTGGCGATGGGTTCAAACTTGTCGGGCATCAGCTGATTTCATCCAAAGTCAGGTTAAAGCTGGTGGCAAAAGTGGTCAGGAAATAATCCATTTCCGGCGTTTTTCGTGCTTCGAGTGTTTCTTCTAAGCGCTTCTTTGCCTGTGTAAATTCATGATTGCCAGCACTGAGCTCCTCTAGACATTTCAGATAAGCGCATAGGGTATCGGCTTGTTTGACGATCTGATAGTCCGACTGGTTAATCTGCTCACTCACCAGTAAAGGGGCATAGTCTTCCTGAAATTCTTCCGGCAGCATGGCAATCAACCGGTGTTCGGCGGCACGTTCGATCTTCTTGTATTCTTCGGCAATGGCCGGGTTGAAATATTTGACGGGGGTCGGCATATCGCCGGTCAGGACTTCGCTGGCATCATGAAACATCGCCAGCAGCGCAATCCGCTCCGGGTTCAATTGTCCGTTGAAGTGCCTGTTTTTGATTAAAGAGAGCGCATGGGCGACGAAAGCAACCTGAAGGCTGTGCTCCGAGACATTTTCACTGGCAACGCAGCGCATCAGCGGCCAGCGCTGGATGAGCTTCATTCGTGCCAGATGTGCAAAAAAGTGGCTGGTTTTCATAAGGCTTCCAATTCATCGGTATCTTTTTAAAGCTATCAGATTTTCAGCTGCCTAGAAAACAACAAAGCCCCGAATGTCGGGGCTTGATGGAGAAGTCTGTGAGTTTACTGCCGATAGCTGTGCAGGAAGCGTTCCAGCCGGCTGATAGCCATTTCCAGATCATCGACTCTGGGCAAGGTCACAATTCGGAAGTGGTCCGGCTTTTTCCAGTTGAACCCGGTGCCATGTACCAGCAGTACTTTTTCCTGCTGCAGGAAATCCAGCACCATTTTCTGGTCGTCGACAATATTGAATTTCTTCTGATCCAGTTTCGGGAACAGGTACAGTGCGCCTTTGGGTTTCACGCACGACACGCCTGGAATCTGGGTGAGCATGTCGTAAGCCTTGTTCCGTTGCTCCAGCAAGCGACCACCCGGTAGAATCAGCTCATTGATGCTCTGATAGCCTCCCAGTGCAGTTTGCACGGCATGCTGCATGGGGACGTTTGCACACAGGCGCATGGATGCCAGCATGTCCAGACCTTCGATATAGCGTTTTGCCAGATGACGCGGACCGGACAACAGCATCCAGCCGGCACGGAAACCACACACGCGATAAGACTTGGACAGGCCGTTGAACGTCACGACAAAAACATCTTCCGCCAGGGGAGCAACGGAAGTGTGCTGAGCACCGTCATACAGAATTTTGTCGTAAATCTCGTCTGCAAAAATAATCAGTTTGTGCTGACGGGCAATTTCAATCACTTCCAGCAGAAAATCCCGGCTGTAGACAGCACCGGTCGGGTTGTTTGGATTAATCAGAACGATCCCACGGGTTTTCGGCGTAATTTTACTGCGAATGTCGTCCAGATCCGGATACCAGTCTGATTCTTCATCACAGATGTAGTGCACGGGGTTGCCACCGGAAAGGGAAATCGCTGCCGTCCAGAGCGGATAGTCTGGTGCGGGCACCAGGATCTCATCCGAGTTATCCAGCAGCGCCTGCATCGCCATGACAATCAGTTCTGACACGCCGTTACCGATATAGACATCTTCAACATCAATATCGAGCAGGCCGCGCTTTTGATAGTACTGCACAACTGCTTTCCGGGCTGAATAAATGCCCTTCGAGTCACAGTAGCCTTGTGACGTCGGCAGATTTCGAATCACGTCCACCAGGATTTCATCCGGTGCATCAAAACCGAACGGGGCAGGGTTACCGATATTGAGTTTCAGAATTTTGTGGCCTTCTTCTTCCATGCGCTTGGCATGTTTCAGAACGGGACCCCTAATGTCATAACAAACATTGTTGAGCTTGGTTGACATCCCGATGTTGTGCATGTGGTCATCCTGCAAAAAGTGAACAATTCCGACAAATTACACCAAAACCGAGCTGTAAATAAAGACTAAACAGGAAAAAATTATGTCGATTGGCTTTATTGATGTCTTTTGCAGGATAAAAAACTGAAAGTGTGAAACTTGGAACATGCCGGGAATTCAAGGAAATATCACGCTGAGATTGGGAATAGACCAGGCATTAACTTTGATATTATTAGGTATTTCGGGATAAATGACTATGAAAGTGCGGGTAAAAAGAGAGGGAACGGAAAGCGCGATAGATTGCGCTTTCCGTTTTTCCAGACGATCAGCGCGCTTCTCCCCGCAATGCCATGACGGTTTCACGGAGGTTGCCGCTGGTGGCTTCCTGCGCATTAACAGGCTCGCCGGCAACGATGGTGACACGTGACCAGAATCGCTTCGGCCATTTGACCAGCGCTTTCCCGCCTTCACGACTGAAATAACTCCCCCACAGGCCCTGAAGTGCCATTGGAATGACAGGCGCAGGGGAGCGCCGCAGGATCAGATCAATGCCGCGCATGAAGGGGCCAATCTCACCGTCGTGGGTCAGTTTGCCTTCCGGGAAGATACACACCAGCTCCCCCTGAGAAAGATAGTACTCGACTTCTTCAAAGGCCTTCTGGATGGAGCGTCGGTCTTTTGCGGCAATCGGAATGACTTTACAGGCGCTGCAAAAGGTCTTAATCAGCGGCATCTTAAAAATCGCTTCATCCATAATAAAGCGGATTGGGCGCGGACAGGCACCAGCCAGTAACAGGGCATCCATATAGCTGACATGGTTACAGACAATCAATGCCCCGCCTTCTTTGGGAATATGCTCCAGTTGGCGATGGCTGACGCGGTACATGGTGTGACTGACAATCCACACCAGAAAACGCCAGAAAAAGTCCGGTGCCTGCAGGTAGATATAAACCAACACCAGTAGATTCATACCGGCCAGGAACAGGAAGAAATATGGGATGGACAGTGAAAGCACGGACAGGAAAACAATGGCTGTGATCGCACTGCAAACCATGAAAATCGCATTCCAGATGTTGTTCGCAGCAATCACCTGAGCCCGCTCTTCCGGCGCTGCACGGTTTTGCATCATGGCGTACAGAGGCACAATGTAAATCCCGCCGGATACGCCCAGCATGGTGAGCGAAAAGAACACACGCAGTAAATCCGGCTGGGTCAGAAAGGCCCACAATGAGTCAGACATCGGCGCAATATCCGGTGTGGCTAAGGCCAGATCGGCACCGAAAATCGTGATCCCCAGACAGCCCAGCGGAACAATGCCTGGCTCAATCCGGTGGCCAGACAAGCGATCACACAAGAGCGAGCCGATGGCAATTCCGATAGAAAATAGCGTCAGCAGTACGGAAACCGCCGCCGCATTACCACCCAGATGCAGTTTGGCAAAGTTGGGGAACTGGGTCAGATAGCTGGCGCCGAGGAACCAGAACCAACTGATCCCAAGTACACATTGCAGCACCAGTTTGTCTTTCGCCGCAATTGAAAGTGTTTTTTTGGTCTGGCGAATGGGTTGCCAGCGAAATGGTGCTGGTGTGCCGCTGGGTTTCGCATCCGGGATAAAGCGTGAACTGAAGTATCCGAGTACTGCAAAGGAAACCACGGCGACCGCCGCAATGATTCTGGCTTGTTCCTGATTGGCAATGATACCGGCAAGCAGTGTCCCCAGCAGAATGGCCAGAAATGTCCCGGTTTCCACCAGTGCATTGCCGGAAACCAATTCTTCTTTTTTCAGGTGCTGAGGCAGCAGGGCATATTTGGCCGGACCAAAGAAGGCAGACTGTGCACCCATCAGAAAAAGCAGCAGGAGCAGAACGAGATAATTTTCTGCCCAAAATGCGATGGCAGCCATCGACATAATCAGGATTTCTGCCAGTTTGACTTTTCGCATGATGAAGGCTTTGTCGTAGGTATCTGCCAGCACCCCTGCGGTGGCCGAGAAGAGAAAGAAGGGCAGAATGAATATACCGGCAGCAAGATTAATCGCGAAATCTGATTCAAACGGTAAAGCGTTCGGTGCAGCAAAGGCAATGAGAATCAGCAAGACATTTTTATAGATATTGTCGTTGAATGCCCCCAGTGCTTGCGTCAGAAAATAAGGGAAAAAACGGCGCTTTGATAGCAGCGCAGCCTGAGACTGACTGACCATGTTCCTGAAATTCCTCTTTAGACTTGCCAGACACTGAGATAGGTGTCGAGCAGGTTATCAATCAGTGCTTTGCCATCCACAGGGGATGACGTGAACAGTTTATCGTCAACGGTCAGCAGTGTGATACCGTGGACTCCGGCCCACAGGACCCGGCTGGCTTCCGTGACGGCTTTTTCCGACTGATCAGGAATCAATTGACGAATCAGCCCTTCCAGCATGCTGGTCATGCTATTGATACGTTCGCTTTGCCAGTCGGGCAGTTCTTCCCCATTCATGGTGTGCTGAAAAATGAGTTGCCAGCGATACGGATGGGCTGAGGCAAAATTCAGATAGCAATATGCCAGCTTGCGCAGGGCATCTTTGGTTGAATTTGCTTTTTGCATTTCTTTTTCAGCTTCGGCAAAAAGCTCATCCAGTGTTTGAGCGACCGAATGGAGAAGCAGCAGGTTGTAATTGCCGAATACGTTGACTAAAGTGCTGGGCACGTAGCCGATCATTGCTGCGATTTTTCTTAAACTCAGCTCGTGATGCGGATGTTCACTCAGGAATTTTTTGACTTGCTCCAGCGTCATGCTGATCAGTTCTTCCCGTGTGTGGTCGTTTCGTCTTGCCATGATCTTCCCTACATGGTACTTGGTTTGGTATTCATTAAAGGCCAGTCTGTGATGACAACCGTCAGCTGAATGACTTCATGTGTTCAAAGTAAGTATAGAATATAGAACAGTGTTCAATATTCTAGGGGTTACAAATATTCTTCGTCAAGGCCGGGGTTCAAGGCGATTATCCGTTTCTTTTCGAATTCTCGACGGAGACCTGTTCATTGAGCGTCCAAAAGTCGATGAGGACGCCGATGAGGAAAAAGCCAAACGTCAGTAGATAGAGGATGCCGGTCAGCCATTTCCCCATATACATTCGGTGGACACCGAAGACACCCAAAAAAGTCAGCAGCAGCCAGGCAATGTTGAAATCCAGTGTGCCGCTTTGAAAGCGTAAATCGGCTTCTTTATCCATACCCGGAATGAGGAACAGGTCAATCAGCCAGCCGATGCCCAGTAACCCAAGGGTCAGAAACCAGAGGGTACCTGTGACTGGTTTGCCGTAATAAAAGCGGTGTGCGCCGGTAAACCCAAAAATCCAAAGTAAATACCCAATCAGTTTACTATGGGTGTTCTGATGCATTCTCTCTTGCATGCCGGATGCCTCGTTGATGCCATTGATGAGAAAGTTCCCTGCTAATACTAGGTGTGAATGAGCCAGAGGAACAAGCCATTTCATTTACTTAGCCGTAGAAGATCGCATTGTTTGATAGGTACGGCAAGCTTGCGGGGAACAAAGTGGCTCAGAGAGCGATGCTGAAATCAACAGCCCTGCTAAATTTGGTAACAATTTGGTCAAGTGATGTGGATTGACTTTACAAGCCCCCCGGCTAGGATGCATAAGAACGGGTAAATCACGCATTAAAAAGGCAAAGGTAAAGGATTCATGAAACGCTTTATCACCATGTTTGCGCTGTTGATTGCAGTATCATTTACTGCTCCTCACGCAGAAGCGAAAAAATTTGGCGGCAGCAAGTCGCTGGGTAAAAGTTACAAAACGGCGCCGGCTCAGAAACAGCAGCCGCAGCAAACAGATACAATCGGCAAGCAAACGCCAGCGTCTTCCTCGTCTAAAAAAGGACTGATGGGCGGCTTATTGGGTGGTTTGCTGGCGGGTGGCCTGCTGGCAGCATTCTTCGGTGGCGCATTTGAAGGGATCCAGTTTATGGATATCCTGATCTTTGGTCTGATTGCGTTCCTGATTTTCAAGTTCCTGAAAGGAATGCGCAAGGCAAAGCCAACAGCGATGGGGCATCAGCAGGCGTATGCGGGGGATTCTCCGCAGCAGAACGGTCAGTTCCGTCAGCAGGCTGAGGGTTTCCAGAGCGGCGCGACAGCGCAACCTCAATATCAGTCAACAGACAGCGATGTTCCGTTTAACCTGCCGCCAGGGTTTGAGATGAGCGCATTCCTGAACGGTGCCCGAGAGCATTACCGTACATTGCAAGGCGCATGGAACCACAATGAACTGGAAACGATTCGTGAATATGTGAGTCCGGCGCTGTTTGATGACCTGAAAGCAGAGCGTGCGAAACTGAGCGGTGAGCAGCACACTGAAGTCATGTTTGTGGATGCTGACTTGGTTCGTGCGGACTACGATGCAAACACAGCGCATCTGAGCGTGAAGTTCTCTGGTCGTTATCAGGATCGTCAGGAAGGTGTTGAAGAAGAGATTACTGATATCTGGCACCTGGAGCGCGACCTGACCGCGCCGAATGCACCTTGGTTAATTGTGGGCATTCAGGCTTAATCGCACTCACGAGACGGTGAACAAAGAACCGCTGATGCCGAATCTGGTTTCAGCGGTTTTTTATCGCAAAAACAAAAGAATCGCTGATTTTTTTGATCGATCCCCCTGTGTTCTGCGCCGCCGCTCACTATGATTGAAGAATATCAATGAAGAAGAGAGGTTTCTATGGCATTCACCCCTGAATTGATTCAAGAACTTGACCTGTTGGTTAAGTTTCCCATGCACAGTGACATGGAGGGCATTAAAGTTCATCAGGATGCTGGCACCGCCATGATCTCTGCCGCCCAGCGGTTGTATGAGAAGGGATTGGTCACTCAGCCAGACGGTGGCTATCTGACGCATTCAGGGCATCAGGCACTGGAACATGCGAAATCTGCGATTCGGATTTTATCCGGTAAAATGGACGTCTGAAATCTGTTCAAGCTCTGTCAGGTTTGACAGGGCTTGCGCGTTCGTTTTCCCGCAAAGGTCCGGGCAGGGTTTGAACTGATGGCAAACGGCGGGTCTTTCGGTTTTACCGAAAAGTTTGCAGAGGTTGTTTTCATTGAGTTGAATGCATCGAACACCAGCGGGTTTGCCATTCGGCATGCCCGGAATGGGCGAAGAAATACTCGGGGCAATACAACAGGCGCCACACCCTAAACGACAATCCATCACGACCTTCTATACTTCAGTATGCATGTGAGAGCCTGCGTTCGGAGAACAGCCTGCTCAATTGGCGGTGCAAACTATCATTCCGGGCGGCAGGGATCAATGCTCAAACTGTCTTTCTCAGCGTATTCGCCAATCAATTTCCGGTCAAAGGTTGCACTTTGGTCGGCAGACAGTTATAAAACCGCCTCTTTTTTCTTCCGGGGAGTGTGCCCCCGAAGGCGTGATGAATTCCAGCAGTAGGGCAGAGTGATGACGGCATTTTGGCAAGAGAAAGACCTGACAGCGATGACAGACTCGGAATGGGAGTCCCTGTGTGATGGCTGCGGTAAATGCTGCCTGCACAAGCTGATTGATGACGACACGGATGAAATCTATTACACCAACGTAGCCTGCAGTCTGCTTGATGATCAAACCTGCTCCTGCAAAGATTACCCGAATCGTTTCGAGTCCGGCGAAGAATGCCTGAAACTCACCCGCGAGCGCATTGATGAATTCAGCTGGCTGCCGGATACCTGCGCTTACCGCCTGCTGGCTGAAGGCAAGCCGTTACCGGAATGGCACCCGTTAATCACTGGCTCCAAAGCAGCCATGCACGCCGCCAATCAGTCAGTCCGCGATAAAGTGGTGTATGAAATCGACGTGATTGATTGGGAAGATCACATTCTAAATCATCCCAATCGGTAACTGCGCAATGCCCCTTAAACTCTGCCCCCCAAGGTTTCCTGACTGAGTTTTTGTTTGATCTCATTCGGGTCATGGTGTCGAGGGGGAGCCGGATCATTGTATCGATATGATGTTTCAGGAGCTGGGTTGTTTCTTCACAGGCTTTTTCCTGTTCCTGAGGGTTGCAGCTGACTGCCAAAGGGTTCGGTAAATCCCAGTTGATTCGGACGCCGCCGCCCAGCCAGTTCGGGCAGGGTTCGTGGTGTAGGGTATCGCAAACGGAAATGATGATATCCGGATGAAAGCGGGTCATTTCTTCCCATGATTTACTGCGGAAATCATCGGGATTCAAATTCATTTGTTTTAGGTAGGTCCTGATTTCCGGTGAAATGTTACCTGTGGGATCGGTGCCTGCGCTGGCGACTTCAAAACGGGCAGGTAAAAAGCGCCTCGCCACAGCTTCAGCCAGGATGCTTCTGCACGCATTATGGCGACAAATAAGCAGTACTTTCATGGCTTCACAAATCCTCTGCGGGCCGTCCTTTCGTTAAAAATAGACTAAATCAGGCCCGTGAATTTTTGTGACAGCGGCAATTAACGGATCAGTGCATCCTGAGCGGATTTTAAGACATCAACAATGGGAGCTGCGCGGTTATGGCGGCGGATGTCGGCAAACAGATCTTTTGCCTGCGGGTACTCATGGCGCAGGTAGGCAAACCACTGTTTCACCCGGTTCGGGTAGTACAGGCCTTTGTCGCCTTTGATTTCGTACTCCGAGTATTTCAGCAGCAGTGTGAGTACATCTTCCCAGATCATATGGGTGTGATTATATTTGACGACATTACCCAGATTTGGAAGATTCAGTGCGCCCCGGCAGACCATCAGCGCATCCGCTTGTGTGGCAGCCATGCACGCCAGCCCATCCTGATGATTCCAGACTTCGCCATTGGCAACCACTGAAATGGCGGCCTTGGTTTTCACCTGTCGAATGTAATCCCATTTGATGGCTTCTGCTTTGTAGCCATCGGCTTTGGTACGGGCGTGAATCGTCACTTCATCAGCTTTCGCGCTGGTAACGGCATCGACAATTTCAAAACAGTGGGCCGGATCATCCCAGCCTAACCGGACTTTAGCGGTCACCGGCAGACGTGGATCGACGGCTTCGCGCACACTTTTTACGATCTGGTACATGAGCTCAGGCTCTTGCAGCAACACGGCGCCCCCGCGGCTTTTATTGACCGATTTTGCCGGACAGCCGAAGTTGATATCAATGCCCGGCGATCCTAAAGATGCCGCCAGATCAGCATTTTCGGCCATCCATTCAGGTTCCTGCCCCAGTAACTGAACGCGTACAGGCGTGCCTGCTTTGGTTGTCCCGCCCTGTAATAACTCCGGGCAAAGGCGATGGAAGACACTTTTGGGCAAACGTTGATCGATGACGCGCACAAATTCGGTCACGCACAGATCATAGTCGTTGATATCGGTCAGCATTTCCCGCATCAGGTGGTCAAGGACACCTTCCATCGGGCCAAGTATCAGTCTCATAGCCTCAGAGCACAGCAGTCATTTCAAAGAGGCGTGGATTGTAATGTGGAAAGGGACAATTGTCACCCGATGCGCGAAACCGGCTTCAAGCCGGAGGTCAGGATTCGTGCTGTGCGCCGCCAAAGGGCGGGCGTCTGAGTGCATTGCTGCGAATCATCCGGGCCTTCTCCGGGGCTGTGTTGAGTGACTCAATTCCCAGCCGGAGCATCGCTGCTGCGACATCTTCAGCAGCAATCGGAGTCAGTGAGGACAATGGACCCAATAAGAGGGGAGAAAGTGTGTCCAGAATTTTCAGTACCATTTCTTCACCGGGCCGGGGTGGTGTGCGTTCACCGGTCAGTGGTCCGGGGCGCACGATAATACAGTGTGGGAACCCTAACGCAGCGACGGCCTGTTCCATTTCGGCTTTACAGCGCAGATAGAAAGAGGGAGAAAAGCGGCTGGCACCCAGGCTGGATATCACCACCAGAGTCTCAACACCAAGTTGGCGCATACTGCGCGCGACGGATTTGACCAGGTCAATATCAACGGCCCGCAGCCCATCTTTACTGCCGGCACTTTTCAGGGTTGTCCCTAAGCAAATCAGCCCAAGCTGCGGGACCGGATCCTGATCGTCCCATTCTGTAATTCTGAGTTCCGGGTGAACCAGCTGAATCAGATGTTTACTGCGATAAGGTAAGGCGGAACGTGACAAGGCATAGACGTTGCCGATCGTTTCACTGCCCAGCAGTAGGTGTAAGAGTTCATTGCCGACCAGTCCGGTGGCCCCGGCAATGATAGCGCTGATGGGGTGTGACATCCCGGTTACTCATTTTAAAAAAGTGTCCGTGTATTTTTGCGCTGATTCGACTGAAAATTCAACATAAAATCGTCACGTTGGCGACATTTTTGGGATGCGTTATACTCGCCGCGATACCAAAAGACAGGAAAAGACCATGACCACACTGATCGCCCTTTCTCCGGACTGGGAAGGAATGCCGCCTGAATTTATCGAAGGTGCATTACTGGCAGCCAATGCAAACCCCAGTGCTATGGAACCGGAGCAATGGTTACCGGTTCTGATGCATGGCGGTGTGTCGGAAGATGAACCGACGTCTGTCAGTCATGAAAACAAAGCCGCGATACTGTCGCATTTTGAAAATCAGTATCTGCACATCAAAGCTGGCGAATACAGCTTGCCTGAGACCTTACAGTGGCAGGATGCTGAAGGCGTCACGGAAGCGATGGGACACTTTGCGGAAGGGTTTCTGGCCGTATGGCCATATGTAGAGCCAAATTGGGCTGAACGGAACATGTCTGATGGCACGGCGCGGATGCTGTCAGCTTTGCTGACGACGTGCATGCTGATGATGGATGAGGCGGATACGCTGGCGCAGATGCAGGAAGCGGGGATTGAAGGGATGCCTGAGCCCGAGGCCATGTATGCCAGCCTGCCGCTGATGATCACCGAAGTAGTCATGGCTGCCGATGAGCTTCAGCAGGGGGGCAGTGCGGCGCAGTCGGTCAATCCTTACAAATCAGTCGGCCGGAATGATCCATGCCCGTGCGGTAGCGGCAAAAAGTTTAAGCAGTGTTGCGGCAGTCATCAGTAATCAGGCAGGAGGCATCAAGCCTCCTGTTGTTTCATCGCGGATGCTGAATCAGTTGTGAGAGTGTAATTGAGCGCCGGTTTTGACAAACTGAGACAGTACAATCACGGCCCAGGCAATCAGATTGGCGGCAAAAATAATCACCAGCCACTGCGGCATCGACTGGCCCAAGAATTGCCAGACCACTTTGCTGCAATCCCCATAGGCTTCAAATAACCATGGTATCCACTGATTCAGCGGTGCCCAGGAAGGCAATTGTACAAACAGATCGCAGGTCGCAAAGGGAGAAGGATTAAACTGATAACCGACATGCTCCTGAGCCAGCGAAAATCCACGCCAGGCACTGTATCCCCAAATGGCCAGACCCGCCCAGCGAAACACCGGTTTGTCTGGTGCAATCACACCCACTAGCGCAGCAATCCCGATGCCAAACATCGCAATGCGTTCATAAATACACATCACACAAGGCGCAAGGTTCATGGCGTGCTGAAAGAACAGTGCACACCCTTCAAAGAAGATGACAAATAGCAGTAACAGGAGCCAGGACAGGCGTCGCTGGCTGAAGGTTTTTAACAGTTGCATGTATGTCTCTCGTCTGTGTTCCCCTTCGAATCCAGGCAAACAGCACGGATTTAGGGAATAAAAAGCAAAAGGGTTGCTTGCGCAATGGCAAACAACCCTTGTTTCTCAGTAATTTGCTTTAGCTATGACAACGTAGAGAACCAGAAATTCCCTTTAGTGTCCAGCAGCAGGCGCCAATTGTGGAATCACCTCACTGGCTGCGGTAAGCCAGCCCTGCTGGTACATCCAGTCTGTCATGGGCACCAGCGTCAGTTCAATCCCCGCCAGACCAATCAGAGACAGTACCAGCGTATACGGCAGGGCCATATACACCATGCGACCGTAAGATAAACGAATCAGCGGTGCCAGTGCGGACGTCAGCGCGAAAAGGAATGCTGCCTGACCGTTCGGCGTGGCGACGGATGGCAGGTTGGTTCCTGTATTGATGGCGACTGCCAGCATATCGAAACGCTCGCGATCCAGCATGCCGTCGATCAGCGCAGATTTGACCTCGTTGATGTATACCGTGCCAACGAAGACGTTATCCGACACCATGGAAAGCAGGCCATTCGCGATGTAGAACATGCCCATCTGCGAACTGCCATCCATTTCCAGGACAGCGGTAATGATCGGGCTGAATAGCTTCTGCTCGATAATGACGGCAACGATGGAGAAAAATACGGCCAGCAGTGCGGTAAAGGGCAGGGCTTCCTCAAAGGCTTTTCCGAGTGAATGCTCTTCGATGATGCCGGTAAATGCGGTGGCCAGAATGATCACGGTCAGACCGATCAGGCCAACAGCAGCAAGGTGCAGGGCCAGACCCACAATCAGCCAGACAGCGATGATGACCTGAATCCAGAGTTTGGCCACATCCAGATTGGTGCGACGTTTGCGTTCTTCGTTGTCGAAATCAATCAGAATCTTACGGACATTTTCCGGCAGCTTCGCGCCGTAGCCACAGATGCCAAATTTCTCAACCAGCACACAGGTCAGCATGCCGCAAAAGAATACCGGAATGGTCACCGGCGCCATGCGCAGGAAGAACTCACCAAACTGCCAGCCAGCCTGATTGGCAATGATCAGGTTCTGCGGTTCGCCAACCATGGTCATCACACCACCCAGTGCGGTTCCCACACCGGCATGCATCAGCAGGCTTCGCAGGAAGGCACGGTAGTTTTCCAGATCGTCGCGGCTCAGTTCATGAATATCATGGTCTGACGTATGGTCATGCGCTGCATGCGGCTCCTGACCGGACGCGACTTTATGATAGATACTGTAGAAACCCGTGGTCACGCTGATCACGACAGCAATCACGGTCAATGCATCCAGAAATGCCGACAGGAATGCAGCCATAATACAGAAAGACAGGGACAACAGAACCTTAGAACGGATACCGATCAGGATCTTGGTGAAAATGAACAGCAGCAGCTGCTTCATAAAGTAGATACCAGCCACCATGAAGATCAGCAGCAGTAACACTTCAATGTTTGCCACCAATTCATGCTTGACCAGTTCTGGTGTGGTCATCCCGATGGCAACTGCCTCAATTGCCAGCAGACCGCCGGGTTGCAGCGGGTAGCACTTCAGGGCCATCGCCAGTGTGAAGATAAATTCCACCACCAACAACCACCCGGCGACAAAAGGGTCAATCAAAAAGAAGACGATCGGGTTGATCACCAGGAAGGCGATGATGGTGAGCTTATACCAGTCGGGCGCTTTGCCCAGAAAGTTTTTAATAAACGCGTTCCCTAGCGTGATAGCCATGTTGTTAATCTCTTGTTATTTATTGATGCCATCCTCAGCACGCAAAAAATCAGCCTGAACGACACATCGTTTGGCTGTAGCGTATTGAATTTGATAGCAGGCCGCTTCCATTCAAGGCTGTCTATTTGATAGGCTGCCTTTGTGTTATTGGCCGCAATTTTAACTGATTGTATAAATTGATTGTTAAGCTGTTAATATTTCGTAACACAAAATTATGGCATTGACGCAAGCGTTCAACTACCAAGGTTTAGATTGTAACAGAAATATTTTGAAATATATTCGTTAGAACAATAAGTTGGGATGCGGCTCTGAAAGCAGCAGAATCCTCCGTTGTTAACCAGCTTCAAATCTGCTGGTGGCAACGTTTCTTCTCGGCCATAACTAGTGGTATGATGAGTTAATAAAAGATAGCAAGAAGCAAGATTGGAAATCTAACTGATGGTTATAAAGGCTGACAGCCCAGCAACGTTTGCTGAAAAATACATCATTGAGAGCATTTGGAATAATCATTTCCCGCAGGGGTCAATTCTGCCTGCTGAACGTGAGTTATCCGAGCTGATTGGTGTAACGCGCACAACTTTACGCGAAGTGCTTCAGCGCTTGGCTCGAGACGGGTGGCTGACAATTCAGCACGGTAAACCCACCCGTGTGAACAATTATATGGATACATCCGGACTGAGTATTCTGGATACGCTGATTACGCTGGACGGCCAGGATGTACAACGTGTTCTGGAAGATCTGCTTTCGGCAAGAACCGATATCAGTAGCGTGTATATGCGCTATGCGGTGAAGTCAAACAGTGAGAAAGTCAGTCAGTTACTGGATTATGTGATTCATTCCTGTGAACACCTGCTGGCTGCAGAGAGCTTCGAATCTTTCGTAGAAAGCAGCGATACAAAAGCTGAGTTACTGCTGGAAGTGAGAAAGATCGTCGATAAATACGGCAAAGATGATCCGGAACTCTGTGAGCAAATCTGCCGGGCGCGTGCGTTTAACTATTTTGATTACCGCATGTTCCAGGGTATGGCGACACACTCAGGAAACATCCTGTATGTACTGACCATCAACGGCCTGCGTAAGATTTACACCCGGGTTGGCGGTTACTATTTTATGAACCGTGAAGCCTGCGAGCTGGCACTGAGTTACTACCGTGATCTGAAAGCTTTCTGTGATAACCATCAGCCTGAGCTGGTGGCAGATCGGATTCGCAAATATGGCCGTGACAGCGGTGCGATTTGGTACAGTAATCGGGTAGAAATCGCTCGCTTTTTGCACGAAGAAGAGCAGTAAATTCGGGCTCGAGAAGAATTTGCAAAAAACTGACATGGGTCAGCACCCAACAGAAAAGAGAGGCAATTGCCTCTCTTTTTTTATCAGTCGAACATAGAACAGGGTCAGATATCAGCGGTGTAGCTGCTTCCCCGGACGGGGCAGGCCGCCAGAATATGACTTCTGCCATCGCTGAGCTCTTCTTCCAGAATGACGTCAAATCCCCACAGTCGATGCAGATGCTTCAGCACCTCGTTATAGCTGTCTGCCAGCGGGATACGATTGTGCGGTACATAACGCAGGGTCAGTGAACGGTCGCCCCGCAGCGCGACGTTCCAGACCTGAATGTTCGGCTCATTATTGCTCAGGTTGTACTGTGACGAGAGCTTTTCACGAATGGCCCGGTATCCTTCTTCATTATGAATGGCATCAACTTCGACATAGTTATTTCTGTCATCATCATCGACAGCAAAAAACTTGAAGTCCCGCATGAGTTTCGGAGATAAAAACTGACTGATAAAGCTTTCATCTTTGAAGTTTTCCATGGCGAAATGCAAGGTATCCAGCCAGTTTTTCCCGGCGATGTCCGGGAACCAGTATCTGTCTTCATCGGTTGGGTTTTCACAAATGCGCCGGATGTCCTGGAACATGGCAAATCCCAGTGCATACGGGTTAATCCCGTTGTAATACGGGCTGTTGTAACTTGGCTGGGCAACCACATTGGTGTGGCTGTGCAGGAATTCGATCATAAACCGGTCTGTGACCAGTCCTTCATCGTACAGATGATTCAGGATGGTGTAGTGCCAGAAGGTGGCCCAGCCTTCATTCATTACCTGAGTTTGCTTTTGCGGATAGAAATACTGGCTGACTTTTCTCACAATCCGGACAATTTCACGCTGCCATGGCTCCAGTAGCGGGGCATGTTTTTCGATGAAATACAGAATATTTTCCTGCGGATCCGAAGGAAAACGGATTTCTTCATGCTCATGGTCTTTTTCTGCATGGGTCGGGATGGTTCGCCAGAGGGCATTGACCTGAGTCTGAAGATAATCTTCCCGGGCTTTCTGCCGGGCTTTTTCGACAGCCAGTGAAATCTTCTGGGGTCGTTTATACCGATCCACACCATAATTCATCAGTGCATGGCATGAGTCGAGTAATTTCTCGACGTTTTCTTCACCATACTTTTCTTCACACTCGGTGATGTATTTTCGTGCGAAGAGGAGGTAATCAATAATGGAGCCTGCGTCTGTCCAGGTTTTGAACAGATAATTACCTTTGAAAAATGAATTGTGCCCATAACTGGCGTGCGCCATCACCAGGGCTTGCATGGTAATGGTGTTTTCTTCCATCAGATAGGCAATACAAGGCTCGGAGTTAATGACAATTTCATAGGCCAGCCCCATCTGACCGTGCTTATAACCGCGCTCCGTTTCAATGAAACGTTTCCCGAAAGACCAGTGATGATAGTTAATCGGCATCCCAATACTGGAATACGCGTCCATCATTTGTTCGGCAGTAATGATCTCAATCTGATTCTGATAAGTATCCAGACGATAATGATTGGCCACCCGCTTGATTTCTTTGTGGTAATCTTCAAGCAGTTCGAATGTCCAGTCCGGACCATCACTGAGTGCCTTTTGTTTGGTGTCTGTTACCATAACCTACTCCCACATCGGCCAATTCGCTCAGTCCCTGAGTGTCTGCAAAGCGGGCGAGGTTGCATGTCGCCCGTTTCAGTTCTCGGATTAATGGACTTGTTTCTTAAACAGCTCCCGGAAGACCGGGAAGATGTCATCCACGCCCCGAATATTCTGCATGGCGAAGTTGTCATGACCTCCCAGCAGCGATTCGTATTCCCGCCACAGTGTCTGGTGTGCTCTGCGGGTAATTTCGATATAAGCGTAGTAACGAGACACCGGAAGAATATGCTTGTTCAGCAATTCACGACAACCCGGTGAGTCATCAGCCCAGTTATCCCCATCCGATGCTTGTGCAGCATAGATGTTCCATTCCGAAGGCGAGTAACGTTTTTTCACGATTTCATCCATCAGGCGGAGGGCGCTGGATACAATGGTGCCCCCGGTTTCCTGTGAATAGAAAAATTCGTGTTCATCAACTTCTTTCGCCTGCGTGTGGTGTCGGATAAACACCACTTCCACATTTTTATAGGTTCGGGTCAGGAACAGATAAAGCAGAATGTAGAATCGTTTCGCCATATCCTTCGTCGCCTGATCCATGGAGCCGGAGACGTCCATCAGGCAGAACATCACAGCCTGGCTGCTGGGCATCGGACGGCGTTCGTAGTTTTTGTACCTCAGGTCAAAGGTGTCAATAAAAGGCACACTGCTGATGCGCTCACGCAAGGTCTGAATTTCTTCTTTGACCCGCTGCTCATCAAAAGGCTGTGCTGGTTCTGTACTTTGTAACCGATCCAGTTCCTGCTCCAGTTCACGAAGTTGGCGACGTTTGCCTGCGGTCATTGCGGTACGGCGTGCCAGTGAATTCTGCAAGGATTTCACAATGGCAATATTGGCCGGAACACCACTGGACTTATAGCCAGACCGGAACGTTTTCCACTCCACAATCTTGTTGAACTGGTTTTTCTTCAGATTCGGTAATTCCAGATCTTCAAACAGCAGATCGAGGTACTCGTCTTTGGAAATCTGGAACACAAAATCATCCTGACCTTCCCCGTCGGGGCTGGCCTGGCCTTCTCCCGAGCCCCCTGAACCAGCGCCCCCCTGGGGCCGCTCAATGCGGTCGCCAGGGCTGAACTGATCATTGCCGGGGTGCACGATTTCCCTGTGCCCACCACGTCCCTGATGGAAAGCTGGTTCACGGATGTCGCGCGAAGGGATTGAAATACTCTCGCCGCTATCGACATCCGTGATGGAGCGCTTATTTACTGCATCAGCAATCGAGTCTTTGATCTGTTGCTTGTGCCGGCGTAAAAAGCGCTGCCGATTCACCGTACTCTTATTTTTACCGTTGAGCCTGCGGTCGATAAAATGCGCCATAAGCTCTCCCCCTTAATCATCATCCATCTATTACGATGACTTCCGTACGCGCAGATACCATTCGGACAGCAGGCGTACTTGTTTGCGGGTATAGCCTTTTTCCATCATACGAGCCACAAAGTCGTCGTGCTTCTTCTGCTCCTCCGTGGAGGTTTTCGCATTGAACGAGATGACTGGCAGTAACTCTTCGGTGTTCGAGAACATTTTCTTCTCGATCACGGTGCGCAGTTTCTCGTAGCTGGTCCAGTTTGGATTCTTGCCTTCATTACTGGCCCGGGCACGCAGCACAAAGTTGACGATTTCGTTTCGGAAGTCTTTCGGGTTACTGATTCCGGCAGGCTTCTCGATTTTTTCCAGCTCGTTATTCAGGGCCGCACGGTCGAACAACTGACCGGTTTCCGGATCTCGGTATTCCTGATCCTGAATCCAGAAGTCGGCATAGCTGACATAACGGTCGAAAATGTTCTGACCATATTCAGAGTAGGATTCCAGATAGGCGGTCTGAATCTCTTTGCCGATAAATTCGACATATTTGGGAATCAGGTAACCTTTCAGGTGCTCCAGATATTTTTCTGCAAATTCCTGCGGGAACTGTTCCCGTTCAATCTGCTGCTCAAGGACATAGAACAGATGAACCGGATTCGCTGCGACTTCTGAGTGATCAAAGTTGAAGACCCGGGACAGAATTTTGAACGCGAATCGCGTCGACAGGCCAGACATCCCTTCATCAACCCCTGCGTAGTCGCGGTATTCCTGATAGGACTTGGCTTTCGGATCCGTGTCTTTCAGGGTTTCACCATCATACACCCGCATTTTCGAGTACTGACTGGAGTTTTCAGGCTCTTTCAATCGTGACAGCACTGAGAAGCGGGCCAGAATATCCAGCGTACTTGGTGAGCAGGGCGAATTGGCCAGTTCACTGTTCATCAACAGTTTTTCGTAGATCTTAATCTCTTCCGACACACGCAGACAGTAAGGCACTTTCACGATGAACACACGGTCCAGGAAGGCCTCATTGTTTTTGTTGTTACGGAAGGTTTGCCATTCCGATTCGTTGGAGTGAGCCAGAATGATGCCTTCATAAGGTAAAGCAGAAAGCCCTTCGGTTCCGTTGTAGTTCCCTTCCTGAGTCGCCGTCAGCAGTGGATGCAGCACTTTGAGGGGGGCTTTAAACATCTCCACGAATTCCATCAGACCCTGGTTGGCCTTACACAAGGCACCGGAATAGCTGTATGCATCCGGATCATCCTGAGCAAAGTGTTCCAGCTGACGAATATCGACTTTACCGACCAGAGAAGAGATATCCTGATTGTTTTCATCACCAGGCTCGGTTTTCGCGATCCCGACCTGATGCAAAATGGACGGACGCACTTTCACCACTTTGAACTTGGTGATATCCCCACCGAATTCTTTCAGGCGTTTGGCCGCCCAGGGCGACATAATCGTGTTCAGATAGCGCTGAGGAATGCCGTATTCTTTGTTCAGAATTTCGCCATCCTCTTGTGGGTCAAACAGGCTGAACGGATGGTCATTGACCGGGCTGTGCTCACCGTTTGCAGTCAGTACATAAATCGGCACTTTCTGCATCAGGCTTTTCAGCTTTTCAGCCAGAGAAGATTTACCGCCACCCACAGGACCCAGTAAATAGAGAATTTGTTTACGTTCTTCAAGGCCTTGCGCGGCGTGTTTCAGATAAGACACGATTTGTTCAATCGCTTCTTCCATGCCATAGAAGTCTTCAAACGTTTTGTAGCGCGAGATGACTCGGTTCGAGAAGATACGGCTCAAGCGTGGATCTTTTGCGGTATCAATCATTTCCGGTTCACCAATGGCCATCAGAAGACGCTCTGCAGCGTTCACATAGGCACTGCGATCGTTACGACAAACTTCAAGGAATTCCTGCAATGAAAGCTCTTCATCCTTGGCTTCTTCATAGCGATGACGATAGTGGTCAAAAATACTCATGGTATGCCCCCTGAATCGTTCTTCAATCATTTAGAAAGGACGAAATCATCTATCTTTCACATCCCTCACAACTAAGACTAGACCTAACGAATGAATTTGCTTTAGTGAGTGATTGGTTTTGCTATAAATTTCGTTGAAATGTGCGGTCGGACCGGGCAAAAATGAACCTGCCCTCAGAGCTACTATCCTCCTATCAACAGGGATCTGCAAGCCATCTGCTCAAAAAAACATCAACCTTGTTCCCCTGATTCCGGAGCGTTCAATCGGGGTCTGAATGAAAAGTGTGTTCGGGGGGCGAAGGTGTATTCTTTGGCGGTTCATCGGGTGAATGGTGTTCATTTCGGGTGAAAGTGGTACAAGGGGTGCATATTGCAGTGAAAGATGTCTTTTTTGAGGGGAGCTGATTTTTATACCTGACTGTTGCAGCGATAGGACGCTGCGCCTCAGGAATCCTCATATGCTTAAGCTGTGCTTATTTTTTGAGCTAAATCAACAGCTCTGGCGTAAGCTAGAAAAGTGTAGCTTGAGGGGAGAGTGATTCATGCCAATTTCTCGGGTTGATACGGTGTCGATCCCAGTTTCGGATCAAAGTCAGGCGCTTCTTTTTTACCGTGATGCGCTTGGATTCGAGTTGATCAGGGATCATCAGGCGGACCGTCATAAACGATGGATCCAACTGGCACCAAAGGGCGCAGAGACGACCATTAGCCTAGTCATGCCTTTCGGGGGAATGCAGGCCGGTTCCGTTCAGGGACTGGTGGTTCATACGGACGATATCACGTCGACCTATGATGAACTGACCAACCGGGGGGTGAGCCTGTCAGAGATTGTCACCTTGATGGGGGGGCGGTTTGCAACCTTCAATGACCCGGATGGCAATGGCTGGGTGCTGATTGAAGCGGACGGCACCATGCAAGCCTGACCGGGCCCCAGATACCATACCGCCACTGGAAATTATTCTGTCAGGCTCAATTGATCTGAGCCTGATGTCTCACTCGGCGCCAATTTCGGTGGTGAGATGATGCGATTGTCCCGGTTCAAGCACGATCCCTGTCCCTGAAAGGGCGGATTCCACACACACCATCGTGGTGTAACCTTCCGGGGTCATATCGACCATGCTGGCAGCGCCCGCTTGCCAGGGGTTCCAGACGACGGCGCTATCGTGTCCCTGATTCCGGATTTTCAAACGTCGGTACAGTTGTGGGTCTTCCAGATGAATGGTCGATTCAGCTCGATTGTAGATGCGGTCAACTGCATCATCGAACTGTAAGGTGCCATTTGAAGGAAGACGCTGCTGGTTTGCCAGGCCATCCAGATACTCATTCCCCAGTCCGGACAAAGTCGTTTGCATGATGTCACCAACCATCAGATACGTGTGCAGGGCACCGGACATCCGCCACGGACGCAGGTCTGTGTTGGTGCTGGTCAGTTGCACTTTCAACGTTTTATCCAGTTCAAAATGAAGGCGATTATGAAAGCGATAGGGCCAGATGGCCTGTGTTTTTGGAGAATCATGCAGCGTCAACGTTACTGTGACATGGCTTTTCTGGTCGTTAAAGCTTTCGAGTTCCCAAAGGCTGGTGCGGGCAAAACCGTGGGATGGGGTAGCCGCTTTCCCAAACCAGGGCCAACAGATTGGAATCCCGCCCCGCAATGCAGAGGAACCTGAATAATCGGCGGCTTCACTCATCCAGATCATCGCCTGATGCCCTGTGGGCTGAAAGCTCAGGAGATGGCCGCCAAACAGAGAGATCGCAGCCTGACACTGGGGATGAAGAATGCGTATCACGTCGATACCATCCAGCCGGCACAGGCTGATGTGTTCTGAAAGCACAGTGGTGGTCGGGAGCTGACGTAAATCCATAGCGGGTTCCTTTTTGAGCCAATCTTAGCAGAGAACTGATTTTACAGACGAGCAGATAGCAAAAAGGCGGCTATCAGCCGCCTTTAGAGTTCACAGTCTAAGGATTACTTAGAGATGTGCGCTACCAGATCCAGTACTTTGTTTGAGTAACCGATCTCGTTGTCGTACCAAGATACAACTTTCACGAAAGTATCAGTCAGTGCGATACCTGCGTCTGCATCGAATACAGATGTACGTACTTCACCGATGAAGTCCTGAGAAACGACTGCATCTTCGGTGTAACCCAGTACGCCAGACATTTCAGCTTCAGAAGCACGCTTCATTTCAGCTTTGATTTCTTCGTAAGTTGCAGGTTTTTCCAGGTTTACAGTCAGGTCAACAACAGAAACGTCTGCAGTTGGCACGCGGAACGCCATACCAGTCAGTTTGCCGTTCAGCTCAGGAATGACTTTACCAACTGCTTTTGCTGCACCAGTTGAAGATGGGATGATGTTCTGAGAAGCACCACGACCACCACGCCAGTCTTTCGCAGAAGGACCGTCAACAGTTTTCTGAGTTGCAGTGGTTGCGTGAACAGTCGTCATCAGACCGTCTTTGATGCCCCACTTGTCGTTCAGAACTTTCGCGATCGGTGCCAGACAGTTTGTTGTGCAAGACGCGTTAGAAACGATGTCCTGACCTGCGTAGTTTTCGTGGTTCACACCCATGACGAACATTGGCGTGTCATCTTTAGACGGGCCAGTCAGTACAACTTTCTTGGCACCTGCTTCGATATGTTTACGCGCAGTTTCGTCTGTCAGGAAGATACCCGTTGCTTCAGCAACAACATCAACACCGATGGCATCCCATTGCAGGCTCGCTGGATCGCGTTCTGCAGTCACACGGACAGTTTTGCCGTTGACAATCAGGTTGCCGTCTTTGACTTCAACAGTGCCTTTGAAACGGCCGTGAGTTGAATCGTACTTCAGCATGTATGCCATGTATTCAACATCGATCAGGTCGTTGATACCCACAACTTCGATGTCATCACGCTCTACAGAAGCACGAAAAACGAAACGACCGATACGGCCAAAACCGTTAATACCTACTTTGATAGTCATTATGTTGCTCCACAACTTAATTTCTAATGAAAGATAACTGGTAGTAAAATTACATAATCTCACGCGGGTCTGCAAGCAAAAACAGACCTCAAATTGTCTTTAATCAAAAAACTTTCGGATTTTTATTACAATCCTGGCCGATGGCTGAATAATGCATCTAAAACTGCTGGCAAAGTAATCGACAGTGTTGCTTAGTTTTAAATTTGTACCCGAAATACAGGGAAATATGCTTAAATGTGATGCTTTGGTGTAAAAACCTTTCGAGCAAAAGTATGTGCTATTTCTGCAAAAATTGGCAAATTTAAAGTCAGTAAGGCTTGGAAAAATGTGTTTACAGGAAAGTGAATGACTTTTAAATCAGACGCTTATTGGAAAGATTTATTATCTGAAGAACAATATTATGTGTGTCGGGAAGGCGGAACTGAAGCGCCATTTTCCGGCACCTTATTGCATCATAAAAAAACAGGGATATATCACTGTACTTGCTGCAAGATCGCCTTATTTCATTCTGAACAGAAATATGATTCAGGTTGCGGTTGGCCAAGCTTTGATGCGCCAGTTGATCAGAATGCGATTCGATATTTAACGGATCACAGTTATGGAATGAGCCGCACAGAAATTCGTTGTGCAGGCTGTGACAGTCATTTGGGCCATGTGTTCGATGACGGGCCAGTGACGACAGGGCAGCGCTATTGTGTGAACTCAGTATCGCTCGCGTTCAGCGACAAGAATTAACCTGCAGATGCCCTGTTATGGTGACCGGATTTATCCTGAAATCAGGCGGAAGAATCCGGCGCCTGCAGGCTTGGCAGTGTCGAGAGACTTCTCTCGACTGTAATCCGGTTAAAGTGCCCGCTACTCAGACTCTGAATAATGCTGTCTGCCAGCAAATCAAGATAGGCTTTATCTTCAGGCGCCAGTGGATAGAGGCGAGCCAGCTTCTCTGTGCTGGCAACGGGTAGCCGCATCAGGCTGCCGACACGGGACCACAGGTATGCTTCTGCAATCTCACCTTTCTGATGAGCCTGAGTGGCCAGGGTCAGGATAATATCCGGCTTCACTTGTTTTTCCCCGTGATAAAGCTCTAACGCTGTGAGCAGCAACTGACGGGTTTTCTCTTTGTCGCTGTCGCTATAAAAAGAGGCCAGTGCCAGTTGTAGTTCTGGTGTTTGTAGCTTGCCGGAGCCTTCCAGTTTCAGAAATTCTTCTTTGGCTTCATGATTCCCCCGACTCCAGCGATCGTAAATGATTTCCGGTTCCTGAGAGTTTGCCAGCGCCAGAGTGAGCGCATCAATCGCCTCATAGCTGTTGACCAGTGCGGTTGCCCGGTTCGATTTGCGCTCTTTGTATCGGGTCGGCTCAATTTCTGCCGCATATTCAAGACAGGCCTGATAGCTTCGGGTGTACTCAAGCGTATGGAATGTCTCGATATCTGTTGGTGTTTTTTGTTGCTTGTACCGTTGCCAGATCAGGTCAGTACGCTGGATGCGGCATTGGCCATCATTGTTATTCAAACCCTCACATATATCAGGGTGTGCTGCGCAGAGACTATCTGTGGTCTTAAACTCTCCCTGACAAGCAGAAAGTAAAAACACTGTTGATAATGAAAACAATACGTTACGGGCATGAATGCCAAAGGTGGTCATGTATGGTGCGTGGCTCATTGGTTGGATCACTGCAGTCAAGAATACCTTAATAAGAGGCGGCAGAAACGGCATTCGCACAAAGAAAACTGTGACATTGCTGCAGTGTGATCACGAAAACAAAAGAAAACGAAATGATCATTGCGACTTGACTGACTGAATCAGGGCATTATCGTTGCACGGGTGTTGAATGAAGGTGAAGTCACCGCGGTTATTTGCAGCCATCTGCAGAGGATGGCGTAAGAGGAGTATAGGTAATGGATGTTCAACAGATTCTGGCAGCGATGACCCCTGAAGTTTATCAGCGTTTGCTGGCAGCCGTTGAAACCGGGAAATGGGCTGACGGCACACCGCTGACAGAAGCGCAGCGGGAGTCGACGTTACAGGCTGTGATGTTGTATCAGTCGCGCCACAACACGGACGCCGAACATATGTCCGTTGCTGCGGGAGGTGACATCCGCTTTAAATCGAAAGCAGAGCTGAAGCGTGATTTCGCGATTGAAGATGAAGCGCCCGTCGCAGACATCGCCCGTTTCCCATTGCAGGGGAACTAGCAGCACGGGTTGTCATGCATTTATCTGGTGCCGGTCATGCTTTGTCCGGCACTGTGACCACAACGGGTGGACAATAATAAACGCTCAGTTCGTGATCTTCTTCTGTCATGAAATTGGCGATCCAGGGTTCTTGCCCGACACTGGCCAGATAGGCATCCAATTTGGGGAAGTGCGGCTGAAGCCTTAACCCTGCCATCCAGCCACTGCGAAAGATACTCCATAAACTGATTTCGGCCATGGAAAAGTGCGTCGAGATAAATCCCTCATCAGGAATCTGCTCTTCCAGATAACGCAGCACTGGCGGTAAATGGTGATGCAGGCAATCTTCAATGGCCTCCTGATCGACTTCTTTTTCCAGAATCTGACCCCGCAGAATGCGCTGATAGAACAGCACGCCTGCCAGTAAGGCACTCAGGCGGGTATCGACGTACTCTTCCAGCCAGCGGATCCGGGCGCGCTCGCCAGCATCACCGGGATAAAGCGGGGGCACGGGATACAGATCATCCAGATAATGGGCGATGACTGTGGAATCAATGACAGTCTGGCCTTCATGCTCAAGAACAGGCACTTTTCCCATCGGATGACGTTTATGCGCCAGCTCTTTTTCCAGATACGGATTGAGCGGCTGGAGTTCATAACTCAGTCCCTTGTAAGACAGGGCCAGCATGATTTTTCTGACAAAAGGAGAAATGGACGCGCCATGCAGAATCATCATCAGCGTTGCTCATCACCAGTCAATGAAATTGGTATAAGTGTAGCTGAGATATAAAAAGAGCCGCGTCAGGCGGCTCTCAGATTATCCGGATGGATGAGATGTTCTGTCAGCGGCTCAGTTCGCCACGCAGATCCTGTTGCATCAGCGCACGGACCTGTTCAGTCGGTAATTGCTGGCTGAGCAGATAATGCAGCTTCGCCAGTGCCGCTTCACGGGTCATGTCAAAACCGCTCAGGACACCAGCGTCGGCCAGGGCACAGCCGGTGGCGTAGCCGTCCATGTTCACTTTGCCAGAAAGGCATTGCGTCAGGTTCACAACAATCACACCACGATCACTGGCTTCTTTGAGCTGGGCCAGCAGATCCGGGTTTTGCGGCGCATTACCAACCCCGAAGGTCAGCAGAATCATGGCATTGACCGGTTGGCGCAGGGTATTTCGGATCACTTCAGGTGAAATTCCCGGATACATGGTGATCACACCAATAGGTTGCGGGGTGATTTGCTGAACCCGGAATTCACCTTCAGGTTGTTGATTGAGAACGGCGCTTTGTTTCACCTGAATGTTAATCCCCGCTTCAATCAGAGCAGGCATGTTCGGTGAGATAAAGGCGTTAAAGCCGTCCGCATGTGCTTTGGTGCTGCGGTTTCCCCGGAGTAACTGGTTATTGAAAAACACAGTGACTTCATTGATCGGGTAATTGGCAGCAAGGTGCAGGGCATTCAGTAAGTTGCTTTGTCCGTCAGAACGCAGTTCCGCAAGCGGGATCTGAGAACCGGTGACAATCACAGGTTTGCCCAGATTTTCCAGCATAAACGACAGGGCAGAGGCGGTATAGGCCATGGTGTCCGTACCATGAAGAATGACAAATCCATCAAATTTATCGTAATTGGCCTGGATATCGTCTGCAATGCGTTGCCAGTCTTCAGGCGTCATGTCTGAAGAATCGATCAGCGGGGCATATTCGTGGATGGTAAAATCCGGCATTTCTGAGCGGTGAAACTCAGGCATGCTTTTGAGTTGCTGCTCCATAAAACCAGCCACAGGGATGTAGCCATGGTCAGATTTCTGCATGCCTATGGTGCCGCCTGTATAGGCGATGTAGATATGTTTTTTTGTCATTTGAATTCAGGTACAGCGTTATTTTGATGGTGCCAGCATTATACGGTGAATCGGGCCGAAAAAAAGCCCGGCATCGCCGGGCTTAACAAGTCAGATGTGTGACTGAACTGCGGTGAGGTCTATTGCCCTGTGCTGCTACAGTTCAGACAGAAAGCATATTGCCCTTTGGGATCGTTCAATTGGTTCAGTCCGGAGATATCTGTCGCGATCTGCTTCAGCGCAGGCTGGAAGACACTCGGTACCTGAGACGCAACCACCTGACCAATCGCAGCACTGGCTTCCGAGGTCATCTCCTGCATGAACTGCTCAAGCGGAGAGAGCGGAATATCAATCCAGCGCAGATCATAATCGTCCAGTTTCGCCAGTTTGGCGGCTGAGACGATAGCGTCATCGAAATCACCCAGACGATCGACCAGACCCAGTTTCAGCGCATCCTGACCTGTCCAGACCCGGCCCTGAGCAATTTTGTCGGTTTCTTCCAGAGACAGATGACGGTTTTCACTGACCAGGCTGATAAAACGCTGGTATCCGTTCTCGATGCCTAATTGGAACACCTGAGCAACATCATCCGGCAGGCCACGTGTAATTCCAATGCCGGCAAATGGGGTTGTTCCCACGCCATCGCTGTAGACGCCCATATTTTCCAGGCCTTTCTCGAAGGTTGCCAGAATTCCGAAGATGCCGATTGAGCCGGTGATTGTTGTGGGTTGCGCGATGATCTCGCTGGCACTGGAGGAAATCCAGTAACCGCCGGAGGCCGCCAGACTCGACATCGAAACAACCACAGGTTTGCCGGCCAGCTTAAGTGCGTCGACTTCGTTTCGGATCACTTCAGAGGCGAAGGCGCTGCCGCCAGGGCTGTCTACCCGCAGGATCACAGCCTTGATGCTATCGTCCAGACGAGCTTCGCGGAGCTGAGCGGCCGTGGTGTCACCGCCAATGCTGCCCTGACCCTGCTGGCCGTCGACGATTGCGCCACTGGCCACCACCACTGCGATGCCGTTTTTACTCGGCCCGAAAGGACTGGCAACAGTCGGCAGATAATCGTAGTAACTGATCTGGTTAAACCCGTGATCGCCATCGGAACCGAATTCTTTGATGAATTGCTGGCGGAGCTGAGTCCGGCTGACCAGTTCATCCACCAGTCCCATTTTCTGGCTCAGGCGGGCAAAGTCGCCCTGAACACCTTTCAGCGCTTCAACCAGATCAGGGACATCCGGCGTCAGCACGCTGGCATCAATCTGACGGTTGCGGGCGACATCCTGTGTATAGGCCTGCCACATCTGGTTCAGCCACGCAGTATTCGCTTCACGTGCTGCATCAGACATGTTGTCGCGCGTATAAGGTTCTACAAAGGATTTGTAAGTGCCGACCCGGAAAACATGGGTGGTGACATCCAGTTTTTCCAGCAGAGACTTATAATAAAGCGAATAGCTGCCGTAACCGGTCAGCAACACACCGCCATCTGGCGACAGGAAGACTTTATCGGCATAACTGGCCAGGTAGTACTGGCTCTGACGGTAATGATCGCCTACCGCGTAGACAGGTTTTCCGGCCTGCTTAAACTCTTCAATCGCTTTGGCGATATAACGCAGTTTCGTCAGATTGGTTTCCGGCATGCCTTTCAGATTCAGAATCAGGCCGGTGATGTTCTCGTCTTTGGCGGCGGCACGTATGGTGTCGACCACATCAAACAGCACATTTTCCTGAACAGGAACTTGTCCCAATGCGC
Organism: Photobacterium sp. 1_MG-2023; assembly: GCF_030547945.1. Lineage (NCBI taxonomy): Bacteria > Pseudomonadati > Pseudomonadota > Gammaproteobacteria > Vibrionales > Vibrionaceae > Photobacterium > Photobacterium sp. 1_MG-2023. The sequence goes on along the minus strand of NZ_JAUORR010000013.1, from coordinate 28,178 downwards.
TGTCAACGACCTGATCAAATGGGTTCACATAAGAGCGCTTCTCAACAATCGGACCATCCAGATCCAGCACCAGTGCAGCTTTCTCTGGTAAGACGGGTTCATCTGAACCTTGCTGAAAGATAAAAATAATCACACCAACCAGTGCGAGAAAAATCAGATTGAAAAATAACTGTCGGGTAAAGCTGAGTAATTTCCAGCCCCCGCGCAGCACTTTAGCAATGCCTTTGAGTAATACTTTCATGGTTTTTCCCGAAAATGAATCTTCATGCCTATCCTACCTGAGACCGGACTTGATTACCTAATACTATACCAAGGGCAGAGTCAGGCGCTGGCTCAGGCATTCAATGGCTGAGTTTGACGACATAATGATTGAATGCGACCTAAAAAGCTTTTGGCGGAAATTACGTCATCAGTGATGAATGTTGATAATATGTAAACGGCTGTTTGAATGACCGTTAACCCTATGCTATAAGTGGTCTGACCTTCTATAAAAACGAAAGAGATAGGAAGCTATGGACAATGTCACCTACCCGCATTTGCTGGCACCGCTGGATCTGGGCTTTACGAAGCTGAAGAACCGAGTGTTGATGGGGTCTATGCATACCGGACTGGAAGAAGCCCACGATGGCTTTAAAAAACTGTCTGCCTTTTATGCCGCCCGCGCCAGAGGTGGGGTGGGGTTGATTGTCACCGGCGGTTTTGCGCCCAATTTCAGGGGGCGGCTCACGCCACTGAGTGCTGAATTCAGCAGCGGCCGCGCGGCCAGAGCGCACCGGACAATCACTGAAGCTGTTCACCGTGAAGGCGGTAAAATTGCCCTTCAGCTTCTGCATGCCGGTCGGTACGCGATGCACCCTTTCGCGGTGAGCGCATCGGGGATTAAAGCGCCTATCTCAAAATTCACACCGAAGGAAATGAGCCGGCGTCAGATCCTGAAAACCATTGATGCGTTCGCCCGCAGTTCTGAACTGGCGCGGGAAGCGGGTTACGATGGCGTGGAACTGATGGGCTCGGAAGGGTATTTGATCAACCAGTTCATTTGTCAGCGTTCGAATCACAGAACCGACGAATGGGGCGGCAGTTACGAGAATCGCATGCGTTTCCCGGTTGAGCTGGTGAAGGCGGTCAGGGCTCGGGTGGGCCAAGACTTTATCATTATTTTCCGTCTTTCCATGCTGGATCTGGTTGAGCAGGGCAGTACATTTGATGAAGTGGTACAACTGGCTCAGGCGCTGGAAGCGGCTGGAGTGACCATTCTCAACACTGGTATCGGCTGGCATGAAGCGCGTGTCCCGACCATTGCGACTCAGGTTCCCCGGGCTGCGTTTAGTTGGGTCACCGAAAAACTGAAAGGACAGGTTTCGATTCCGCTGGTCACCTGTAACCGAATCAATACTCCGGATGTTGCTGAATCCATTCTGGCATCTCATCAGGCCGATATGGTGTCAATGGCTCGGCCGTTTCTGGCAGATGCTGATTTTGTGGTGAAAGCCGAGCAAAACCGTGCGGACGACATTAATACTTGCATCGGTTGTAATCAGGCTTGTCTGGATCACGTGTTTGCAGGCAAGCGGGCCAGCTGTCTGGTGAACCCTCAGGCCTGCTATGAAACAGAGCTGGTGCTGACCCCGGCGGCTCAGAAACGCAAAGTGGCTGTGGTGGGTGCGGGTCCGGCAGGTTTGGCATTTGCGACGGCTGCAGCAGAGCGTGGGTTCGACGTTGACCTCTATGAGAAAAATGATCATATCGGCGGGCAGTTTAATCTGGCGATGCAGATTCCCGGGAAAGAAGAGTTCCGGGAAACCATCCGTTATTTCTCCCGGCGTCTGGAACAAACCGGGGTGAACGTGAAACTGGGTCAGTCCGTATCGGCAGCCGATCTGAAGGGGTACGACGAAGTCGTGGTTTCTACCGGTGTGAAACCCCGGATCCCGGAAATTCCGGGCATGGCGGATAGCGACAAAGTGATTGATTATCAGACGCTGATTCGCGATAAGATCCAGTTAGGTCAGCGGGTTGCTGTGATTGGTGCAGGGGGGATCGGCGTGGATGTGTCCAGCATGTTGACCGAACCGGAAGATGCTTCTCTGGCGCACTGGCTGAAGGATTGGGGCATCGATACCTCGATTACTCAGGCTGGCGGACTGTGCCAGCCAGAAAGTGAGCACAGTGCCCGGCAGGTGTGGCTGATGCAACGACGTTCCGGAAAAATGGGTAAAGGGCCGGGCAAAACAACAGGCTGGATTCATCAGAAAGTGCTGCAAAAACGTGGTGTGGAAATGCTCTCCGGCGTCAGCTACGACAAGATTGATGCGCAGGGACTGCATATCACGGTCGAAGGTCAGCAGCGTATTCTGGAAGTCGATCACATTGTGCTTTGTGCCGGCCAGACCTCAGTCGAAACCTTGTCGGCACCGCTGAAAGCGGCTGGTTTGAACGTGCATGTAATTGGTGGTGCTGAATTTGCCGGTGAAGTGGATGCCAAGCGTGTGATCCGCCAGGGTACAGAACTGGCTGCACGGTTATAAACGGCAACGTTTTCGAATGAACAATCGGCTCCTGCGGGAGCCGTTTTTGTCTCTGTGCTTCGAAACTGCGGATATGTTATCTTATACCAATCGCAGTCAATCACTGGTCATCCTAGCTTGTTCAAATGTTCGATCACTGCGTTAGATTTTTTGATTGTAGAATAAATACTTATCTAAAAATCTGCCTTGTTCTCAAACATTTTCCCTGCGCTATTTCTGATCATTGATTTACTTTGATTGGTATTACCAAACAAGAATCGTTATCACCGAGGTAGAAAGTTTTTTATGGATGCATTATCACTGCTGCTGAATCGCCGTTCACTGCCGAAAATGACAGCACCGGCACCTCAGGGAGACGCACTGGAGAATATTCTTCGTGCCGGGCTTCGTGCGCCGGATCATGGTGCGCTGACCCCATGGCGGCTGATTGTTTCTGAAGGTGAAGGCCTGCAAAAGCTGGCGGATATTCTGGTCGCGGCTGCAACGGCAGACAACGCCGAGGAAGCCGTGCTGGAAAAAGCATCAAAAGCTCCTTTCCGCGCGCCGATGGTGATCACTGTGGTCGCTAAAGTGCAGGCCAGTGACAAAATTCCTGTGATTGAACAGCACATCTCTGCGGGCTGTGCAGCTCAGGCGATGCAAATGGCCGCCGTGGCACAGGGATTTGCGGGTTTCTGGCGCACAGGCAGCTGGGCCTATCATCCGGTCGTTCGTGAAGCGCTGGGTGTAGAGGGCGATGATATGATTGTTGGCTTCCTGTATCTGGGCACGCCAGGCTGTCGGGAAGTGAAAGCGCCGGAGCGCGATCTGACTCAGTTTGTCGAATATCTGTAATCGGTTGAAAGACTGTTAAAGGCAGCGGTTCTCGCTGCCTTTTCTGTTTGCCCGCCAGCAAAATGGTCGTTTTTTGCTAGTTTTGAGTTAAGTCCACAAAAAATGACCAGGATCCGACCATGGCTCGATTATGCTTTTTGCTCGGGATTATGCCGCGTTCCGGCACGAACTATTTTGCCAATCTGCTGAATCTGCATCCGCAATGCTTTCACAACGCGCCTGTCTATGAAGATTTTCTGCTCAGTCAGTCGGGGTATCTGAACACTTACTGTCAGCAGGTCAAACGCCACTGGAGTTCGCGCTGGGATCCACAGCGGCATATTCTGACGGAAGCACACCTGATGCGGCATCTTGGTTTGGGGCTGCAACAGTTCTTACTGAGCGGACCGAAACAGCAGGCTCTGAGTGAGACAGATTTGGTGGTGGCCAAAACGCCGTCTGTCCGCGAGCTCCGGTACTTCTTCAAGCTGTTTCCGGACAGCAAATTGCTCATTCTGGTCCGGGATGGCCGTGCAGTGGCTGAATCCGGTGTCCGTTCGTTTGACTGGGACTTTGAAAAAGCCGCTTATGACTGGGGGACATCCGCCCAAAGAATTCTGGACTTTATGGCTGAGCATCCTGAACGGCAGCATCAAATCAAGCGGGTGAGTTATGAATCGTTGTTGACCGATGCAGAACAAACGCTGAAATCTGTGTTTGAGTTTCTTGCTCTGGATCCGGATGCGCTTTCGATGGATGCAGTTCGGCAGATGCATGTGTCGGGGTCATCAGAGCAACGTGAGCAGCAATCGGCTGTGACCTGGACGCCGATGGCAGCGGATCAGAATTTCCAGCCACTGGCACGTTTCCGGCACTGGCGTCCACACAGACACCGCCGGTTTGAATGGCTGGCCGGACAGGCGTTATATGATTTAGGTTATCTTGCGCATGCCCCAAAGTTTACCCTGTGGGAACAGATCCTTCAGCGCGGTATGGATCTGAGCTGGGGGATTCGAGTCACACCGAAAACGCTGCATCATGCAGTGGTGCATCGTAAATTGATTCTGAAAACCTATTAGCGTCTGCAGCGTCTGCAGCGTCTGCGTGCTGTACTTTGTGAGCCCACACCGGCTTTCTGTCAGGATACTGTTTTTATATCCAGTAAAGATTGTCACTGAGTGTTGAATTCTTTATAGTGCGGGAAGTTATTCTCAGCTTAAACAAGTTCATGACCCGCTTATACATCGCTGAAAAGCCAAGCCTGGGCCGTGCTATCGCCGCGGTATTACCTCGTCCTCACAAGAACCATCAGGGATACATTGAAGTGGCCAATGGCGACATTGTGACCTGGTGTATCGGGCATCTGCTTGAACAGGTTGAGCCGGACGCCTATGACCCGCGTTATAAAAAGTGGCACCTGGATGATTTACCCATTATTCCAGAGCAATGGCAGCTTGCACCCCGAAAGTCAGCGAAACAGCAGCTCAGTGTTGTCCGGAAGCTGGCTAAGCAGGCCACTGAGGTCATTCATGCCGGCGATCCGGATCGTGAAGGGCAGTTGCTGGTGGATGAAGTGATCGATTACGTTCAGCTGGCCGCCGGGAAAAAAGCAGGCATGAAACGGCTTTTAATTTCGGATCTGAACCCAGCGGCGGTGAAGCGGGCGCTCAGTCAGCTCAGAGAGAACAAAGACTTCATTCCGCTATCAGTTTCGGCGCTGGCGCGTTCCCGGGCTGACTGGCTGTATGGCATGAATATGTCCCGCGCTTATACCTTGCTCGGACAACGGGGCGGTTATCAAGGCGTTCTGTCGGTCGGGCGGGTACAGACCCCGGTGCTGGGTCTGGTCACCCGGCGCGATGACGACATTTCCAATTTCATTCCCGTGCCATTTTATGATGTGTATGCGCTGATTCCCTATCAGGATATGGTCATTCGTGCGCGCTGGCAACCAAGCCAGGCGTGTGAGCCCTGGCAGGACGAAGAAGGGCGGGTACTGAACCGAAAACTCTGTGAAAATGTCGTTGCCAGAATTCAGGGCCAGCCTGCGCTGGTTTCCGATGCTGAGCGAAAAGAAACGCGCCAGGCACCTCCTTTGCCTTATTCCCTGTCTGCTTTACAGATTGATGCGGCCCGGCGCTACCAACTGAGCGCCGCCGATGTGCTGGCTTGCTGCCAATCGTTGTACGAAAAGCATAAAGTGATTACTTATCCGCGCTCTGACTGTCGTTATCTGCCGAAAGACCACTTTCATCAGGCGACGGATGTGGTGAAAGCCGTGGCTGCGACGGCACCCGTCATGAGCAGTGCCATTCAGGGCGCGGATTTAACGTTGCGTTCGAAAGCCTGGAACGACAGTAAAGTTGATGCGCACCATGCCATTATTCCGACACCGAAGGCGGTTCAGCCCGGAGCACTCAGTGATCGGGAAGCCAAGGTGTATCAGCTCATCGCACGCCAGTACCTGATGCAGTTTTACCCGCCGGCCATTTATGCCGAAGCCAAACTGACGTTTACCATTGCCGGAGGCATTTTCATTGCCCGGGGAAGGCAACTGATGCAATCTGGCTGGAAGGCGTTGCAGGGGAAAGAAGATGCAGAGAATGAACAGGATTTGGCTGCAAAGGTCCCGCCGCTTGATAAAGGCACGACATTAACCTGCGAGAAAGGGGAGATTAAAGACCGGGTCACTGAGCCGCCTAAACACTTTACCGAAGCGACCCTGCTGCAGGCCATGACCGGAATCGCCCGTTTTGTGGCGGATAAGTCGCTGAAAAAAATTCTTCGTGAAACCGATGGCCTCGGGACGGAAGCAACCCGGGCCGGTATTCTGGATGTTTTGTTTAAACGGCAGTTGCTCTATCGTCAGGGCAAAAACATTCACGCTTCAGAAGCGGGCAAAGCCCTGGTTTATGCCTTACCGGAAGCTGCGACGTATCCGGATATGACGGCGCACTGGGAGCATCAGCTTCAGGACATGGCCGACCGGAAATGTGCCTATCAGCCTTTCATGGAAGCGTTACAGGCACAAATCCAGCATTTGATGACTCAGGTGAAACAAGGTGAGGTTCCGCCAAGTCTGCGTGCGTTGCAGGCCGTAGCGCCGTCAGCATTCAAAAAGAAAGGCAGTCGGCAGAAGCGGGGCGGGACCGGTAAAAAAGCGTCGGGTGCATCCCGGCAAAGCAACCGGACTAGTCGGCCATAAAATACTGGTTACGCCCTAATGCTTTGGCATGATACAGGGCGTTGTCGGCCAGATTAAACAGTTGCTCTGCGCTGTTCTCTGCGTCAGGGATCAACGTGGCAACACCGATACTCACTGTGATGCCATCCGGTTGCTCTTCGTGGGTGGGTACGGCCAGCGCGCGGACGGCATGCAGCGCGTTTTCTGCCGAGACAATGGCTGCCTGAGCATTTTGCCCGGGTAACAGAATCACAAATTCCTCGCCGCCATAACGAGCAAAGAGTGCGCCTGCGCGTCGTTCAAGCGAGCTGAGGGTTTGTGCGAGGCGTTTCAGGCACTGATCCCCCACAGCATGGCCGTATCTGTCATTGAAATGCTTAAAGTGATCCACATCGATCATCAGCAGAGACAACGGGAGTTTGTGGCGTTTGGCCCGTCGCCATTCCAGAGGCAGGGTTTGATCAAACACACGCCGGTTCGGCACCTGAGTTAACGGATCCTGACGGGAAGTATGTTCTAACTGACGGTTCAGTTGCTGTAATTCCAATGTCCGTTCCGTGACACGCTTTTCCAGCTCAGCATTTAACTGGCTGAGTTTTTCTTCGGCCTGCCTTCGCACCAAATGCTGAGAAACAATGAAACTGAACTGTTTTAACAGCTGCGCATGATATTCAGCCAGCGGTGCTCCGTGGATCAAATTGTCATAGGCGATCCAGCCGACGCGCTGTTCGTTGTCCCACAGCGATGTGTACGCACTCCAGCCTTCCCCGACTGCTTCCAGATTGTGATAGAGCTGAGTCCGGTGATTAATCGCCAGATAACCGTTTTGTGCCTGAGGATGCTCTGTAAACCAGAGCGGTGGAATGAAGGCTTCAAATTCACGCTCATCCACGGTATGACCCTCAATATCCGTGCCATAGGTCCCTTTCATTTTATTGTCACCGGCCAGCAGGAAAATGGCAATTCTGTCGATTTGCATGACTTTCTTTCCTTGGTCGACGGCCTTAAAAAGCAGTTCGTCCAGTGTCGATGTCCGCCAGAGCATAAAAGAAAACTCGTGCAGACCCTGCAGCATATCCAGCAGGGGGCGCTGCGTGTGTTCAGGGGGCAAGCTTGCCTGGTGGCGGGCCAGTTCATCGCTCAAATGTGCTGTGAGAGGGGCAAAGTAATCCGGCTGCAGCGGATTGATCTGATTTTTTATTTCCAGAACCAGCAGGCCGACCCATTGATTATGCTCGGTTAACGGCAGCCAGAGTGCGGTGGATGACCCGGAGGGATCCCAGTGAGGTGCATGCGTTTCTAACTTCAGGTGGCTCAGTTGTTCCAGCAGGGCTTGATTTGGCGAGTGGGTGTTGAGTTGTTGCCAGCCATGTGGCTGGCGAACGAACATTGTACAACCCACCGATGGAAAATGGTGCCTGAATAACCGATCAAGTGCTTCGAAGGGGATTGAACCCCCTGAAGTCGTTCGCCAGATCGCAAAATAAGCCTGATAAAAAGAGTCCATAGAGTGAGCATCACAAGGGTTAAGAGAAGTCCGTTTTGAATCATTTTATTGCTTCCAAAGTATGAAGAAAGCGCGCCGTGTGAAAATAGTGATGTGAAAATAGTTGAAGGCAGAAATGTTAAGACAAGCTTTTCATCAAATAAAACACTGATTCATACCCCTGAATTGCACCAATTCTGTGAGGAGGGAGGGGAAAAGGAGGGTGAGAGAAAAATACAGATTGCCCAATAGTATAGGGTCAGCTTGCCAGTGGTTTCATGCCTCTGCTGTGAAGCCAGCCAAAGCGATCGAAGCTTGTGAGTCCTGTGGTGTCACTTTTGAGACGGGAAGAGCAATCGACTTTCACTATTTTTACCTGAGAGGGACTGAAGAATGGGTATTCCCTTAGGGTGACAAGCATGAAAAAACGAATGATAGGGTTCGTATGGTGTGTGGCCGTCGGATTACTTTCTGGCTGCAGTGGCACACGCCATGAGCAACTGGCGGAATTGGGGTTTGCTAGAAACTATCTTGACGGGTATCAGGATGGCTGCGACAGCAGAAAAGAACAGGCGACTACATTTTACAATGGCTTCCGGCAGGATCCGGAACGCATGCAAAAAGAATCCAAATACGCGAATGGCTGGAATGATGGCTACGAACAATGTTATGCCAGTAACCAAACATATCATTGATTGGTGAAGGCAGGAAAAGTGAGCAGGGCAGTGTTGGCTGCCCTGTCCGGTTTACGGATTCGGCTGATAGAAGCGCTTCAACTCGTGCAGGACCTGCATCAGTGTCGACAGCTTGGGTTTACCGTCATCTTTCATTTTGTAGTCAGGGTCGTACACGGTGTAGTTTCCGTATCTGTCGACAATGGTCGTACTTTCCGGCTGTACGACAACAATATCTGACGTGTCTCCTGCCAGCACCCAGCGGCGTTTACTGCTGTTATCAAACAGGCTGATCCCACTGCTGTAAAACTCTGGAACTGTGGTGGTACTCAACAAGGTTTCCATCAAGGTTGGAACAATATCCAGATGGCTGGTAGCCCGCGTGATCTGTGCAGCCTGACTGCCCGGCCAATGGATGATAAGCGGAACTTTCAGCTGATACTGGCTGTAGTTGGTCCCGGAACCCCACGAATTCGTGCCGGTTTCGTTAAACTCCATCCCATGGTTTGCTGTAATCACGACAATGGTGTTGTTCAGTAAATTTCGCTCAATGAGGCTGTCGAAAATTTGAATCAGTTGTTCATCAACGTAATAAGCGGCATTCCGGTACGTATTTTTCAGCAGTTCTGCCGGTGAGGCATTCGATTGATGATTCTTGACTGATTCATCGGCAGATGTCGTCAGCGATGGCTGAAATTGAGCCAAGTGATTTTCACCGGTTTCTTCGTAGTTTTGCACGTCAGTCAGTTCAAGGTAGCCAAACCATGGATTGCCTGCGGTTTGTTTGCTTAACCAGCTTTGCATGTCTGCAATCGCAGCCTGATCCCCTGTTTCGTCATGGGCTAACTCAGCGGCCAGGCTCAATTGTGCTTGTGTAAAAACAGTTTGCTGATAAATCGGGTCTGCAAATCCGGACCCACTGAACAGGCCAAACTGGTAACCCCGTTTGTGCAGGGTATCCAGTAACACGGGTTGATTATGTTCTGCCCGGATACTGTTACTGTAAGCACCGGGCAGTCCATAGAAGAGCCCGAACGTCCCCAGTGTACTGTCATTACCTGTGCTGTAATGATTGGCAAAATTCAGGTTCTGATGTGCAAACGCGTTGAGATAAGGCATGGTTTCCGCATTGACCATGTCGCTGCGTAGGCCATCGACCATAATCACCAGCAGATTTTGTCCGGTGCCTTTGTCGCTGAAAGAAAGCGGCTTGAGCGGATAACGGATGTTTTCGCTGTTCTCAACACCTTGCTCTTCACGCAGACGTGTATATTCCTGCCGATCCAACAGGCCGTGGCGCTCCATAAAGGTTTTGGCCGTCATTGGGTAAGACAGCGGGAAATTTGAACGCTGTGCCGTGACCGGGCGGTAGAGATTGGCATCCGCCCAGATGTAAATCAGGTGACTGGCCAGAAAACACAGGCCAAAGACGGCTGCAATCGGCACGCCAACATGTTTGCGGGTCAGTTTGCGTAGCTTTCGCCATAACCATTCAGACAGGAATAACTGCAGCAGAAAAATGGCGGGTACCACAATGAAGAGGTATTGCCATTTTGCATTGAGATCGGTTCGTTCACCACTGAGCAGTAAATCCCAGACCAGTGGGCTGATGTGGAGTTCCAGGCTCTCATAGGCGTGCGTATCCAGCAGCAGCACGGTTTGGCCGATCGTTCCTACCAGTACCGCAAACAGGCGCATCAAACGCTGAGAGGGGATCAGAAAACTGGCAGGAAACAGGATCAGAACATAGAAGCCAAAGACCAGAAATCCAAAATGGCCGACCCAGCTCAGGCCAAGATACAGCTGCCCCATCAGGGATTCCGGCCAGTCCGAATGGATGATGTACCGGGTGCCTAACAGCATGGCGGCGATGATATTGAAAAAACTGAACCAGTGTCCCCAGCTGATCAACTGAGACACGGTTTCTTTGTAGTTGTTTCCGCTGGCGACCATAGACCTGTGTTCTTCTTCTCTGATGCTGGTTTAATCTTTTTTGATTGAGGTCAGCAGAGCTTGGGCGAATTTTTCAGCAATGGCTTCACGCTGTGAAGCAGGAACATCTGCATTGATGACATTTGTAGCAACATTTCCGACAATCATCAGGGCTAATTCCGCGGATGCGCCGTGTTTTTCAAATACTTCGAACACATCATCCAGGATTTGTTCCACTTTTTCATTGCTGTATTTTGATGTAATTGGCATATCAGGTCTTGTTTTAAGGTGAAGAAAGCGACTTATAATACCCTACACTTTAGATTTACTGAAAAACTTTTCCATTATGAGTCTCACGCTTTCTAACGTCATCCTGCATCAGTTCATGAAAAATGAACAAGATGAACTCTCCGTTCAGCTCCGGGAGCAGGAACTGGAGCATACCCCGAACACCACGGAACTCGTTGCCGAGTTACACCGTGTTTACAGCAGCAAAGGGGCCAAAGGTTTTGGCCGGTTTGCTGAAGACAGTGAATTTGGCTACTGGTTGAAACAGTGCCGTCAGGGCGAGCTGGATTTTCTGTCATTTTCCAATCAGGCTGCGCAGCGCCTGCAGGCCGAGCTGATCAAGTATCCCTTTGCTGACGCCGGCACACTGGTTCTTGCTCAGTATCAGTCACTGGCGACCGATTATCTGTTTATTGGCTTGCTGCCAACTTGTCACAGTATGAAGGTGACCGACCAACTTGATATTAGCGCAACAGACTATCTGGATGTCAGCAAGATGGAAATTGTTGCCCGTATTGATTTGTCATCGTGGGAGACGGATCCCGAATGCAATCGCTATCTGACTTTTATCAAAGGCCGGGTTGGCCGAAAGGTGGCCGATTTCTTCCTTGATTTTCTGCAGGCGGAAGTGGGGCTGGACGTCAAAGTTCAGAATCAGGTACTGATGCAGGCCATTGAGGATTTCTGTGCGGATTCACGCATGGATAAAGAGGAAAAACAGCAATATCGCAAACAGGTTTACGATTACTGTAACGGTCAGCTGCAGTCTGGTGAAGAGGTAGCGGTTAAGGAACTGGCGGGTGAATTGCCACCTTCTGACGAGGGCGTCGATTTTTATCAGTTCACCTCCAATCAGGGGTATGAGCTGGAAGAAACTTTCCCTGCAGACCGCACAGCGATGCGCAAGCTCACCAAATTTGTGGGGTCAGGGGGCGGATTAACCATCAACTTTGACAGCATGTTACTGGGCGAGCGAATTTTCTACGATGCGGAAACCGATACACTGACGATCAAAGGTACACCGCCAAACTTGAAAGATCAGCTCAATCGCCGGTTAAACAGCGATAGCTAAGTGGTTCGGGCAGCAAGCAAAAAATTGTGCGCTGCCCGAATTGAAGCTGTCAGTTATTGAGGTTTTATCAATCTTCCCACTTGTGTTTGACGCTGATTCAGTTTGTTCCTGCTGTTTCCTGTTCTCTGCTCTATTTCCTTACCGATTCCTGATGTGATGTTTCAGGTTGCGGGCTAACTTCTGAAGCGGCTTGTATCTGATTTTTCAATCTTGACCCCTTTTATCTGTTAAGCGTGCAAAAATTAAAGGTTACTGGCTAGTTTTGATGTGTTCTTTACAAGGTAAGGTGGTAAAAATACCGTCAATGAGAAAGTGGGGAAATCAGATTGAAATCGCTTTAAATCTGGCATCAACAGCGAGTTGTTCTGCATCCAATTAGCTAAATACTCTAAAAATCTCAAAGATGCCCTGATACCAGGCTGTGTAAACACTTTGACATAGGTTAGTTTTGGCATTTTGTTGCGTTAGGGGGGGCTTTGCTTTATGGTATTTAACAATATTCGTTTCATAGCAACCCCGGGTCACTTGAGTGAATCGGTTGCTGTGAGAGTGGCTTTTTCATGTGATTGAATTGTATGCGGCTGTCAGTGAGTCACTGATGGCCATTCTTTGACCTGAAGCATGCATGTGGCTTTTCTCCGTCCCTTTTAGGAGGAGCCCAATCATGTCAACAAGGAGTGTAGCAAACTATGATGAAAGTTGGTTTGATCGGTTGGCGAGGCATGGTCGGTTCCGTGCTGATGCAACGTATGGTGGAAGAGAAAGACTTTGACCATATTGAACCTGTTTTCTTTTCGACCTCCCAGGTAGGTATTCCTGCGCCGAATTTCGGGAAAGATGCGGGTGTTCTTCATGATGCGTTTGATATCGATGCGCTGAAGAAACTGGATGCCATCATTACCTGTCAGGGGGGGAGCTATACCGAGAAAGTTTATCCTGCTCTGCGTCAGGCAGGCTGGAAAGGGTATTGGATTGATGCGGCATCCACACTGCGTATGGATGAGCAGACCATCATCACACTTGATCCGGTCAACTTTGATCAGATTCAGCAGGGTATCCATTCTGGCGTTCGTTCATTTGCAGGTGGTAACTGCACCGTCAGCCTGATGCTGATGGCTGTAGGGGGCTTGTTCAAGGCGGATCTGGTTGAGTGGATGACCTCTCAAACGTATCAGGCCGCTTCCGGTGCTGGTGCGAAAAACATGCGTGAACTGATCAGCCAGATGGGTGTGATTAACGACAGCGTGACCAGTGAACTGGCGAATCCGGCAACTTCTATTCTGGATATCGACCGTAAAGTGGCGCAGACCATGCGCTCTTCAGATTTCCCTGCTTCTGAATTTGGCGTACCGCTGGCTGGCTCACTGATCCCTTGGATTGATGTGAAGCGTGAAAACGGTCAGAGCAAAGAAGAGTGGAAAGGTGGTGTCGAAACCAACAAAATTCTGGCAACGGGCAACAATCCGATTGCGATTGATGGCACTTGTGTGCGTATCGGTGCGATGCGTTGTCACAGCCAGGCACTGACCCTGAAGCTGAAGAAAAATGTTCCGCTGGATGAAATCGAAGGCATCATTGCGTCTCACAACGACTGGGTCAAAGTGATTCCAAACGAGCGTGATATCACAATGCAAGAGCTGTCTCCGACGAAAGTGACTGGGACTTTGTCTGTACCGGTTGGTCGTTTGCGTAAGCTGGCGATGGGCGATGACTACCTGAATGCTTTCACTGTGGGTGATCAGCTGCTGTGGGGGGCCGCAGAGCCGCTGCGCCGTACACTGCGTATCATCTTGGCGGAAAAAGCTTAAGTTTCTTGTGTCGCAGGGAGTGGGGCTTCCTGCGAAAAAATAGAAACGTGAATCGAAGAAGGCCCGCACAATAGTGCGGGCCTTTTGCTTTGAATCACTTGCAAACTGTCTTAGGCAGCCAGGTTCTTCGCAACGAATTCCCAGTTCACCAGTGCCCAGAAACCATTCATGTAGTCTGGGCGCAGGTTACGGTAATCGATGTAGTAAGCGTGCTCCCACAGGTCAACAGTCAGCAGTGGCGTTACACCAGCTTCAGTCAGTGGAGTGCCTGCGTTCGAGGTGTTCACGATGTCCAGAGAACCGTCCGCTTTCTTCACCAGCCAGGTCCATGAAGAACCAAAGTTGTTGATTGCAGAATCTGTAAATTTCGCTTTGAAATCTGCGAAAGAACCGAAAGCTTTCACGATTGCATCTGCAACTTCGCCAGTTGGCTCACCGCCGCCGTTCGGGCTCAGGCAGTGCCAGTAGAAGGTGTGGTTCCAGATCTGAGCTGCGTTGTTGAATACACCGCCAGTTGACGTTTTGATGATCTCTTCCAGAGATTTATCAGCGAACTCAGTACCTTCGATCAAACCGTTCAGTTTCACAACATAAGTGTTGTGGTGCTTACCGTGGTGATATTCCAGCGTTTCTTGAGAGATGTGTGGCTCAAGTGCATTTTTCTCGTACGGTAGAGCAGGTAGTTCGAATGCCATTACTCGATTCTCCATATTGATGGTGTGGGCGGACCCACGACATTGCTTCCGTTGGTAGGATTGACACCTACCTCACTTCAAACTGTCTGTTATTGTATACAAGCGATAGGCTTGCGTGTTTTCAAATTATTTTAGCAAGTTTTTTCTTTATTAAAAGTACCCTGAACGAAAAAGCTTGGCTTCGGGCTGCTGTGGCTGAATCGGGTTCAGAAAATATTCAGATAAGTATATCCCAGTCCCTTCTGGATGCATGATGTGGTCAGTGTGCTCTGACCCGCCGTTGCGGTTCCGAGTTGGAAGGGATCGCAGGTGAAAGTTGCCTTGTGTCTTAACCACACTGGGATTAGGCGTTTTTTTCCTTGGCGTGACAAAGTAGAATGTGGGTATCACACTTATTGAAGCGCAAAAGTCGTTAGAGGAAGCTATGGAAACCATCGACAAAATCAAACAACAGATCGCTGAAAACTCAATTCTGTTGTACATGAAAGGATCACCAAAACTGCCAAGCTGCGGTTTTTCTTCTCAGGCTTCTCAGGCACTGATGGCTTGTGGCGAAAAGTTTGCTTATGTTGATATCCTGCAAAACCCGGATATCCGTGCTGAACTGCCTATCTACGCACAATGGCCAACGTTCCCGCAACTGTGGGTGGAAGGTGAGCTGGTTGGTGGTTGTGACATCATTCTGGAAATGTTCCAGAAAGGTGAACTGCAGCCATTGATTAAAGAAGCGGCAGGGCGTCGTGACAGCGAAGAAGCGTCTGAATAATTGATTGCTGAGTAAAAAAAGACCCCGCAGATGCGGGGTCTTTTTGTTTTCGTGGTTTATAACACCATGGATGCCAGCCAGCCAAAGGCAATCAGCGGCAGGTTATAGTGGACAAAGGTCGGGACTACAGTATCCCAGACGTGTTCGTGCTGACCATCGGCGTTTAATCCGGCGGTGGGTCCCAGTGTTGAATCGGACGCTGGTGAACCGGCGTCACCCAGTGCCGCAGCAGTGCCAACCAATGCAACAGTTGCCAGCGGTGAGAAACCAAAGCTCAGGCACAGTGGTACATAAATGGTTGCCAGAATCGGAATCGTCGAGAAGGATGAGCCGATCCCCATGGTCACCAGCAGGCCAACGATCAGCATCAGCAGGGCCGCCAGACCTTTATTATCGCCAATGGCATGAGACAGCGAACTGACCAGAGTTTCGACACCCCCGGTTGCTTTCATCACAGAGGCAAAACCGGCTGCTGCAATCATGATGAAGCCAATCATGGCCATCATATGGACGCCTTTGGTGAATACATCGTGGGTATCTTTCCATTTGATGACGCCAGCAATGGTAAACACCATGAAACCGGCTAACCCACCAATGATCATCGACCCACTGTACAGTTGCACACCCAATGCGGCCACAATCGCTCCGGCGGCGACATAGACATGCTGCATGTTGATTTCAGCATGTTCCGGTTCATTGGCCAGAATCAGTTCTTCTGAATACTCGCGTGGCTTGCGGTAGCTGACAAAGGTTGCCAGAAGTAAGCCAAACAGCATGCCTGCAGCCGGCAGAATCATGGCATAAGGCACCTGACTGGCGGCGACATCCAAACCATTGTCATGCAGGTTTTTCAGCAGGATATTGTTCAGGAAAATGCCACCAAAACCGACCGGCAGCACCATGTAAGGCGTCACCAGACCAAATGTCAACACACAGGCAATCAGGCGGCGGTCAAGTTTCAGTTTGGCGAACACATGCAGCAAAGGGGGAATCACAATCGGGATAAATGCAATGTGGACCGGAATCGCGTTCTGCGACGAAATCGACAGCAGCAACAGAATGGCCAGGACGGAGTATTTCACGCCGGTCGCTGCCGCCGCATTATGGTGGCCACTGATGCGTTTGATGACTTTTTGTGCCAGTACATCTGTGATCCCGGAGCGGGAGATCGCCACGGCGAATGTCCCCAGCATGGCATAACTTAATGCTGTGGTTGCACCGCCGCCCAAGCCACCTTCAAAGGCGCCAATGGTGTCGGTCAGGGAGAGCCCTCCGACCAGGCCGCCGAGGATGGCACTGAAGGTCAGCGCGACCACGACGTTGACTCGCATCAGCGCCAGCACCAGCATGACGCAGACGGAAATAACGACAGGATTCATAAAACAACTTCCATTTTAAATTCGTGTGATTGCATTGATGAATAATCATGCGATCCAGGCTAAAACGAGCAAGCCGTCTAGTTTGCTGAAATTTTCATACATGTCGAGAAGAAATTGTGCTCAAGGTAGAGTTTTTCACCTGAGAAGACCAGGCAGGGGAGTGGAAGGAACCTGAATGTCTGTTGTTGGCATGAACATCTGTGGTGATACAGGCTGCGAACTTTAGGTGTCCTATTCATTTTTCATGCAGAAACAAAAAGAAAGGCCAGCACTGCTGGCCTTTGTCGATTTGCCGACCGGTTAAGGTGTCGGGTTGATGTTGGATGCATCGCTAATGGTCAGTACTGTGCCATCTCCATTTAGGATTGAACTGACCTGACCTTGCATTTCGGCTGTTAAACCATCGCCATTTAACAGAGAACCATGCGAACCCGTGTTGTTAAACAACACAGCATTCCGAACGATCTGGCCATTCACCGACGTTGTGGTCGGAGCCAGGCTCATGGTTTGAAGCAACGGGAGGGTTCCGCCAAATGGCGAGTAAGGCAGCAAGATGCTGGTTCCTGTCACGACTGAGCCTGCGGTACCTGGCTGTGCCAGCATATTTGGAATCGTGGCATCATCTTCGACTTGAGTCAGGTAAACCGGTAAGTCCGCCGAGACTTGCAGTGAAGTATTAATCGGGTCGACGGTATCCAGCACCCCTTGTGCAACATAAGCGAATAGGCTGAACTGGCCGTACGCAGTTGCTAGCGTTCCTTCTGGATCTCCTGCGCCGACCCGATTTGCTTCAAATGCCTCGAAACAGGCTTTAGGATCGCTCAGAGACTGACTGGCACAGAACTGCTGGAACTTTGGGGTGGATGCGAGCAGCAGTTGACCTTTGATCGAATTGCCAAACGTACCTGACTGAAGTAACAGGTAAGGAATACCAGCCCCCGGATTCGCCAGCGCGACTTTGTTAATCGCGAAAGCGGCATCACCGGCAGGGTCGTTCAGGGTTCGGTTCGCGGCATCAGCGACATTGATCCCGGTGATTGCTCCCAAAGAATGTCCGACGAAGCCAACGCCCGCCATTGGATTTAATCTTGCTAACACGCCGAGTGTTGGATCTCCAGCTGCCATGCGTTGAAAGACAGTTGTAATCCCAAGACGCAGGTTCAATACGTCAATGGTGCTCTGGCGCAGGTTATCCCGTGCGACTGTGAGTGCTGCCAGGTTTAGGTATAACGCTGGGTTACCATCCGGACCTGAAGCACTACCGACGCCTGTAATGCCACGATCGCCATGCAGTGGATGGTCAATCGCGAAGATTGCATGACATTCAGTACCAATCAGACTGTCGGCTAGGGCTGCAACCGTATCTTTTGTCGATGTAATACCGTGCTGATAGATGGACACTTTGCTTGAACCGGTTTGGCAAGTGGCCGTATCTGATGACAAGACAAGCGTATATTCAACGGTATCGACTGCTTTCAGTTTTGGCACAGGACTATAACGGGTAATCAGTCGTTCTTCATCCAGTTGCGAACCATCGGCCAGTTTTAAAGTTGAACCTGTAAGCGCCTGCAGTACTCTGACCTGAGTTTCGGGATCGGTTTTCACGGCAGCTAAATCTTCTGTCGTGATCTGCAGTGCCGCCAGTTGTTGGACAATCGCCGCTTTGTCGGCATCAGAGCCGTTGTTCAGCACATAGCTGATTTTTGCCAGACTCGGCATACCGCTTTGCCAAGGTGTATTGCTGAATTTGGTGGGATCTTTTTCCAGGAAGTACGGCAGTTTGATTGTTCCGGTGTAGATTGGATTGCCACCTGGTGTGGTGGTGCCAGTATCGGTTGGCTCGCTCATCTTGAACAGATCTTGCAGATCACTCTGGCTGATGCCATCAGCAATAGCGCTGCCTTGCCAGATATTCTCGGCACCATTAGTTAACGCGAGCGCAGAAGCGGATTTTGCAGCATAGAGCACTTCGCCAACCGAGGCGGTGGTGAACCAACTGGAGAAAATAATCTTATTCTTTGGTGCACCTGCAGCTGCAGCCAGCGTGCTTTCTACCGCGTGCGTGATGGCCTGAGGTTTCTCCAGTGCAGCATCCGGCACTTTACCGACACTCTTCAGGACCGCATAAGAGTTAGACAGGCCGACAGGATTCCCTTTGCTGTCTTTCAGATCACTGGTGACTGCAAACATATAGTGGCTGGCCGGATCTAGAGGCTTTGTCAGGATCACGGTCAGTGTGGTTCCGGAAGCGGTCACCATGAAGTCGCCATTCTCTGCCGACAAGACTTTCGGTGTGGTTGTATCTGCAGGGTTGGTTGGATCACCAGACTGAATCAGATAGAAGCTGTCTGCAGCAGTTTCTGCGGCCAGATCGTTCCCGGTAAAGTTAATGTTGATGGGCTGAGTGGTACTCCAGCCGTCTGTCTGGCCCCAGGCGTAGGCCGGGTCACTGATATTCGCCACTTTAGCGCTGCTTTCTGTCGCGATGGTGCCATCGTCTAGATCCATGGCAATGAAGCTTGGCGTAACAACCTTTTTTTCAGCCGAGAGCAGATCAAACTCGATTTTGGTTTCGGCATTCAGGCTGCTTTTGATATCCGGATCGATGGTTGGTGTACCACTCAGGCCTTTTTCATCCCCACAACCGTATAGTGCAAAGCTGGAAGCAACCAGCAGGGCAAGTAATTTCTTGTTCATTGTATTTCCCTAAAATTCTGTTCGACGGTGATAACTGGCTTAGAAACGGTAATTGGCCTGAGCTGCACTGATAATCGCGCCGCCGCTGGACTCAAAGTTCTGCCCTTCTTCAGAGAACGAAATCTCTTTAGCGATGAGGTAAGCCAGACCGATGTCTAAGGATAAATCCGCGTTGAAGTCATAGGTTGCACCTGCAGAGAACCAGTTTCGGTCCGTATCCGGAATACTCAGAGTTGGCTTGCCGGCCTGCTCATCAAAGGCGTAGCCGCCACGGATGGTCCATTGCGGGTTGATTTTATAGGTAGCACCAATCGCATATCGGAATGTGTCGTCATAATCTTCTTCTTTCAGCAGGCAGAGTCCGGCATTGCCGTTATAGCCCGGGTTACACTGATTGCTGGTTGCGCGCAGTTCTTCGAACTTGCTGTACTGTGTCCACTGAACGCTATAATGCACAGCCCACTGGTTATCGAGCTGGTGGAAGCCAGAGAATTCAGCAATCGCGGGTAAAACGACGGTCAGATCACCCGGCACCGTATTATTGGGAATCCCGGTGATACGGCCTGTGAAATCGGTAAAGTCCCCTTCAAAGTCGAGGTCCGTTTGTGAGCGGTAACTCAAACCGAAGCGGTTGTCGCCATTCAGCTCGAAGAGGGCACCCACGTTCCAGCCAAAGCCCCAGGTGTCACCTTCCAGTTTGACGGTTTTATCACTGGGTTCTGCGCCAGGCACTGCAAGAGCAAGATCACCAAAATGACGGTTCAGCTCTGCGGTGGCAAAGATGGCACTGATGCCCGCGCCAAGGCTGAGCTGATCGTTGACACGATACGCAATACTTGGGTTGAAGTTCACTGTAATCAAAGATGTCTCACCAGCAAGTGAACCAGCATGAAAGCTTTCATCGTATTCAGTCGTGACCCCATAGTTTGAGAAGACGCCCAAACCAAAGGCAAGTTTGTCATTGATTGGCTGGATGTAATATCCGGCAGGGACAATACCAATGGGGGCGACGTCTTTCGCGATTTGATCGCGGTCGACACTATCCACATCAATCGACGGGTCCACAACGCTGATCGCGCCAGAGAGCGTCCGCTGTTTAAACAGAGTGGATGCCGCGGGGTTGCGTGCCAGAACAGATGCGTTATCTGCGATGGCTGCTTCACCGGCAAAAGCTCGGCCTAATCCACTGGCTGAGTGTTCTGCGACCTGGAAACCAGCACTCTGAGCCTGGAGGGACGTCAGCGCGGCTGCCACGGCGAGTGCGGTTACATGAATTTTTTTGGACATTATGCTGCCTCTCTTGTTGTTTATTTTATCGGTACGCGTTGCGTGCTTCTATCCATGAAGGAAAGGTGAATCTGCTTATATGACTGGAGTATAAGGATTCGAAAACCCAATGTTAACCATATGTAACAGGCAGTTTGCAGGTTAAACTGCTTTTTTGCACAGTGTATTATTTAAGTTTGTTTTAAACAATTGTTTTAGGCTGGAGATCGGATGGCATCTGAATGATAGAAAAGGCCCAGCAATGCTGGGACTTTGGTAAGAGGTCTGATGAGTATTAGTGCTTGTTTGTTAATGCTCAATTTCTTCATCTGTTTGAAGTGCGGCGACAGGCCATCCGCCTAATTTCTTCCATTTGTTAACGATCTCACAAAATAATTCTGCAGTCCGCTCTGTATCATAAAGCGCGGAATGGGCTTCTTTATTACAAAATGGAATACCAGCGGCTTCGCAAGCTTTTGCAAGGACAGTTTGTCCCCATGCCAGACCGCTCAATGCTGCCGTATCAAAGGTTGCAAACGGATGGAAAGGGATGCGTTTCAGGTTCGCCCGCTCAGATGCCGCCATCACAAAACTGTGATCAAAATTGGCATTGTGCGCGACCATAATTGCACGAGAGCAGCCTTCGGCTTTTTGCTCTTTACGGATGACTTTGTAGATTTCTTTCAGCGCTTCTTCTTCGGACACGGCACCACGCAACGGGCTGAAAGGGTCTTTGATCCCATTGAAATCCAGTGCTTCCTGATGAATGACAGCACCTTCAAAAGGGCTGACGTGGAAGTGCAGAGTTGTCGCTGGTTTCAGCCATCCTTCTTCATCCATCGTCAGTGTCACTGCACAGATCTCCAGCAGAGCATCTGTACCGGCATTGAATCCGGCCGTTTCGACATCGACGACCACAGGGAAGAAACCACGAAAGCGACTTTTCAGGGTATGTTGTGTGTTTTCTTGGCTCATGAGATTGCTGCTGATAAAAATGAGGCCAGCATTATGTCAGATCTGTTCATGAAGCTAAACCCTCATGCTCAGACGCGAATACATTGATACAGAGCCATAAAGCGAAAACTGAATTAAAGATTTTGCGCGAAAATCCGATACAATATTGAGTTCTTGCAAGTAGGTTTGACCGGATGAAAAAAATGACGTTGCCATTAAAGCTGGGGGCTTTGACTTTCTCACTGCTGAGTGTCTGCTCACAGGCATGGGCAGGAAAGTACTATGTTGCGACCCCGGCAGAATCGGCCTGGAAGATGGCAACAGCGACGCCATTGGAGTGCCAGCTTCAGCATGACATTCCGCATTTTGGTCTAGCGTCCTTTACCTCCCGTGCCAGTAAAAAAATCAATCTGGATTTTGAACTGAGTATGCGTCGTCCGCTGGGCCAGACAAGCAATGTTACGCTGGTCTCAATGCCGCCTCGCTGGCGACCGGGAGAAGTTGCAGAGCCGCTGGCAAAACTGAAGTTTTTCAAGCAGTTCGATGGTTATGTGGGCGGGCAAATGGCCTGGACCATGCTGTCTGAACTGGAAGAAGGTAAAATTCCGACATTCAGCTACGCCGACTGGCAGCACCGCAACGAGCGTGTCGACGTTGGTTTGTCTGCGGTGGCATTCAGTGCGGGGTACAGTGCCTTTAGTACGTGTCTTGCAAATTTGCTGCCGTACAACTTTGAAGATATTTCCTTTACTGTGCTGCATTATGACAAAAACAGCGATGAACTGAATAAAGCGTCCCGGAAACGACTGGCGCAGATCGCGGATTTTATCAAGTACAGCGAAGATATCGATCTGGTGCTGGTGGCCACTTACAACGACTCATCAGGTGGCAAAAATACCAATCAGGTGCTCTCTGAACGTCGTGCTGAAAAGCTGGAAGATTACTTTGTGTCGCTGGGGCTACCGAAAGACCGTATTCAGGTTCAGGGATTCGGTGAGCGTCGCCCTATCGCAGACAACAGCACGCCTATCGGACGAAACAAAAACCGTCGGGTGGTCATTTCGATGGGTCGCAGTTCCAGCATTCTGTAACATGAACAGGGCCTGCGACCCATGCCGACGTTGTCGGGTGGGTGCAGGCGTTTCACTCACTGTAAACGGAAGCGGGCGATGAGTTCGCACTGATTCGAGGTGGTAATATGCGCCACCTGCTGGGCTACCCGAGGATTCGGATGCCGCTTGAGGAAATCAATCAGTGCGGATTTACAGCAGCCCAATGAACTGATGAAGGCTTCACATTCACGGTGAGGGCATTGCGGAATCAGCGCCATAATCTGTTCCGAAGCCAACTGCAAATATTTGAGTTCGTAGTCTTTATCTCCCTGCTTACGCCAGAAGCTCGCCATGTTATGGCAGGCAGTGACCTTAATTGCCAGCAACTCTTCCAGCTCATCCAGGGTTCCTTCAATGGCTTCCAGTTGCTGCGATTCGGCCAGTGCGAGCTGATAATGAATCACAGACATCATCGGCTTCTCGGCTTTTTCAGCTTCGGCGGCCAGTAAGGTATGCATTTCCCACCGTGACACGTTCATTGTGTTTCCTCCTGTTACTGTTGGAGCGTCTCCAGATAGTTCTGTTCTACCTGCTCCCAATCGACCACATGCCACCAGGCATCAATGTATTCAGGTCGTTTGTTCTGATACGACAGATAGTAAGCATGTTCCCAGACATCCAGCGCCAGAATGGGCGTACCCCGTTTTTCGACCACATCCATGAGTGGGTTGTCCTGATTTCCCGTGGTGGAGATCTCCAGTCTGCCATCGACCACAGACAGCCAGATAAAGCCGGAACCAAAATGGGTGGCAGCCGCTTCGGAGAATGCAGCCTGAAAATCATCAAAGCTGCCAAAGTGGCAGCGAATGGCTTCCGCCAGTAATCCGCCAGGTTGGCCGCCGCCATTCGGTGACATGCAAATCCAGTACAGATTGTGGTTATAGAAACCGCCCCCGTGGTTGCGAACCGCAGGGCTGTGCTCTGAAACCCGTGAAAAGATCGATTCAAAACTTTGTTCTGCCAGCGGTGTTCCCTGAATTGCACTGATGAACTTGTCGAAATAGGTTCTGTGGTGACGGCTGTAATGCACTTCCATCGTTTTGGCGTCGATGTAAGGTTCGAGTGCATCGTATGCATAGGGCAGGGCCGGGAATTGAAATGACATGGGCTGTCCTCCTTGTATGAAAGATCTAAATAGTAATGAGATCGTTTATCATTATCAATAAGTTTAATCCTGAATGCGCTGGGATCTCAACATTGAAGCTGAGAGGGATGCAAAAAACGCTAGATTGATAAAAGCGAAGGTGAAACAGATAGAAAATCTATCGAGAAAAAGCGTGGTGTGCATATGAAATGGCAACTGATGGCGATAGCCATAATTCTTTCAGTCACTTCTGCGGTTGCAGAAGAAAAAAATATTACCAACAGTGGATTGGAGATGCTGAAAGAAGAAATTGCAGCAGCAACTCAGGCTCAGTTAGTGACAAAAGAGCAAGCTGAAGAAATGGGTCTGAACAAAGCTGCAACCTATGAAGTGTTCAGTACGGTGAGTGCGGATAATCTTACGGAAAACGTGCTGGAAAAACTGAAAGCGTCGAAAATGCCATATTACTCTGTTGAGGTGATGGAACCCGGCAACGAATCGGAGAATTATCGTGCTGAGGTCATTGAGTATTTTGGCAAGGTTGAATAACCAGCGGGTATCACAGAGCGTTGGAGAGTGGGCAGGTATCCTGCCCACATGCTTTCAGGCTTCGCGCTGGATCAATTCAATCTGATAACCGTCCGGATCCCGGACAAACGCGATATGTGTGGTTCCGCCTTTCACCGGACCCGGTTCGCGGGTCACGTTTCCGCCCGCTTGCTTGATGGCGTCACAGGTGGCGTAAATATCCTCAACACCAATGGCAATGTGACCAAACGCGGTGCCCATGTCGTATTCTGAGGTGCCCCAGTTATAGGTCAGCTCAATGACAGCGCCTTCCGACTCATCCGTGTATCCCACGAAAGCCAGCGTATACTGATAGGCTTCGTTTTCTGATTGTCTCAGCAGCTTCATGCCCATCACGTCTGTATAGAATGCGATTGAACGGTCCAGATCGCCAACCCGGAGCATCGTGTGTAAAATTTGTCCGTGAGCCATGTTTGTCTCCTCAGGTTTATTCGTTCGGATAGACTTTCTCTTTGAATTCACAAAGATCTTCAATAATGCAGCTGCCACAGCGGGGTTTTCGGGCAACACAGGTATAACGACCGTGCAGGATCAGCCAATGATGCACGTCGACTTTAAATTCTTTGGGCACCACTTTCAGAAGCTTTTGTTCTACCTCGTCGACATTCTTGCCCATGGCAAATTTGGTGCGATTCGACACCCGGAAAATATGGGTATCAACAGCAATTGTCGGCCAGCCAAATGCGGTATTGAGAACGACATTTGCGGTTTTCCGGCCAACGCCAGGCAAGGCTTCCAGCGCTTCACGGTTTTCAGGGACTTCACCGCCGTGTTGCTCCACCAGAATCCGGCAGGTTTTGATGACGTTTTCAGCTTTAGAGTTGAACAGGCCGATAGTCTTAATGTATTCCTTCACACCTTCGACACCCAGAGCCAGGATGGTTTCAGGCGTGTTGGCGACCGGATAAAGTTTGTCGGTCGCTTTGTTGACACTGACATCCGTTGCCTGCGCTGAGAGCAGCACGGCAATCAGGAGTTCAAAGGGGGTGCTCCAGTTGAGCTCTGTTTCCGGATGTGGGTTTTCGGCACGCAATCGCTCAAGGATTTGAACGCGTTTCTGGTTATTCATGCTCGCTTCCTTCGTTCAGCAAGGCAGGTTCCGGCAGCTGAGTCTGTAGGGATGCCGGAAACCTGTGTCTGAATCTATGTCTGCGGTGGTTCGCAAGACAACAACATTTAATTCGCGGAGGTAATTCGCACCCGCTCGATTTCTGGCTTCTGCTCGGCGACTTTGGTTTTTTCTGCACGCTTCTTGTCGATGATGTTTTTCAGCGCGATCAGAAAACCGACGCCGATGAACGCCCCCGGCGGCAGCATGGCCAGCAGGAAATTATTGTCGGTACTGAAGACTTCGATTCGCAGCACAGCAGCCCAGTCGCCGAGCAGCCGGTCTGCGCCATCAAACAGGGTGCCATTCCCCAGCATCTCCCGGCCAGCCCCCAGAACAACCAGCACCGCCGTCATGCCCAATCCCATCCAGAGACCATCTATTACGGCAGGCATCGGGGCATTTTTAGAGGCAAATGATTCGGCCCGGCCAATGATGATGCAATTGGTGACGATGAGGGGAATAAAAATCCCCAGCGACAGGAACAGCCCGTAGGTGTAGGCATTCATCAGTAACTGGACACAGGTCACCAGGGCCGCGATGATCATGACAAAAATGGGAATCCGAACTTCACTGGGCACCCATTCCCGAATCAGCGAGACAATCAGGTTTGACCCGACCAGAACCATGGTGGTGGCAATGCCAAGTCCCAGTGCGTTGGTCACTGTGGCTGAAACCGCCAGCAGCGGACACAACCCCAGTAACTGTACAATCGCAGGGTTGTTGTGCCAGAGGCCATTGGCCATTAACTCTTTATTTTGCGCAGAACTCATGAGGCTCAGACTCCTTCGCAGTTTGCGGGTTGTGCGAACAGGGATTCCCCATGCGCATCAAAGTAGAGGGACACACGTTTGACCGCATTCACCACGGCGCGCGGCGTAATTGTCGCCCCGGTGAACTGGTCGAAGTCTCCGCCGTCTTTACGGACCGCCCAGCGGGGATCTTTTTCTCCGTTGAGCTTGCGGCCGGTAAAGCTGTCAATCCAGCGGGTGATCCGGGTATCAATTTTGTCGCCCAGTCCAGGCGTTTCCTGATGGGCCAACACACGAACCCCGGTCACTGTTCCTGTCATATCCAGGCCCACGATGATTTTGATCGCCCCGTTGTAACCATCGGGTGCGATGGCTTCAATGGCAACGCCACTGGGCTGATCTGCCTGAGTGGCCAGATAGGCCGGCATGGGCTCACTGGTTCCCAAGTGTTCCTGATCCTGAATCAGAGTACAGTGTTTATAAAGCTCATTATCATGGTTGTTTTTCGGAATGACCTGATTCAGCACCTGAAGCAGTTGCTTTTGTTCCTGCTCCTGAATCCGGGAAGCCGTGACTTGATGCGTCAGCGCAACCAGTGCCGTTGCCAGCAGGGCCGACAGCGCCAGAATGCCCCCGTTTTTTTGCATATTCTTCAGTATCATGGCTGCTCCTAGGAATGACCGTAAGTGCGTGGACGCGTGTAGTAGTCAATCAGCGGGACACACATATTTGCCAGCAATACGCTGAACGCCACACCATCCGGAAAACCACCGAAGGTACGGATCAGGTAAGTCAGAATTCCGATCGTGGCGCCAAAAATGAGCCGGCCCTTGGTCGTGGTTGAAGCCGAGACCGGATCGGTGGCAATGAAAAATGCACCCAGCATGGTGGCACCGGAAAGCAGATGAACCATAGGGGAAGCGGTGCCGTCCGGGCTGATGAGATAACCCAGGCTGCTGATTACAAAGAGCGATGCCAGCATGGCAACCGGGATTTGCCATTGAATGATTCGCAGCTTAAGCAGTATCAGGCCGCCAATCAGGAACCCAAGGTTCACCCAAGCCCAGCCAACGCCAGCCAGTCCGCTGAAGACAGGGCTATCCATGGCTTCAGTGGCTGTAAATCCGGCTTTCATTGCGGTTTTGATGGTGTCCAGTGGCGTCGCCATGGTGACACCATCGATTCCGTTCCGGAGCTGGTGGACGCTGAAACCATCTGTGGTAAATCCGGTAAAAATGACCTGAAGGCTTTCCATCAGCGTGACCGGATGTTCACTGATGGCTGCGGGCGGCAGCCAGGACGTCATGGGCACCGGGAAAGAGATCAGCAGCACCACATAAGCGACCATCGCCGGGTTGAACAGATTTTGCCCCAGACCACCGTACAGATGTTTGGCGATGACAATGGCAAAAAAGATCCCAATCACGGTGATCCACCAGGGCGCCAGCGGGGGAATGGACAAGCCAAGCAATACGCCGGTCAGCAGGGCGCTGTTGTCACGGACCTGACGAACCCTGCGTTTTCTGAGTACCAGTACCGCAGATTCTGCGATGATGGCCAGGCTGCCTGCGAACAAGACCTGAACAAGAACGCCCCAGCCGAAAAAGTAACATTGCGCAGCAAAGCCAAGAGCACAACACAAAATGACGTTGCGCATGATGTCATGGGTGCTGCGACGACTGTGCGCGTGGGGAGAACTGGCAATATTAAAAGCCACGGTTAGCTATCCTCGTCTGTTTTGTGTTGATTGTCAGCGTTTTTACTGGCGGCTTCCTGTGCCGCTTTCCGGGCTTTCGCGCGGGCAATGGCCGCAGCGACAGCTGCTTTCTTGGGATCGGCTGGCGCTTGCGTTTTTTCAGAAGGTTCTGGCTGATCGTCCGCAGATGCCGCTTCCGGTGCAGCCTGCGCCTCAGCCGCTTGGGCTGCTTTTCTTGCTTTCGCGCGGGCAATCGCCGCAGCGACAGCCGCTTTTTTGGGATCGGCTGGCGCTTG